>PLZH01000080.1 GCA_003152055.1 Burkholderiales bacterium
TCGAGCGCAACACACTGGCATTGCATCGCGGCGCGGATATGCGGCAGCGTCACCTTCGATCGCCCGAAGTTCGCCACGTTCTGCAATTTGTGATGCGAGACGACAACCGGTACGCCGAGCTCGCGGCCGATCCTGAAGGTTTCATCGAGTGCGTCGATCACCTTGTCAGCCTCGTCGCGCATATGGGTCACGTAGAGCGCGCCGTGCACACCGAGCGACCGGCCGACCTCGATGATCTCGTCGGTGGTTGCCTTTACCGCCGGCGGATAGAACGTGCCTGTGGAGAGGCCGATCGCTCCCGCGTCCAGCGCTTCCTCGACGAGCGCACGCATCGCCGCGATCTCGGCCGGCCCAGCCGGCCGATCGAGCGATGCCATTGTGACAACGCGCAACGTCGTGTGCCCGACTAGAGCGGCGACGTTGATTGATGCGGGAGTAGCTTCGAGCTCGGCGAAGTAGTCGGCGAAGCTCACGAAGCGGCCGCGCATGGGCAGGTCGAGCAGGTCGAGCGGTGAGGGCAACGGCGTCTCGGCGCGCAGCGGCGCGATGCTGATGCCGCAGTTTCCCGCGACGACTGTTGTAACGCCCTGCGACACCTTGAAGCTCATATCGGGTTGCGACAGCACCGCTTGATCATCGTGGGTGTGCGCGTCTATGAAACCGGGAGCGACGATGCGTCCCTGCGCGTCGATCATCTCGCGTGCCTTGCGGTCGCCGAGATCGCCGACTGCCGCGATGCGCCCACCCGAGATGCCGATGTCGGCGTCGAAGCGTGGCGCGCGAGTACCGTCGATGACGATACCGCCGCGGATCAGCAGATCGAATTCGGGTGCGGATTCGGACATGACTATCTCCGTGGCGTTAGCGGAAGTGGCAGGCGACGAGGTGTTCGGACGCGGCCGCCGAGCGTACCTCGCGCGGTTTCAGTGCGGGCTTCTGCTCGCTGCAGACAGGCTGCGCGAGCGGGCAGCGGGTATGGAAGCGGCAGCCGCTGGGCGGATTCACCGGGCTCGGCGGATCGCCGGCAAGCAGGATGCGTGAAGGCTTCCTGCGCGGGTCGGCCACGGGCACCGCCGACAGCAGCACTTCGGTATACGGATGGCGCGGCGCCGCGAACAGCGTGTCACGGTCAGCCACCTCGACGATGTGGCCGAGGTACATCACCGCGACCCGATGGCTAATGTGGCGCACCACCGTCAGGTCGTGCGCGACGAAGAGGTAGGCGATGCCAAACTCCGCCTGCAGGTCCATCAGCAGATTGATCACCTGCGCCTGCACTGAGACGTCGAGCGCCGAAACCGGCTCGTCGCAAACGATCAGCTTGGGCTGCAGCGCCAGCGCACGAGCGATGCCGAGGCGCTGGCGCTGGCCGCCCGAGAACTCGTGCGGATAGCGCCCGAGGGCTTCGGCGCGAAGTCCCACCTTCGCGAAGAGCCACGCTGCGCGCTCGCGGCGCTCGGCCGCATTCCGGTAGCCGGTCGCCTTGAAGTTGCGCAGCGGCTCGGCGACGATCTCGCCGGCAGTGAGGCGCGGGTTCAGCGACGCGTACGGGTCCTGGAAGATGATCTGCATGTCACGCCGGCGCTCGCGCATCGTGCCGAGGGGCAGCGCGAGCAGCTCCTCGCCTTCGAGGCGCACCGACCCGGCCGTCGGCTCAATGAGGCGAAGGACTGCCTTGCCGGTCGTCGTCTTGCCGCAGCCCGATTCGCCCACAAGGGCGAGAGTCTCGCCGCTCGTAAGAGTGAATGAGACGTCGTCGACTGCCCGGACGATCGGCGGCGCGCGGCGCGGCCAGCGCCGCGGTGCGCAGTAGTGCTTCGTCAGGCCGCGCACCTCCAGCAGTGGAGGCGCGGAGGGCGGCGGATCGAGGGTAGGGTCCAGCGCCGCACGGATGCCTGCGAGTATTCCGGGAGCACTTGTCATGCGCGAGACCCCCGTCCCGGCGTGTCGTCGCTCCGATCGTGCATCGTTCAGCGGCATCGTCGCCGCCGGTGGGGGAGACTGCACGACGCGCTCGACCTCCGAGCACGCGACCTCGTGGTCCGGGCGATGCGCTTCGAGCGCCGGTTCCTCGCGTCGGCAGCGCTCGGTCGCGTACGCGCATCGTGGCGTGAAGGCGCAGCCACGCACGCTCTCCTGCGGCGCCGGGACCATTCCGGGAATCTCAATGAGGCGCGCCGCCGTCGCATTGAGCGATGGCATCGACGCCATCAACGCGCGCGTATACGGGTGTAGCGGATGGTCGAACAGGTCGAGCACGGACGCCTCCTCGACCTTGCGGCCGGCGTACATCACGACCACGCGATCGCAGCTTTCGGCGACGACGCCGAGGTCATGCGTGATCATCACGACGGCCATGCCGAGGCGGCGCTGCAGGTCCCGCAGCAGCTCGAGGATCTGCGCCTGGATCGTTACGTCAAGGGCGGTCGTCGGCTCGTCGGCAATCAGCACCTCGGGGTTGCAGGCGAGCGCCAGCGCGATCATCACGCGCTGGCGCATGCCGCCCGAGAGCTGGTGCGGATATTCGTCGACGCGCCGCTCCGGCTCGGCGATCTGCACGAGCCGCAGCATCTCGATCGCTCGCGCCTGCGCGGCGCGGCGGCTGAGCTTCTGGTGCAGCGTCACGGTCTCGGCGATCTGACGGCCAACCGTCAGCACCGGGTTCAGCGACGTCATCGGCTCCTGGAAGATCATCGAGATGCGATCGCCGCGGATCCCCCGCATCGCCTTTTCCGGCAGGTGCAGAAGATCGGTGCCTCGATAGCGCACCGCGCCGGCGTGGCGGCCCGGAGGAGTCGGCACGAGGCGCATGATCGACAGAGCAGTCACGCTCTTGCCGCAGCCCGATTCGCCGACGATGCCGAGCGTCTCGCCGGCGGCAAGCTGCCACGACACGCCGTCGACCGAGCGCACGGTGCCGGCGACAGTGTCGAACGAGGTGCACAGGCCGTCGACCTCAAGCAGCGGCAACGACACTGCCGGGGTCACAACTGGCGCGCCAGGCGCGGGTCGAGGGCGTCGCGCAGTCCGTCGCCGAGCAGGTTGATCGCGAGCACGGTCAGCGCGAGCAAGATGCCCGGGAACAGGATGATGTGGAACGCGACCGCGACGAAGTTGCGCCCCTCGGCCATCATGTTGCCCCAGCTCGGAATCTGCGCCGGCACGCCGACGCCGAGGAACGACAGCGCCGATTCGATGAGCACCGCGGACGCGGCGATGAAGGTCGCCTGCACTACCAGCGGTGCCGTCATGTTCGGCAGCACGTGGCGCCACAGGATCAGCGGCAGCCGCGTGCCGATCGCGTGCGCCGCTTCGACGAAGAGCTGCTCACGCAGCGTCAGCGCGAGCGAACGCACCAGACGCACGACGCGCGGCACTTCCGGCACCGTGATCGCGACAATCACGGTCAAGAGGCTCGCGCGCGTCAGCGACATCAGTGCGATCGCGAGGAGGATGCCCGGGATCGCCATGAGGCCGTCCATCACGCGCATCACGAGGCCGTCGGCCCAGCGTACGAAGCCCGCGGTGAGGCCGAGGACGACGCCAATCGCGGTTGAAAGCAGCGCAACGCTGAGGCCGACGGCGAGCGAGACCCTTCCGCCGAACACCGCGCGGCTGTACACGTCGCGGCCTAGCGCGTCGGTGCCAAAGTGGTGCTCGGCCGAAGGCGGCTGAAGCCGCGCGACCGGGTCGATGTCCTGCGGGTCGTGGGTCGCGAGCGCCGGCGCGGCGAGCGCGAGCAACGCGACCGCGAGCAGCAGGATCGCGCCGAGGATGAGCGTCGGGTGCTTGCGCACGAAGCGCCAGCGCCGCAGCGTGCGCGGGGCGTCGAACGAGGCCGAAGCTGCCATCGCGGCGTTCAGTCGCGGATGCGCGGATCGAACAGCCTGTAGCTGAGGTCGATCAGCAGGTTGACGAGCACGTAGGCGCCAGCCGACAAGAGCAACACACTCTGGATCACCGGGTAGTCGTGGCGCTGCACCGACTCGACGACGAGACGGCCGATGCCGGGAATCGCGAACACCGTCTCGGTAACGACGACGCCGCCGATCAGCAGGGCGATGCCGACGCCGACCGTCGTCGCGATCGGGATCGCCGCATTGCGCAGCGCATGGCCGAGCACCGCTACCACGCCGAGGCCTTTCGCCCGCGCAGTGCGGATGTAGTCCTCCTGCAGCACTTCGAGCACGGTTGCGCGCGTCATGCGCGTGAGGAGGGCCATGTAGACGAGCGCGAGGTTCACGCACGGCAGCACGAGATGGGCGAGCCACGGCCCGACGCCCTCGCTCAAGTGGACGTAGCCTTGCACCGGCAGCCAGCGCAGCACCACCGCGAAGCCGTAGATCAGCAGGTAGCCGATCAGGAACACCGGCACCGAGAAAGCGAGCACCGCGAACAGCATCACCAGGCGGTCGATCCACGAGCCGGCGCGCCAGGCGGCGATCGTGCCGATGGGAATTGCGATCAGGATCGAGATCAGCATCGTCAGCACCGTCAACGAGAGCGTCGGCTCGAGCCGCTGGGCAAGCAGGCGCGTCACCGGCACGTGAGTGAAGATCGACGTGCCGAAATCACCGTGCATGAGGCGCCCGACCCAGATCAGGAACTGGCTCCAGAGCGGCTGGTCGAGGCCGAGCGCGGTGCGCAGCTGCGCGATGTCTTCGGCGCTCGACAGGTCGCCGGCAATCAGGGCCGCCGGGTCGCCGGGCGCGAGGTGGATCAGCAAGAAGACGATCAGCGCGACCACCGCCATGACTGGCAGCGAGGCGAGAATGCGTTGCAGGACGGTCTGCATCCAAACGGCCGCGGTGCCGCGTCGCCCGGCTACTTGTCGAGAACCCAGAGGTTCGGAATGTTCCAGTACTGATCGAGGTGCTTCAGGCTCTTTCGCGCCGCGTAAGCCGGCGAGAACTGGCCGAAGTAGGCATACGGCACGGCCTCGAACGCCCTTTCCTGAAAGCGGTCGAGAAGCTCCTTGCGCTTGGCCGGCACCGTTTCATGGGCCCACGCGGTGCGCAGCTCGTCGAGCGTCTTGTCGCACGGCCAGCCCGGCAGCGAATTGCCGCAGGCCGTGCTGAGATAGGCGTTTGTCATCGGTGAATCGGCGTCGAACTCGCCGGCGATCGTCACGTACACGTTCCAGCCGCCGGCTTCGGGCGCTTCCTTCTTCGCCCGGCGTGCGGTGATCGTGGCCCAGTCGCTGGTTTGCGCGTCGACATTGATACCGATCGACTTCAGAGTCTGCACGGTGATCAATGCCGCGGCGTTCAGGGTCGTGATGTCGGTCGGTACCAACACGACCACCTTCTCGCCCTTGTAGCCGGCTTCGGCCAGCAGCTGCTTCGCCTTCGCGATGTCGGGCTTCATGAACGGCGCCGCGCCGGCGGCGGTCTGGTTCGGGCTGCCGCAGATGAACCAGGTGTCGCAATAGTTCATCCGCATGTCGAGCGGGTAGCCCATGCCGACCACGAACTTCGCCTGGTCGACCGCATGCAGCACGGCCTGCCGCGCCTTCGCATTGTCGAACGGCGGGTGCAGCTCGTTGAACACGATGAAGCCCTGATACGCGCCGGCGGTGCCGAGCCTGATGTCGGGGTCGGCGCGCAGTGGCGTGACGTAGTCGGGCGGCAGCTGCTCGATCAGATCGACCTCGCCGTTCTTCAGCGCGGCGGTCGAGCTGTTGGAGTCCGGCAGATAAAGCCATTCGACGCGGTCGAGGTGCGCGGTCTTGTTGCCTGCCAGGCCGCTTGGCGGCTCGCTGCGACCTACGTAGGCCGGGTTGCGCACGAACACGACCTTGTTGCCCGGCACCCACTCATCGCGTTTGAAGAGGAACGGGCCCGATCCCATCACCTCGCTGAGAGGCGCCGTGGTCGGCGTCTTCGCGAGGCGTTCGGGCATCATCACCGCAGGGAATCCGGACGGCTTCGCGAGGCCATCGAGCACCAGCCCGAACGGTTCCTTCAGCGTCAGCGTGAAGGTCTTCGCGTCGGTGGCGGCCCATTCGCCGCCCGACGCCTTCATCGCCCGGCCGATGCTGTCGCGCCCGCCCCAGCGCTGCAGGGAGGCGACGCAGTCGGCGGCGGTGACCGGGCTGCTGTCGTGGAACTTCAGCCCGGGCCGCAAGGTGAAGCTCCAGTGCAGGCCGTCCTTCGAGGTCGTGTACTTGTCGACCATCTGCGGGCGCGGCACGCCATTCGCATCCTGCGCGAACAGGGTGTCGTACACCATGTAGCCGAAGTTGCGCGTAATGTAGGCCGGCGTGAAGGTCGGGTCGAGGATCTTCAGGTCAGCTTGCGCGACGAAGCGCAGCGTTTTGGTCTGAGCGCTTGCATCGGCGGTAGCGAACCACAGGCCAGCGAAGAGCACGGCAACCGCGAGAGCGTGCAGGGAGCGTTTCATTGGCGGGAATCCTTTTGGCAAGGTTTGATTGTGCGGTGCATCAGACGAGCGGCCATTTGGGCCGCCGCACCTTGCGATACGGCAGTGTGTTCAGGTCGAGCGTGACCGCGCCGGGCGCGCCGACGTAGATCACGTGCTTCGCGACCATCGAGAACGATGCGTAGAAGTGCTGCGACGACTTCACGACGATGATCCTTTTCGCAGCCAGAACGCAGCCGAGTTGCGTGAAGAGGTCGGTGCCCATCGCCTGGTTGCGTAGGCTAATGAGCACGATCTCGATGCCGCCCGTCTCAACCAGCGCGGAATCGCCCATCGCCACCGGCGTGCCGGCCAGGCCCGTCATCCACATTTCGGGCAGCACCGCCTTCACGGTGCAGAGCGCATCGACCGGATCGCCGGAGAGCGGACCGATCTTGCCGCCGATGCGCAAGGGCAGATTCGCCCCCGGGCCGGCCTCGAAGGCGATGCGGGCGGCCCCCGGATCCCAGAGCGGGCCGAGGCAGACGTTGCCGATGCCGCGCTCAAGCAGGCGGCGCAGGATGAAGGTCGAATCGCCAGCCGCGCCGCCGCCGGGGTTGTCGGCGCCGTCGGCGAGCACGACCGGGGCGCCATCGAATGCGAGGGCTTCGTCGAGGGCCTCGTCGATGCCGTGGTAGTGCACCGAGAGCTGCTCGCGAAGGCCGATCAGCTCGTCGGCGAGGCGGCGTGCAAGCGTCTGCGCCTTGGCCGCGTCGCCGTCGGCGTATACCAGCACCTGCGTGCCCATGTGCTCGGTGTCGCCCCAGGCGAAGCCGTGCGAGACCGAGATCGAGAGAATGCCGTCCCTGCCTTCGAGCGACTGGATGCGGTCGACGAAGCCGCGCGCCGGCTCGCGCGAGGTGTGCATGGTGACGAGCATTTCGCAATCGACCGCTGCCGCCACCGGCTTCACCCGCCCCTCGACTTGCGCCGCACACAGGTCGACGAGCTCGTACGCGCGCTCCAGCACGTCGGTGTGCGGATACTCCTTGAACGCGATCAGCAGGTCGGCATTGGCCAGCATCGCGGGCGTGAGGTGGTTGTGCGGATCGAGCTCGGCGCCCACCACGACCTTGGAGCCGACGAGGGCGCGCACGCGCGCCAGCAGATCGCCTTCGCAATCGTCGTAGCCGTCGGCGACCATCGCGCCGTGCAGGCCGAGCACGACCATGTCGACCGGCAGCGCGGCGCGCAGATCGCCGAGTAGCTCGTCGCGCAGCGTCTCGTAGGCGTTGCGCGTGGTGGTGCCGCTCGGCTGTGCCGAGGCCACCATGCCTTCGGTTACCTTCCAGCCACGGGCCTTGCCACGCTGGCGCGCGGCATACAGCGGCGCGGCGAAGAAGCTCAGCGTCTCGGGGTGCTTGCCCGCCGGGTAGTAGGCGCGGTCACGGAATGAGGCGAGGCCGGTAGGCATCGGTGCGAAGGTGTTGGTCTCGGTGGCGAGGCCGCCGGTAAAGACATGCATGGCGTTGGGTTTCGGATTCGGGTTGGCTTCGGTTCTGGGGGAAGCGATGTTCAATCTTCAGGCGAACGCTCCTCTGAGCCGCGCCGGTGACAGCATGGCCTCAGTTAGGCCAAAGCGCGCAATCTCCGCTGGAATCGCCTCGCCTACAGCCAGCGCCGCACAGGCTTGGCCCATCGCTGCCGAGGTCTGTATTCCGTAGCCGCCCTGCCCGGCCAGCCAGAAAAAGCCCGGCAGCTCCAAATCCCAGCCGCCGACCAGCTCGCCGTCACCGACGAAAGAGCGAAGCCCCGCCCAGGTCCGCGCAGGCCGCACGATCTTCAGCGTCGTCATCGTCTCGATGCGGTCGATGGCCAGCGCAATGTCAAGCTCCTCAGGCTGCACGTCGTGCGGCTCGACCGGGTCCGCGTTCGCCGGCGATCCGAGCAACATCCGGGCATCCGGTTTCACGTACCAGCTTTCGTCGATGCCGATGAACATAGGCCAGCGAGCGATCGAGAGGCCCCATGGCGGCACGAACACGAAGGCCGAGCGGCGCTTCGGCACCAGACCGATGGGCAGCGCACCGGCAAGGTATGCGACCGCGTCGCACCACGCGCCGGCTGCGTTCACCACCACTGGCGCCTGCCAAGTGCGCCCGTCCGCCCCGACATGCCAGACCGCACCATGACGCTCGAGCGCGTGCACGTCGGCATCGACGATCACGCGGCCGCCGCGACGCTTCAGTCCCCTGAGGTAGCCCTGGTGCAGCGCGTGCACGTTGATGTCCGAGGCGTCGGGCTCGTGCACGCCGCCGACTATGAGCTCGCGGCGCAGAACCGGCACCATCGCGCAGGCCTCGGCGCCATCGAGACGGCATGCCCGATCGCTGACGGAGCGCATCGCGTTCAACTGCTCTTCGAGTAGCGGCATCTGCTCCGCAGTTGCGACCATTAGCGCACCACGCGGCGAGAGTATCGGGACGTCAGCGAAGCCTTCAGGCGGATGCTCGAGAAACGCACGGCTCGCCATGGTGAGGGCGCGCACTTGATGCGGGCCGTAGCTCTCCATGAAGAGTGCAGCCGAGCGGCCGGTGGAGTGATAGCCGGGCTGGGATTCGCGTTCGAGCAAGGTGACTGAGCCACGGGTAGAGAGCCAGTAGCCGATGGAAGCTGCGGCAATACCGGCGCCGATGATGAGGAAGTCTGCCGAGGTCTCGCCATGCATACGCCGATTCTCGGGTACGCCGGCGGCGTGTTCGCGAAAGAGTGAGAGTGCCCGAAAACTCTGGCCGTCTGAGACGGGGCTGCGCACCCGCCCTCGTGGCCAGTTTATTAGTGCAAAGTGTCAGATTATTTGTGCTTCGACAGCTGGTAGGGGGAGCCGAACCACTGAAGTGGCACCTTTCGGCTTGGCGGTCGAAATGCGCGAATGCGAAGCAAGAG
>PLZH01000138.1 GCA_003152055.1 Burkholderiales bacterium
TGGCCGACAACCGCGAATCGGCGGACGCTTCTGAACGCCCGAAAGATGATCCGAAGCTGCCTTCGACGCGCGAAGGTCGGCTATGAGACGTAGAGCCGCCGGACCGCGCCGCTCATCGAAAGGTCAAGACCGACCCACTGCTGCCGCTCCAGTCGCCGCCGCGTGGCGTCGATGCGTCGACAGCGGTCGGTCGCCTATCGGCGCCGTACTCACGCACAGTCAGCGCGACCCACGCAGACGCTCGGCCTGCTCGAGGCCAGGGCGCAATGGGGTAGCCGATAGCTACCTTCCATCGCGCCGAAATGTCAGGTTCGCGCATGCACCCGACAGTTCGTCGTATCGACCGCGCGCGGCGAAGGAGGGCGCCTTACCCTGAAGTCCACGGCGATCGAATCACGCGCCGATGGAGACCTCCATGAGCCCCTTCCTTCGCTTCATCGCCGGCTGCGCGCTGGCTGTTCTGCTGGCCGCGGCGGCGCCCGCCTTCGCCGCGCAGGCAGGCTGGCGCCAGATCACGGTGCCGGGGTTGCCGAATGCGCAAGCACCGATTCCCGTGAACCTGTACTACCCGACGCAGGCCGCGGAGCGTGCCATCGCCATGGGGCCGTCCCTCGCGCACGTGGCGCCGCAGGCTGCACCCGACGCGGCGTTCAAGGGCCTCATCGTCGTCAGCCACGGCCTGGGCGGCTCCGAGCTCACGCACGAAAGCCTCGCCGAGGCTCTCGCGCGCCGCGGCTATCTGGTCGCAGCGCTGCGCCACCCCGGCGACAACTGGCAAGACCACAGCCTCATCGCGCGCGGGCCGGCGGCGTATCTCGACGAGCGGGCGCGACACGTCTCGCGCGTGCTCGACGCGCTGCTCGGCGATCCGCAGTGGAGCGACCGCGTCGCCACGGACGCGCGCGGGCCGCGCGTCGGCGCGCTCGGACATTCGGCGGGCGGATACACGGTGCTCGCGCTGGCTGGCGGGCGTTTCGACGTGGCGCGCCTGCGCGCGCACTGTGACGCGCATCGCGCAGAAGACCCGATCTTCTGCAGGAGGAGGGGACCGGNNCGAAAAGGATCGCTTCCTGGTGCCGCGCTTCCATGGCGAATGGGTTGCGGCACACATGCCGCGAGCAGCGTTGCACGTCGTACCGAACGCCTGGCACTTCGCCTTCGTCGACACGCCGAGCATGCCCATCCCTTCCGACGATGGCGACCTGCGCGACGACCCACCCGGGTTCGATCGACCGGCCTTTCTTCGTCAGCTGCAGAGCGAGGTGCCGGACTTTTTCGACGCGGCATTCGCGGCCGCCGCGGCGAAGCCTTGAGGGGAGGGCCTGGCCAATGGCTGGACGGGCGCATCGACCGGGCCCGGTCGCTGGCACCGATCCACCGTCCCTCATGCGCGCATGCGACGCCGAAGATCAACGCGGCTCGTTCCCGTGCCCGGCGATCGCGGGCCATCTTCCTTCACGCTGCGCGTGAACGAGCCCGCTTGACGAACTGACCGGTGCTCCGCTCGCGGCGCTTCGCTTCGATCGCTGCGCACCAGCCAGATCGTTACCCCGGGCACCCGCCACACCCGAAGCTGAGCCGCCCGAGAACCATTCGGTGTGCTTGCAGCGGCTCGACACTTCGAGGTACCGGACCCGGGCAGGCGGCGTACCCGGACGGGCGGGGCACCCTTGCGGGAAATGGAGTGCGCGCGAGAAGTACCTGGACACGAGCGGGGTGCGTACAGGAGGAAGCGAGGCGGCGCTCGGAATTGGCAGCCGATCGGCGCACGATTCTTTACGGCAGGACCACGGCAATGGGTCAACAGCCTGCGGCGGCCGACGTTGAAGTTCTCATTCGCTGCTCTCAAGGAACCATCATGAGACTGATCAGGACGTTGGCTGGCGCATGCATTCTTGTTTTCCTCGGCTCCGCCATCGGTGGTTGCGTTGTCGTGCCCCATCCCTACGGCTATCGCTACTACCACGATCGGGGTTGAACTCGTGCGGTAAGGAGAGCTTGGCAACGCAAGCCAGGTGTCCTGGCACAGGCGGGTTTTCTAGTCCTACAGCGACGCGGCGCTCGTCCTGATCGTAGTTACAGGCTGTCCTTGGGATAACGGACGTCCGAGCGCCGGACGAAAACTCCAAACCGGTCGCTCAGGACCTTGGGATGCTGACCGGCGGCAAAGGCTCATCGAACGTCCGCTCGTCATAACGTCGAAGGGGCGCTGCCGACCCAAANNGGAAGTACAGCAGCGGCGCTAGCCAGTCCTAAAGGAGTCATTCAGAACGATCTGATCGGTACCCTGCACTGATCGCCGATGCCCCGTCTACGAATACGCTGTGGTGCTTGCCGTCAATCTCGTCCAGCGTTGGCGCCCAGGATGCGCCCGCTTGGGACGAATGCGATCGACGCCTGCGCCCCAAAAGCGCAGCAAGTTTTCGGCTGGGCCGGGAACGAAAGAGGTTGGTCCAACCCAATTGGGCTCCCTTGCATATCGAGCGCTTTCGAAGCGCGCGCATAGACGAGCCAAGCCACAGTCTATTGACAGGGAAGGGAATGCAATTTGAGGAGGAACGGCAAGCATCGGTCGGCGCCTGTTCCGATCGCTCACGCTTCTCGGCCAGCCAAGCCTCGGGATGTCACTCGTTCGCGATCGTCTGCCGTCGCCGGCTGCCTCCGAGGCGGCGCTCGGCCTTGTTGGTTGCAGGCGCATTCGCGTTGACGACTACGGCGGCGTTTCCAAGAATGGTGATGATCTCGTCCAGCGCCTGAACTTGAGCCGGGCTCAGTGCAGCCAAGACAGATCGGCTCAGCGCAGCCAGCTGCGGATAAACCTCATCGAACAAGGCGCGGCCCCGCTCCGTGAGTTCGAGCCGCGCCCGGCGGCGATCGCCCGGCGTCGCGACGCGGTGTAGCAGGCCATCCGAGACGAGTGCCGTAACGTTAAGCGAGACCTTGGCGCGCTCGAGGTGCGCGCGCTCCGCGAGCTCCGAAGGCGACATCGGGCCATACGCGACGATCAAGCCCAGCAACCCCCACGCCCGGCGTCGAACGCCGTACCGGCCTTCCAGCAACCTGATGCCGGGCGCACTCGTGGCAGCCAGCAGCCGCGCTAATCGATAGTTGAGCAGCTCGTCGACGGTGGCGGGGCGATCGAGCGGCACGGGCTGGGTTTCCACGGATGACGGTTGCTTTCAACAATTATCGGAGGCGTTCCTACACTGCCGCAGCGCAATCGAACCTCGGACCAAGGAGACACCGCCATGCAGAGCGAAGCCGAATGGAAGAGCCGCGTTTCTCAGCCAACGCATGGCATGCGTGTTGATCGCGGCGTGACCCTCGCCGCGCGCGACGGTACGCTCCTGGCGTGCGACGTCTACCGTCCGCAGGCGCTAGGCCGCTTTCCCGCGCTGCTTTCCTACTCGCACTACGGCAAGGACCTTCAGCACGTCACGGGCAAGCGCGCACCCCTGAGCCCGCTCATCGGCAATGGCGGGCTCGAAGCCGGCGACTCCGAGTTCTTCGTGACTCGTGGCTACGTGCACGTGATAGCCGATGCGCGCGGGTCCGGCGACTCCGCAGGCGAATACTGCTATCAGGGCCTCAACGAGCAGACGGACGGGTACGACATCATCGAATGGATGGGGGTGCAGCCTTGGTGCGACGGCAACTGCGGCATGCTCGGCATGTCGTACTTCGCGGTCATGCAATATATGGTCGCCGCGCAACAGCCGCCGCATCTCAAGGCCATCGTTCCTTACGAAGCGTTGACCGATCGCTATCGACAGAGCGTCTACCACGGCGGCCTGCTGAACGAAGGCTTCTGGCATCAGTGGTGGGGGCACGTCAGCGTGGACGGCATGCGCCCGCTGAGCTATGACTACCTCTCCGAGGAGGAGATCGCGAGCCGCGTGTCGGCGCTTATGGAGACGCCCGAGGTCACGCATTCCCCCTACCTTCACATTCAGCTCAAGTACCCCCGCAAAAACCCACTGCTGTTCGGCTGGCTGCTGGAGCCTTTCGACGGGCCGTTCTATTGGGAGCGTTCGCCAAACCGGATGTTCGACAAGATCCGCATCCCGACTTTCCTGGCCACGCGGTGGACAAGCTGGGCGGTTCACCTGGCCGGTGCGTTCGAGGCTTACGAGAACATCGACGCGCCAAAGAAGCTGCTGATCATGGAAACCGAGTCGCGGCTCGGCCCCCTGCGGCCTTGGACTGATCATCACGACCTCATCCTTCGCTGGTATGACCACTGGCTCAAGGGTAATGACACTGGTTTCATGGATGAGCCGCCGATCCGTCTCCTTATAAAGGGGCGGAATGTCTATCGCGACGAGCATGAATGGCCGCTCGCGCGGACCCGTTGGACCCGCCTGCATCTCGCGGCGGAGGGTCGTCTGGCTGCCGACGCAGACGCACGGCATGGCTCGGCTGTCTTCGAAAACGACCCCGATCTGCCACCTGGGAAACTGCCGCCGGGCGTCACCTTCCAGACGGTTCCGTTCGAGCGGGAGACCGAAATCACAGGGCCGGTGGCGCTCCAGTTCCACGCCTCGCTCAACCAGCCTGACGCGACCTGGGTCGTCACGCTCCGCGACGTGGCGCCGGACGGCAACTTCCGCGTCCTGACGAAGGGATGGTTGCGGGCCTCGCAGCGCGAACTCGACCCAGCGCGTTCAAAGCCCTATCGACCCTATCAACGCCACGCGCGCAAGGAGGCTCTTCAGCCTGAGCGGAGTCATACGTATGCCGTGGAGATCCGAGAGACCTCGAACGTTTTTCTGCCGGGCCACTCCTTGGCACTCGACATCAGGGGGCAGGACTCGACCGCGGAAGACCCGATCTGGGTACACACCTGCAATGCGGTGCAGACACGCCACACCGTCGAGTTCGGCGGGACGGCCGATTCCTTCTTGCTGCTTCCGATGATCCCATCATGACTTCAGTATTGACACGCCGCTCGGCGCTTGTTCGCGGCCTCTCAGCCTTCGCCGGGATCGGCACCTCGGCGTGGCCGGTAGCTGGACTTGCCCAGGCCTGGCCTGCCAAACCGATCCGGCTCGTCGTCCCCTTTCCGCCGGGAGGTTCGGCCGACGTCCTCGCTCGCCTTGTCGGTAGCAAGTTGGCCGCGCGTTTGGGCCAGCCGGTGATCGTCGACAACCGCGCGGGTGCAGGTGGGATCGTCGGCGCTGACGCGGTGGCCAAGGCACCTGCCGATGGCTACACGCTTCTCTTCGCCAATACCAACATCGCCATCAATCCGAGTCTCTACAAGCACCTGCCGTATGACACGGCCACGGCATTCGCGCCGGTCGTCCTGATGGTTTATGTCCCCAACCTCTTTCTCGTACGTGCCGACTCTCCGATCAAGAGCATGCATGATCTTGTGGAGGCCGCGAAGGCAAAGCCCGGAGTGCTTAATTACGCGTCGGCCGGCAACGGCACCTTCCCGCACCTTGCGGTGGAAGTCTTCAAGGTGAAGACCGGGGCGGCGATCACGCACGTTCCGTACAAGGGCGCGGCACCGGCGCTGAACGCACTGCTGGCTGGCGAGGTTGACCTCCTCTCGAACGACCTGGTGAACGCGATGCAGCACGTGAAGGCCGGAAAGTTGCGAGCGCTGGCCATCACGAGCACGGCACGTTCCCCGATTGCTCCCGACGTTCCGACAATGGAACAGGCCGGCATCCCCGACTATCAGGCGCTAGCTTGGCAAGGAATCATGGCGCCGGCGGGCACGCCGCAGCCCGTGATCGCTCAGCTCAACGCCGAGATCAATCGTGTGCTCGCGGAGCCAACGACAAGGGACTTTCTTTTGGCCCAAGGTCTACAGCTTGCCGGAGGCACGGCCCAGCAATTCGGCGACTTTGTGAAGGCCTCGACGGAAGCGTGGCGCAGCGCCGTGAAAACATCAGGCGCGACGGCCGACTGACTCGAATGCGCAGGTTCCCGGAGCGACCAAGCGCGACAGTGCTGGTGCGCCGGCAGGGGCTTCTCGCTGCCTGCACAAGTGCCGTGCCGGCGAGGTCCCGGCAGCAGCCGTTCGGGACCGTCAGCTGCTGGCCGACTGTGTGAGTTCGCAGCTGCGCCAGTGAGCTGTCGTTCGCGTCGGGAGCCTGACATGCCAAAGGCTGCTGTCTGCGAGGTTGGCGAACTGACGCTCCCGGCCAAGATCGGTCGGTGATCACATAGAACTGGCTGCCGCGAAGCAGCCACTCGCGCCGTTAGGTATGCTAGGCATGCAGATAACGAAAAACTGGCGCGAGGCGGCGTGCTATGAAAGGGTTTTACGGAGTTCGCGTATCTCGCGGCGGCTAGCAAAGTAACTCGGGCGGGCAAGCCTTCCCCTGCAAGCCCAATGGCTACCTTCTAGGCTCATACCGCATCGACACCACCCCCGAGGCGAGCTCCAACCGACTCACGAGCTTCAGGTCGACACGCTTCGATAGCCCCGCG
>PLZH01000200.1:0-3908 GCA_003152055.1 Burkholderiales bacterium
TGGGGTTAGAGAGGTTGACTGCCATGAACTTACGGAATTTTCTGGACTTCGATCAAGTCCGGATGGCCATGTGGCATAGACCCGCGAGACGCATTGAAATCAATCTGTCCGGCCGACGGCGGCGAAATTCGCTCGATCCGGTAGATTCCAGCGATCGCGTGCGAACATTCATCAACATTGTCCGACTGTTTGGAACCGAGAGCGTGCCCAACTTCTTCATGAATCTTGTCCTGCGTACAGACGAAGCCCGCCGGGAATTCGAGACGCATCCTGTTGCCCTCGATGCAATCGCCAACGGTCTGTCGGCGGAACGGTATCGCAAACTTCTGCTCGAGCTTTACCCGATCGTCTGGCACTTCAATCCGATCTGCGGCGCGGCCGCCAGCCGAATCGAAGATTCGCACAGAAAAGTGCGCTATTTTCTCTACGAACACATGCAGGAGGAGTCCGGTCATGAAGAGTGGGTATCGAACGACCTGCAGGCCATCGGTGTCAGTTCCGGTGAGGCGGCCGCGCATCGTCCTACGACATCGACCTTGACTCTGGTTGGATATAACTACTGGACAGCCGATCGGCAGAACCCGTGCTCGGTGCTGGGGATGCTCTATGCGTTGGAGGTCATCGCGTCGGTGTACGGAGGTTCCTTTGCCGAATCCGTGCGCGACTCGTTGCTGCTCACGGATGACAGGGGTGTATCTTTCATCGGCTCGCACGCGACGATGGATGCCGAGCATATGGCTCAGCTTCGCCACGTGCTGAACACGGTGGAGGACGACGCAACGCAACGGTCCATCGTGGACTCGACGCTGGTCAACTTTGAAATGGTCACGCGGATCTTTGCCGACATATGAATTTTCCGAACGAGGACGCCCGCCGAGGAGTCCCCGGCCTGCTGTCGCGGCCCTACCGGTTCTTGCGTCTTGAATGGATCTCCGAACTCGGGCTCCTACGCGTACGGACTTGCGTCACCCCGATTCAATGCTTCAGCTTGGCAGGCATTTCGGAAATGCAACGCGTGCTCGATGACATCAGCGCAAACCCCGGCTTGGTCAGACATCTAGTCGTCTCGTCGGATGTGACTGGCGTCTTTAATTTTGGTGGCGATCTGTCTCTGTTCGTCCTGCTCGTCAAGGCGCAGGACGCGGACTCCTTGCGGCTGTACGGCCGACGCTGCATTGAAATGGTCTGGTGGCTCGAGAACGCGGCACAACGCGGCGTCCACACTACCGTACTAGTACAGGGGGACACCTTGGGCGGTGGACTCGAATCGGTAATGCCCTTCCATAGGGTCATCTTCGAGAAGAGTGCGCAAGCCGGTTTTCCTGAGGTTCTATTCAATCTTTTCCCGGGCATGGGCGCATGGCATTTCACCATTCGCAAGGCGGGCTTTGCCGTCGCCAACGATATGGTGCTGTCTGGGAAGCTCTTTTCCGCGGAGCAGTTGTACCGGCGGAGTCTCGTCGATCTTGTCGTCGAAGACGGGCTAGGTGAAGCGGCCATCGAGCACGTAGTACGTACTGTCGATCCCAAACTGAGAGGTACGCTCGCGGCCCTTCATGCGCAGCGGCTGGCGGCGCCGATCACTTACGAGTCGCTCGTGGCAACCGTCGATCTATGGGCCGAATCGGCGCTCACGCTGACAACTCGCGATCTGCGCCTGATGGAGCGCCTGGCTCGTGCGCAGATACGCAAGCTCGGCGGGGCGAACGAGGGAGCGGTCGACGAGATCAAGCGCATCGAGCTGGACACGGCATGGGGCGAAGAGCGAACCGGTATTACGGAGTGGACTGAGCTCAGCTGAGCGATCTTCGTCAAAGCCAGACGTTCAGCACCGTGCGAAGTTGATCGCGCGTATACGGCTTGGGCAGGTGCGCGTCCATGCCGGCTTCACGCGAGCGGGCAGCGTCGTCATCGAAAGCGTCGGCCGTCAAAGCCACGATCGGCAGCCTCGAACGGCCGCTCTTGTCCTCCCGATCGCGAATGGCCCGCGTTGCGGCGTAGCCATCCATCACCGGCATCTGGCAATCCATGAGCACGAGGTCCACCGACTGCCCTTCAAGCACGGAAAGCGCCTCCGCGCCATCGCCCGCCTCGACCACGTCAAGGCCGAAGGTCTGCAGCGTCTGGCGGGCGATCATCCGGTTCACGTCGTTGTCTTCAACGACCAGGACGGTGCCGTGTAGGAGCCCCGTTTCGTCCAATCCTCCCATTGCCGAGTCGACGGGCGCCTCATGGTGCGACATCCGGTCATGCCGAAGTTGCAAGGTGAAGTAGAACCGAGAGCCCGCCCCCAACCGCGACTCGACCATGATCCGAGCGCCCATCGCCTCGATGATTCGCTGGCTGATCGCCAGACCCAAGCCGGTGCCACCACGGCGCCGGCTCGAAGTACCGTCGACCTGAAAAAAGGGATCGAACAGATCGTCCAGCACTTCGGGCGTGATGCCAATCCCTGAATCGCTGACCTCGAAGGTCACGTTACAGAAACCCTCGGGCGCAGCTGCGGGCGCGAGGCGCAAGACGACCTCTCCACGCTCCGTGAACTTGATGGCATTGCCGACGAGGTTGAGCACAACCTGCTTGAGACGCTGGGCGTCAGCAATGACCCACTCTTCGGCATCTGGCTCGACAACGAGACGCAACAACAGGCCTTTCGACTCGGCGTTGGATCGCAACAACGCGACGACCGAGTTCGCCATCGAATACAGCGACACGGACGACTTGCTGAGGATCAGCTTGCCTGCCTCGATTTTGGAGTGATCGAGCACATCGTTCAGGATCGCCATGAGCGAAGTGCCCGAAGACGACGCCGTCCTGACCAAGGCACGTTGCTCGCCGTCGAGCTTGGTGTGCCGCAAGAGATCCAATGCGCCGAGGACACCGTTCATCGGCGTGCGGATCTCATGGCTCATGGTCGCCAGGAACTGCGACTTTGCCCGGTTCGCCGCCTCGGCCGCCTCCTTTGCCACCGTCAGCAAGGCGGCTGCGGCGTCAGCCTCGAGGCTGTGCCGAATGGCCTTGGTCGTCGTGTCGATGACCTCTCGAGAGCCGCGAAACATTGTCCAGCCAAACAACGCGATCAGCAGGGCCAGCGGCGAGGAAGGAAGTCCATGGACCCACAGCATGACGAGAATGATGCCGCCAAGTTCGGGCAAGGCGAGCAGCAGAAACGACCTGCCAACCAACGACATCGACAAAGCAGCGACTGAAACCGAGCCGCCAGCAAAGACGAGATAGGCGGTTCCCGACAAGCTGCTAAGGTGGGCGTAGATGCCGACGGTGGCCACGAGCCACATGGCGCCGGCAAGCAAGGAGTTGCCTTCCAATTGCCTTTTCGCACTGGAGAGATCGCTTTCGCTCAGAAAGCCGTCAGGCAGGTTGAACCGGCTCGCGATGCGAAGCCGCCAGACAGCGACGGCAATGCCAAGTGCCGCCGTGGCGACGGCGGCAACAGGACGACCTGCCTGAAGTCCGAACAAGACCAGAACAACGACGGCGGCTAGTTGGAGCGGCACGTTGCGCGCAGAGTTGCGCAACGCCAACCGCATCAATTCGCGGAGGACCTCGACCTCTCTGGGTGACCCACTCGACATGCCGATAAGGATACAGGGGGGCCGCGCCGCGACAGGACTTGGGGCACGCGCAAACTCGGACTGTTCGCACGCGACGTTGGGCCAGCACATGCCCGTGGCTTGTAGAGCCGGGCAAGCCTTGCCGCCGATGACAAAGAGTGGCTGCGTGCAAAAGTCATGAGCTGCGCCCGCTTGTCTTCACTGACTATCAGCGCCGCCTTCGGGCACTCGCTACGTGCAACGCATGCATGCAAGCTGCCACGACACTTGGTGACTTCGCACCCGACAAGCGCATCACCGGAGCCGAACGCCGCGGTGAAGGCTCTGGCGTCAGGC
>PLZH01000200.1:3939-5897 GCA_003152055.1 Burkholderiales bacterium
CTTCCTCGGCATGAGCGCTGTCGAAGTTCCCGAGGGCATTGGCCCCGCCCCTTCGACGCGTGTCTCGCCAAGCCGATCGGATCACGCGGTGTTGCGACGGGTCCTGCTTGGCGGCGGGCATGGTTTACGACCGAGCCAGCCCGGGCCATGAGTCGACAACGACTCGCTGGCGTGATCGGTAGGACGCTCGCTCAGGGCAAACGCTCGAGCGAGCGTTGGTAAGCGGGCGAGTGCATGAGCTCGTCCCAGGCGATCGGCGTCGTCTGCGGCAGGAGGTCGAGGCGGCGCGCCTCGCTTTCCGGGTCGAGCTGCCAGCGACCATGCGCCGCCGCGTCGACCAGGCCGTCGAGAAGCGCGTCGACGGCAGCGCCGCCGTCCAGCGACTGGTTGCAGAGCAGGACCATGTCGCAGCCGGCGGCCAGTGCGAGCGACGCCGCGTCGGCATAGGTGACTTCGACGCCGCCGACGCGGCGCGCCCCGGCCATGCTGAGATCGTCGCTGAAGATGGCACCGTCGAAGCCCAACTCGTGGCGCAGGATCTCCTTCAGCCAGCGCGAGGAAAAGCCGGCCGGATTCTCGTCGACCTTCGTATAGACGACGTGCGCCGGCATGACGCTGGCAAGCGTTCCGGCGAGCCATTCGTAGGGTTTCGCGTCGTCGCCGAGGATCGCGGCAAGCGAGCGTCGGTCTTCGGGAATCTCGGTGTGGCTGTCCGCCTTCACGTAGCCATGCCCGGGAAAGTGCTTGCCGCAGTTGCGCATGCCCGCTTCGAGCAGGCCGTGCATGAGACTCTTGGCAAGCAGCGAGACGACGCGCGGGTCGCGATGAAAGGCGCGATCGCCGATGACGCCGCTTGCGCCGTGGTCGAGATCGAGGACGGGCGCAAAGCTCAGGTCGATGCCGCAGGCGCGCAGCTCACTGCCGAGCACGTGGCCGGCGGCTGTCGCGGCTTGGACGGCACGCATCGCGCCGCTGCCGCGGCCGCCCGTGCCGTCTTGCATCCACATCTCGCCGAGCACGCGCATCGGCGGCAGGTGCGTGAAGCCGTCGCCGCGGAAGCGTTGCACGCGACCGCCTTCCTGGTCGACGCAGAGAAGCGCGTCGGGCCGCACTGACTTGATCTCGGCCGCGAGTTCGGTGAGTTGATGCCGGTCCCGCCAGTTGCGGGCGAAAAAGATGACGCCACCGGTGAGCGGATGGGCGAGCCGGCGGCGATCGTCGGCTACGAGCGTTGGTCCGCCGATGTCGAGAATCACCGGCGCATGGGTCGTCCCCGTCATCGCACCCCCTCCTGTTCGACGACGACGAAGCTGGCCGCGTAGTCGGCCTCGTCGCTGACGCTGACATGGGCCCTGAGGCCGCGCGCCGCAAACCATTCGGCGAGCATGCCGTGCAAGCGGATCTCGGGCTTGCCACTCCTCTGCTTGGCAATCTCGCAGCCGCGCCAGGTCATCGGCGTGCGCATGCCGAGGCCGATCGCCTTCGCGAAGGCTTCCTTGGCCGAGAAGCGCGTCGCCAGATAGCGGGCGCCGCGCTCGGCGAACTGGGCGCTGCGAGCACGAAACACTTCGATCTCGTGCGGCCCGAGAATGCGCTCGGCGAAGCGATCGCCGCGCCGCGCCAGGACAGCGCCGATGCGCCGCACGTCGCAGATGTCGGTGCCGACGCCGTAGATCATCAGGGTCCGCCCAGCCGCCCGAAGGGCGCTGAGCGCCCCTTCCAGGCGCAGCGAACGAAGCGAGGGTCGAGGCATTTCATCGCGGCGAAGCGCGAGCCATCGCGTCGAGATACGCGTGCACCGCCCCGGCCATGCCGAGCACGAGCGCGTCGGCGATGATCGCATGGCCGATCGACACTTCGAGAACCCCGGGCACTGCGGCCAGAAAGTCGCCGAGGTTGTCGAGGTTGAGGTCGTGGCCGGCATTGACGCCAAGGCCTTCGGCCTGCGCGGCCCGGGC
>PLZH01000200.1:5914-26764 GCA_003152055.1 Burkholderiales bacterium
CCTCGCGCACGAGCGCCATCAGGTTGTGGAAGGGGTTGCCCTCGATGTTCAACTCGGCCTGCGGCCGCATCTTCAGCATCGCCGCGAGATCGAGCACGTCCTGACGGCGGATGTGCCGCTCGTCGGGGCGCGGGTGGACGGTGATGCCGTACGCGCCCGCGTCGAGCGCGGCCTTCGCCAGTTCGACGACGCTCGGGATCGACAAGGGCCGCTGGTTGCGCAGCAAGGCGATCTTGTTGACGTTGACGGATAGCGCCGTCGTTCGCCGTCGCGCATCGAGACCGGTCGTGATCAGGGGATTCATCGTGTCAGCGTCAGGGCGCGAGCGCCTGCGCGTCGAGCATGACCTGCCGCGTGCGCAAGGTGTCGGTGCCGAGATGATAGTGAAGCTGCGCGCGCAGGATCGGCCGCAGCTCGGCAAGCGATCGGGCCGCTACCTGGCGCAGTGCTTCGAGATCGCCGCCCGTAAGTGCCGCCTGGACAGCAGCGAGCGTCGCCCCGCTCGCCGTTGCGTCGGTGGCGCCAGGTGCGGCGACGACGCCGGCGTCGCCCAGGACCCGATAGCGCTCCTCGGGCACGACGGGCCGACACGTCGCGGTCTCGAGGCCCAGATCGGGCAGCAGGCCGATCTCCTTGAGCAGCACGATCTCGAAGGCGCGCAGCGCCGCCTGCGCACCGGCATCGCCTGCACCCAACGCATCGACCGTCGCCGCGTAGGCATCGAAGAGCCCGGCATGCGGGTCGTGTCGGGCGACGAGCTTCAGCAGCAGCTCGTTCAGGTAAAAGCCGTTGAAGAGTGCTGCGCCCGTCAGCATGGCCCTGCCGCCGGTCCACTCGGCGCCGCGCAGGTTCTGCACTTCGCGCGCGTCCTCGCCCGAGGCCTGCCGTCCGAGCGACACCTGGATGCGCTGGAACGGCAAGAGGACGCTGCGCAGCTGCGAGAACGGCCGTTTCACACCCTTGGCGGCGACGGCGATACGACCCTGCTCGCGCGTGAAGAGGTCGAGGATGAGGCTCGATTCGCTCCAGTCGTAGCGATGCAGGACGTAGGCCGCCAGCGGCGCGCTGCGCGAGGATCGGGAAGCCACCTGGAGCCTGCCAGCGCTACCGCGGGGCTCGCGCTATTCGTAGCCGAACGAGCGCAGGTGCGCCTCGTCGTCGGCCCAACCGCTCTTGACCTTCACCCACAGCTCGAGGAAGACCTTGGCGTCGAGCAGGTGCTCGAGCTCGTGGCGCGACTCCGTGCCGATCCGCTTCAGCCGCTCGCCACCGCTGCCGATGATCATCGCCTTGTGCGCATCGCGCTCGACGATGATCGTCGCGGCGATACGGCGCAGCCGGCCCTCCTCTTCGAACTTGTCGATGACGACGGTCGAGGTATACGGCAACTCGTCGCCGGTCAGGCGAAACAGCTTCTCGCGGACGATTTCGGCCGCGAGGAAGCGGTCGCTCCGGTCGGTGAGCGCATCTTCGTCGTGCAGCCACGGTTGCTCGGGCAGGTAGGGGGCGACGATGCCGAGCAGGCGCTCGGCATCGGCCGACTTCGTCGCCGAAAGCGGAACGAACTCGGCGAACGCATGCTTCGNNCGGTTCAGAAAGCGGTTGAGCGGCGCGCCGTGCCGCGTCTGGAAGCCCGGCGTGTCGACGAAGACGAACTGCGCCTCGCCCTGGGTCCGGATGCCGGTGATGCGATGCCGCGTCGTCTGCGCCTTGTTCGAGGTGATGCTGATCTTCTGGCCCACCAGCGCGTTCAGCAACGTCGACTTGCCGACGTTCGGCCTTCCGACGATGGCAATCAAGCCGCATTTCATGGAGCCCCCACGCTCACTTCCTTCGCTGCCNNAGGAGGCGTTGCGTCCCGCAACGCCGCGGCCTGCAAGGCCGGCCGGGCTTGGGATCAGCCCGGCGCCCGGCCGCAAGCTCCGAACGCAGTGCCAGCGAGGGTCAGGCATCAGGAGCGCAGCGGGCTTCCCGGCTCGTCGCTGGCGCTGAGCGCATCGATCATGCGACGCGCCGCTTCCTGCTCGGCGGCGCGGCGCGATTTTCCTTCGCCGGACTCGCGCATGCTGAGCGCGGGTACGGCGCACTCGACCTCGAAGGTCTGTGCGTGCGCCTGGCCGCGGGTGGCGACGATGCGATAGGTCGGCACCGGCAGGCGCCGCGCCTGCAGCCATTCCTGCAATTCGGTCTTCGCGTCCTTGGTCCAGCTCGCGACGTCGGTGGTCTCGATGATCTCGCCGAAGAGGCTCTGCCCGAGCGCTCGCGCCGCGGCGAAGCCGCCGTCCTGGAAAGTCGCGCCGATGAGCGCCTCGAGCGCATCGGCGAGGATCGACGCGCGCAGGGCGCCGCCGCCGCGCGCCTCGCCTTCGCCGAGGCGAAGCAGCTCGGGCAGGCCGAGCTGCAGCGCCGCGCGGTGCAGGCTGTCTTCGCGAACGAGGTGGGCGCGAACCCTCGTCAGGTCGCCTTCGTCGGAGCCGCCGAGGCGCTCGAAGAGCAGGCTGGAGACGACGAGGCTCAGCACGGCATCGCCCAGGAATTCGAGGCGCTCGTTGTGGTCCGTCCCGAAGCTGCGGTGCGTCAGCGCGCGCTCGAGGAGGCTGGGGTCGGCGAAAAAGTGGCCGATACGCTGTTGCAGGGCGACGAGGCTGGAATCCATGCGTGACGAGAGACGTGCCGGGCACCGGCAAACGAGGTGGAGGGCGAAAGCCCGATCCTAGTTCGAACGGCCCTCGAACTTGATGAGAAGGTAGACCGGCTTCACCAGTTCCACTTCCTTGTCGTAAGCGAAACTGACGACGATCTTGTCGTTCTCCTTGGTGATGTTCAGATCCTTGCCGGAAATCGAACTGATCGAGTATTCGATGTCCTTCTGGCGCTCGAACGCGGCGCGGATTTCGGGCACGGTCGAGCCTTCCGTGGTGATCTTGTTGATCGTCCGCTTGATCGTGAAGTATTCGTTCAGCGTCGGCAAGACGCGCATGCCGATGAGGGCGACGAAGCCGACGACGACGGCCCAGAACATCAGGCCGAAGAGCGTGATGCCGCGTTGGCCCTGACGATTGCGAACCCCGTCGCTCATCCGCCGCATCCCTTGCCTACTTGAACGACCCGATACGCTTCAGGTCGCCGAAATTCATCCAGACGTAGAACGCCTTGCCGACGATGTTCTCGTCCGGCACGAAGCCCCAAAAACGCGAGTCCTGGGAGTTGTCCCGGTTGTCGCCCATCATGAAGTAGTTGCCCGCAGGCACCTTGCACGTCACACCTTCGGAACTGTAGCGGCAGTTTTCGCGAAACGGAAACGTGACCGACTCGCTCGCCCAATGAAACTGGTCGGATTGAGGATTAATCGTGATCAGATGATCCACCGTGCCGAGGCGCTCGGTGAATTGCGGCTCGTAACTCCGTGTATCTTCGTCGTAGAAACCTGGCCCGGGAACCGGCGTGAGCGGCGCCTCCTGGCCGTTGACGTAGACCTTCTGGTTGTGGAACGACACCTCGTCGCCGGGAAGGCCGACGACGCGCTTGATGTAGTCGGTGCTCGGATCCAGCGGATAGCGAAAGACCATGACATCGCCGCGGTGCGGGTCGTCGATGGGAACGATCTTCTGGTTGAGCACCGGCAGGCGGATGCCGTAGTGGAACTTGTTGACGAGGATCAGATCGCCGATGAGAAGCGTCGGCTTCATCGAGCCCGAGGGAATCTTGAACGGCTCGAAGAGAAACGAGCGCAGCAGAAAGACGACGACGATCACCGGAAAGAGCCCGGCGGTCCAGTCGAGCCACCAAGGCTGCATGAGGAGCGCCTGGCGCGTCTCTGCGACGTTGTCGTCGACGCGAGTGATGCCCTGGCTCGCGAGTTGCTCGCGGCGCGCCGCGTCCTGCTGCTCGAAGGTCACGACGGCACGCACCCGTCGCGGTGCGAAATAGAAGCGTTCGGCCAGCCAGTAGGCGAAGGTGATGACCGTCAGAACGAACAGGAGCAGCGCGAAGTTCCCCGACCACTTGTTGAAGTACCAGCCGGCGGAGAAAACGCCGAGGCACGCATACAGCAAACCGGTGAGCAAACCCATCAGTCATCCACTTGGAGAATGGCCAGGAACGCCTCTTGCGGCACCTCGACGGAGCCGATCTGCTTCATGCGCTTCTTGCCGGCCTTTTGTTTTTCGAGGAGCTTTTTCTTGCGAGTGATGTCGCCCCCGTAGCACTTCGCGATGACGTTCTTGCGCAGGGCTTTGATTGTCTCACGCGCGATGATGTTGGCGCCGATCGCCGCCTGTACGGCCACGTCGTACATCTGCCGCGAAATCAGCTCGCGCATCTTGGCGACGACGGCGCGACCGCGGAACTGGCTCTGGCTGCGGTGGACGATGATCGAAAGCGCGTCGACGCGCTCGCCGTTGAGCAGGATGTCGACCTTGACCACGTCGGCCGCCCGGAATTCCTTGAACTCGTAGTCCATCGAAGCGTAGCCGCGCGAGGCGCTCTTCAGCTTGTCGAAGAAGTCGAGCACGATCTCGGCCAGCGGCATCTCGTAGGTGATCATCACCTGGCGGCCGTGGTAGGCCATGTTCATCTGGTTGCCGCGCTTCAGGTTGGCGAGCGTCATGACCGGGCCGACGTACTCCTGCGGCATGTAGAGGTGCACGGTGACGATCGGCTCGCGGATCTCGGCGACACGCCCGAGGTCGGGCATCTTCGACGGGTTCTCGATCTGGATCACGTCGCCGCTGTTGAGGGCGACTTCGTAGACGACCGAAGGCGCCGTCGTGATCAGATCCTGGTCGAACTCGCGCTCGAGGCGCTCCTGGACGATTTCCATGTGCAGGAGGCCGAGAAAGCCGCAGCGAAAGCCGAAGCCGAGCGCCTGGCTCACTTCGGGCTCGTAGCGCAGCGACGAGTCGTTGAGCTTGAGCTTTTCCAGGGCGTCGCGAAGCTGGTCATATTCGCTCGCCTCGGTCGGATACAGGCCGGCAAAGACCTGCGGCTGGATCTCCTTGAAGCCGGGCAGTGGCTCGTGGGCGACGCCCAGGTTGTTGGGCAGCTTCTTCTCGAGGGTGACGGTGTCGCCGACCTTGGCCGCCTGCAGCTCCTTGATGCCGGCGATGACGAAGCCGACCTCGCCCGCCGAGAGCCGGTCGCGCGCGACCGAATTCGGAGTGAACACGCCAAGTTGCTCGGCGGCGTAGACGGCGTCGCTGGCCATCAGGCGGATCCGCTCGCCCTTCGACAGCGAGCCGTCGACGACCCGCACGAGCATGACGACGCCGACATAGTTGTCGAACCAGGAGTCGACGATCATCGCTCGCAGCGGCGCGTCGGGGAGACCACGCGGCGCCGGCATGCGGTGGACGACGGCTTCCAGGACGTCGTCGATACCCTCGCCCGTCTTGGCGCTGCAGGGAATGGCGTCGTCGGCGTCGATGCCGATCACGTCCTCGATCTCGGAGCGAGCCCGGTCCGGATCGGCCTGCGGCAGATCCATCTTGTTGAGGACGGGAACGACCTCGACGCCAAGCTCGAGCGCGGTGTAGCAGTTGGCCACCGTCTGCGCCTCGACGCCCTGGCTCGCGTCGACGACGAGAAGCGCGCCCTCGCAGGCCGACAGCGACCGGCTCACCTCGTACGAGAAGTCGACGTGGCCGGGCGTGTCGATCAGGTTCAGGTTGTAGATGCGGCCGTCGCGCGCCGTGTACTTGAGCGCCGCCGTCTGCGCCTTGATCGTGATGCCGCGCTCGCGNNTCGATATGGGCGATGATGGAAAAATTGCGGATCAGATTCATGTGTGCTTCGGCGATGCGAAGGTGAGACCTCTTGATGGAACTACAACGGCCAAAGCCGCTGCGGCGAGGCTCATATCGCGAAGCGATGTGAAGGCCCGAAGGGCCGTGCCGGAGTCAAAAAAAAGGCACGTCGAACGAATGACGCGCCTTCCAACAAAAACGTATGGCAACTGCTTGTTGGGATTTCATTGTAGCCAAAACGACCCTGCGGGAAGGCGCGCCAATGCTTGATTTCTCGTCGTTGCGGGGCGCCAACACGAATATTAATCAACAGGTTATCCACATATGCCTGTGGATGTGCTGGGGGCAATTTTCGCCGCTGCATCGACAGATGCCGAAGGCGACAAANNATATGCCATCTTCTCGTAGTAGAGAGGCAGCAGACAGCGATTAAAGTTGGCGACCGCACACTTACATAATGGGGTAAACCCGAGAGCGTTCCATTGCGTCAACGGGCCGGCCGCAGGATCAGGAAATTCGCCGCATCGCCTCGCCGCACCAACAGAGTCACCGGCTTGGACCTGTCGAGCTTGCTCACGGCCGCATCGAACTGCTTCGCGCTTACGACCTCGACGTTGTCGATCGTCACGATCACATCGCCTTCGCGAACACCAGCTCGCGCCGCCACGCCTTCGGCCGCCTCGACGCGAACGCCGTTCTTGACCTTGAGCTCACGCTTTTGCAGGTCGGTCAGATCGGAGACAGCCAGGCCGAGCGTGCCGACCGGGGCCGGCGGCTTGGCGTTGTCGCGGTCCGGCGTGCGGCGCGCCACGGTCTTTTCCGGCTCGAGCTCGGCGACGATGACCGACAGATCGCGATAGCTGCCGCGGCGAAAGACCTGAAGGGTCGCCTTGTTGCCGGGCTTGATGCTGCCGACGATGCGCGGCAGCTCACCCGCGCTTTCGACCACCTTCGCGTCGACCTTGGTGATGATGTCGCCCGCTTCGACGCCGCCCTTGTCCGCCGGGCCGCCCGCCTCGACCGTACGCACGAGTGCGCCGGCCGGCTTGCCGAGACCGATCGATTCGGCGACCTCGCGCGTCACTCGGTCGATGACGACGCCGATGCGCCCGCGGATCACCCGCCCGCCGCTACGAAGCTGCTCGGCGACACGCGTCGCCTCGTCGATCGGTATCGCGAATGAAATCCCCATGTAGCCGCCGGAGCGGCTATAGATCTGCGAGTTGACGCCGACGACCTCGCCGCGCATGTTGATGAGCGGGCCACCCGAATTGCCGGGATTGATGGGCACATCGGTCTGGATCAGCGGCAACAGGTCTCCCGTGTCGCGCGACTTCGCGCTCACGATCCCGGCCGTCACCGTGCTCTCGAGACCGAAGGGCGAGCCGATGGCCATCACCCATTCGCCGACCTTGAGCCTGGCGACGTCACCGATGCGCACCGTCGGCAGGCCACTTGCCTCGATCTTGACGAGCGCCACATCCGACTTCTTGTCGGCACCGATGATTTTGGCCTTGAACTCGCGCTTGTCGGCGAGCGTGACGATCACTTCGTCGGCACCGTCGATGACGTGAGCGTTCGTCATGACGTAGCCGTCAGCGCTGAGGATGAAGCCGGAGCCGACGCCGCGCGGTTGCGGATCGCCGTCGCCGGGCTGCTCCGGCGAGTGCGGGTTCGGCTGGTTCGGCATCGGCAGGCCGAAGCGGCGAAAGAATTCCAGCATGTCCTCGTCGATGTCGCCGCCCGGAGCGACGCGCGAGCCGTGGCTTCGCTCGGTCGTGCGGATATTGACGACCGCCGGCCCGACCTTTTCGACCAGTTCGGTGAAGTCAGGCAAGCCCTGCGCCGTCACCGGCACGGGCGCGGCCGTCGCCAGCAGGCCGAGCGAAAGAGCCAGGGCGGCAAAGCCGATGCGGCCGGCCGAGATCACCGAAGAGGAGGGTTTCAGTTGCATGCGGAGCATCCGTCGAGTCGAGGTGATTCGTTGCGCGGCAAATCGCAAGTGTGCAGCGACAGGGCGATCGCCGCCCGGCTAAGGCTTTTTGCGCTCGAGCGCGCCGGCGAACAACTTGAGTGTCGCCGGCGGCGTGTCGCCGACGACGGTCACCCACCAGTCGCCCTGGCGCTGCGTCAGCGTCTGCGTGGCGCCAAGCGAGGCGAGGATCGGCCGTCCGTGGCGATCGGGGCGATACGGTTCGATGAAGACCGAAACGTAGGTCAGGCCATCCGAGAAAATCGTCTGGATCACCGGCGGCGGCGCCGGATCGGCGCTCACCTCGCGCGGATTTTCGATCTGCCGGCTGACGCAGCTCACCTCCTTGAAGCCGGGCGCGAGCTGGCGCATCGTCCAGCCTTCGTTCTCGAGCCGTGTCGGCGTGAGCACCGGCTTGACGATGCGATAGCCGTCGAGCCTGCGCATCGCCTGCACGATGCTGCCCGGCTGCGGGCGCACGCCGATCGCGACGTCGGAAAACGCCGACGTTTCGAGCACGTCGCCGGCCTCGCCGATGACGTCGACGCGAAGCAGCAGCCCGGAGGCCCGGTCGGCCCAGAGCCGGTAGCCGTAACGCAAGCTGTCGCGCGCTTTCACGTCGAGAACATTGGCTTCGTGCCCGGCGACGCGGTCCAGCCCTTGGGGCTGGACTTCGTACCACTCGCCCAGGCCGTCGTCGCCGGCCTGCAGCAGCGCCGGGAACGAATTGAGCAGGCCGCGTTGCTCGATCATCGCGACATGGCTCGCCGGCCAGACGGTATTGACGACATCGTTGTAGCGGAAGACCTTGCGCTGCCGGCCGTCGAGCGACTCGATGCGCTCGTACTGGTTCGGCCCCTCGTGGAAATGCGAGATGCGAGCGCTCGCGACGTTGCCGCCGCCGCTCACCACGAACGTTCCCTGGAAGTTGCGGTGGCTGGCGGCGTCATGAATGCGCAGCAGCCAGGCGCGCACCTCGTTCGCCGTGGCAGGAGGTGCCGGCCCCGCAGCCGTCGCTGCCGTCGCGCCCAGGAACGCCACGAAGGCGAGGGTGAGCGAAACGAGCGGACGCGGCAACATGAAGGGCGGCGGTCTCGAAGAATCAGCGGGCGTCAGCCTCGACGGTGGCGCTGCGCAGGAACGCCGAAGGCAGGCCGAGTGCCGACGATCCCGAGAACTGCTTGTGCGCGGCAAGATAGCGGTCCAGGCGAGCATCGCGGATCACCTTGCCGTTCATGACGATTGCCGCCGGTTTGGCCGGCGTCGCATCGGCCAGGGTCACGGCGGGCGCGGCCGCCGGCGGCGAGCCACCGGGGCGCAGCAGCGTGAACGTACCGACGACGAGCACGAGGCCGGCGGCGATTGCCGAGGGCAGCATCCATCGACCGGCAGACCGGGCGACCGGCGCGCGAACGCGCAGCGGCGAGCTCTGCAGGGGCGCCGGCGCGAGAACGACCGGTTCGGCCTCGAGCCGCGCCCGCAGCGCGACGAGAAAGCGCCCGTCGCCACAGGCGCCGGCGGCCAGATCGTCGCAGCGCAGCACGTCGCCGATCAGCTGATAGGCGTGCCAGGTGCGCCGCACGTGCACATCGCTCTTCCAGCGCCTGCACGCTTCTTCCGTGGCCGTGCCGTCGAGCTCGCCGTCGACGAGGGCCGAAAGCCGCTCGGCGTCCTGTGAACCGTCCATTGCCTCTGAAGACATGTCGCTCTCCACCGTCAAGTTCCAGCGCGAACGGCGAGCCCGACAGCCCGCCGTTTCTTCGCATACCTCACCACCGCTCGCCCTCGCGCGTGTCGAGCAACGGCCGCAGCTTGGCTGCGATCGCCTCGCGCGCCCTGAAGATCCGCGAGCGAACCGTCCCGATCGGGCAGTTCATCGCTTCGGCAATTTCCTCGTAGCTGAGACCTTCGATCTCGCGCAAGGTGATCGCCTGCCGCAGTTCTTCGGACAAGCCTTCGATCGCAAAGTTCACTGCGGCGGCGATCTGTTTGCTCGCCAGCACCGCATCCGGTGTCTCGCCGTCGCTCAATTCGTTGTCGAACCGCGGTGAATCGTCGTCCTCGTCGCGGCTCGCCCGCGCCGACTCGGTGACAAGCGGGTCGCGTTTGAGCTCCATCAGGGCCTTCTTGGCGGTGTTGACGGCGATGCGATAGAGCCAGGTGTAAAAGGCGCTGTCGCCGCGGAACTGCGGAATGGCGCGATACGCCCGGATGAAGGTCTCCTGGGCGATGTCGGGAACCAGATCGACGTCCCGTACCATGCGTCCGATCAAGCGCTCGATTCGTCGCTGGTACTTGACGACCAGCATCTCGAAGGCCTTGACATCGCCCTGCTTGACGCGTTCGATCAGCGGGGCGTCGGCGTCGGGAGCAATCATTCAGGCTAGTCGGCAATCCGCGGCGCCGCTCATGCCGGCGGCGGGCCGCGGCGAATATGCCGCACAGCGAAACGAGTGCCATTCGCGTTCGAGGCCGCGTCGCTCGACCGCAATCCAGCCGGCCGATCTTCGCCCCGCGGCATCGCGCGGCGCGAATCGCAACAGCAGGAGCGAGCCGAGATCGATCGCCACCTCGAGCTCGCCGGGGATCGGTGCGGACGAAGGCGTCGCGAGATCGGCAAAGCTCCAGGCCGAAGCGTCCCAGCGCAAGACCGCCGCCGGCCTGCGAACCAGCGACGCAGCCCCGGCCAGCGTCGCGAGACCGCACACGGCGACCGCCGCGCGAGCCCTGGCGACCTGTCCCCGGGGCGCGAGAAAGACCCAGGCGACGAGCGATGCGAGCGACGCCGCGGCGACGCCGCCGACGACCATTCGCCACACGCCGGATCGGCGAACGGCGACCACGCAGGAGGGAGATCCGCGCATCGTGCGCGCCTGCGGGCGGCGTCACACCCGCTTGAAGACGAGTGTGCCGTTGGTGCCGCCGAAGCCGAAGTTGTTCTTCATGGCATAGTCGATCTTCATTTCCCGCGCGGTGTTGGCGCAGAAGTCCAGGTCGCATTCGGGATCCTGGTTGAAGATGTTGATCGTCGGTGGCGAAATCTGGTTCTTGACGGCGAGCACCGTGAAGATGGATTCGATACCGCCCGCGCCGCCGAGCAGGTGGCCGGTCATCGACTTGGTCGAGTTGACGACGAGCTTTTTCGCGTGGTCGCCGAAGGCGAGCTTGATCGCGTTCGTCTCGTTCACGTCGCCCAGCGGCGTCGACGTGCCATGCGCGTTGAGGAACTGGATCTGGTCGGCATTGAGCGCGGCCGAGCGCAGCGCAGCGAGCATCGAGCGTTTCGGGCCGTCGACGTTCGGCGCCGTCATGTGAAATGCGTCGGCCCCCATGCCGAAGCCGACGAGCTCGGCATAGACCTTTGCGCCGCGCTGCTTCGCGTGCTCGTATTCCTCGAGCACGACGACGCCGGCTCCCTCGCCGAGCACGAAGCCGTCGCGATCCTTGTCGTAGGGACGGGAGGCTTTTTCGGGCGCATCGTTGCGGGTCGAGAGCGCGCGCATCGCGCCGAACCCGCCGATGCCCNNCGAAGCCGTCGCGATCCTTGTCCCAAGGCCGCGATGCGGTCGTCGGATCGTCGTTGCGCGTCGAGAGTGCCCGCGCCGCGGCGAAGCCGCCGACGCCGAGCGGCGATACCGTCGCCTCCGAGCCGCCGGCGACCATGACATCGACGTCGCCGTGCTCGATCATGCGCCCGGCCATGCCGATCGAGTGCAAGCCGGTCGTGCATGCCGTGACGATCGCGAGGTTCGGCCCCTGGAAGCCGAACATGATCGAGACGTGCCCCGAAATCATGTTGATGATCGAGGCCGGCACGAAAAAAGGTGTGATCCGGCGCGGGCCGCGCCTCTCGAGCTCGGCCTTGGTCTCCTCGATGAGGGGCAAGCCACCGATCCCCGATCCGATCAGGCAACCGATGCGCTGGGCCTCTTCCTGGCTCAGCTTGTCGTTGGTCGGCAGACCGGCGTCGCGGATCGCCTGGATCGACGCGGCCAGGCCGTAGTGGATGAACGTGTCCATGTGCCGCGCATCCTTGGCCGGGAAATAGTCCTCGACCTGGAAGCCCTTGACCTCGCCGGCGATGCGGCAGGAGAAGGCGGACGCGTCGAACTTCGTGATGTTCGCGATGCCGGATCGACCGGCGAGCAGGTTCTGCCAACCGACGTCGACGCTGTTGCCGATCGGACTGATGAGCCCGAGCCCGGTGACGACGACGCGACGGGAGCTCATGCGCCAGGGAGAGAGCAAGTCGAGCGGCGGTCCGGCTCAGGCCGCTTTCTGGTGCTTCTGGGCGTAGTCGATCGCAAGCTGGACGGTCGTGATCTTCTCCGCCTCTTCGTCGGGGATCTCGATGCCGAATTCGTCTTCGAGCGCCATCACGAGTTCGACCGTGTCGAGCGAATCAGCGCCCAGGTCGGCGACGAACGCCTTTTCGTTCGTGACGTCGGCCTCGGGAACCCCCAGTTGCTCGGCGATGATCTTCTTGACTCGTGCTTCTATGTCGCTCATGACTCCTCCGGGAGTGTGTGTGAAAAAGTAGACGCGGATTCTACGGCTTGACGACCTGCGCGATCGCCTCCGGGCACATGCCCTGCCGCCTCGGTGGCGAGGGCGGTCGCAGGCTCGATCACGCCATCAGCAGGCCGCCGTTGACGTGCAGTTCGGTACCGGTGATGTAGCTCGCTTCCGGCGACGCGAGAAAGGCGACCGCGTGGGCGACCTCGCTCGTCTGGCCGAGCCGGCCGAGCGGAATCTGGCCGAGCAAGGCAGCGGCCTGCGCCTCGGAGAGCGACTTCGTCATGTCGGTCTCGATGAATCCGGGCGCGACGCAGTTGACGGTGATGCCGCGGCTGCCGATCTCGCGCGCCAGCGAGCGCGTCATGCCGGCGACGCCGGCCTTGGCCGCGGCGTAGTTCGCCTGCCCGGGGTTGCCGCTCGAGCCGACGACGGACGTGATGTTGACGATGCGTCCGTAGCGCTGCTTCATCATCGGCCGCAGCGCCGCCCGGCTGGCCCGGAACACGGCGGTGAGGTTGGTCGCGAGAACGCCATCCCAGTCTTCGTCTTTCATGCGCATCGACAGCATGTCGCGCGTGATGCCGGCGTTGTTGACGAGCACGTGCAGAAAGCCCGTCTCGCGCACGATGGCATCGATCGCGGCGTTGAGCGCGTCGCCGTCGGTCACGTCGAGGACGATGCCGCGGCAGCCCGGGAATGCGGCCAGCGCCTCGCCGATCGCCGCCGCGCCGGCCGCGGTCGTCGCCGTGCCGATGACGCGAAATGCCTTTCGCGCCAGCTCCGCGGCGATCGCCTTGCCGATGCCGCGCGACGCGCCCGTGACGAGCGCGACCTGGGCTACGGGAGCCGCCGTCGGTTCGCTCATTGCAGCAATGCCTTCGCGCCGGCGAGCGACGCGGGATCGAAGACGGCCGCCGATACCGCGTCGGGCTCGATGCGCTTGATCATGCCCGCCAGCACCTTGCCGGGGCCGCATTCGAAGATGTGCGTGATGCCACGCTTACGGATGGCATGAATCGTCTCCGACCAGCGCACCGGGCTGTAGGCCTGGCGATACAGCGCGCCGCGGATCGCCGATGGTTCGGTCTCGCTTTTCACGTCGACGTTGTCGATGACCGGAATGAACGGCGCGTCGATCGACGTCGTCGCCAGGCGTTCGCGCAGCCGCTCCGCCGCCGGCTTCATGAGCTGCGAATGGAACGGTGCCGAAACCGCCAGCAGCAGGGCCCGCTTGGCGCCCGCCGCCTTCAGCAGCTCGCAGGCCTTGTCGACGCCGGCTTTCGTTCCGGCGATCACGGTCTGCTTCGGATCGTTGAAATTCACCGCCTGCACGATTTCGCCGGTCGCCGTTGCCGCCGCGGCACAGCCGGCGCGCACCGCTTCGGCGTCGAGGCCGAGGATCGCCGCCATGGCGCCGGCGCCGAAGGGCACCGCCTCCTGCATCGCCTGGGCGCGAAAGCGCACCAGGGGCAACGCTTCGGCCAGGCTCATCACGCCGGCGACGACAAGCGCCGTGTACTCGCCGAGCGAATGGCCGGCGACGACCGCCGGCGCGGCCCGCGTCTCGGCAAGCCAGGCGCGGTAGCAGGCAACGCCGGCCGTCAGCATCACCGGCTGCGTGTTCGTCGTGAGGTCGAGCTGCTCTTTCGGGCCTTCGGCGATCAGCCGCGCAACGTTCTCGCCGAGCGCAACCGACGCTTCGTCGAGCGTCTGCCGGACGGCCGCGTTGTCGCCCCATGCGTCGAGCATGCCCACGGATTGCGAGCCCTGGCCGGGAAAGACGAAAGCGAAAGGTTTCACGAAGTTGAGTCGCGCGACGAACCATTCACAAATCGAGCAAGGCCGCGCCCCAGGTGAAGCCGCCGCCGACAGCCTCGAGCATCACCGTATCGCCAGGCCGGATGGTGCCGGCACGAACCGCGTCGTCGAGCGCGAGCGGGATCGAGGCCGCCGAGGTGTTGCCGTGCCGGTCGACGGTGGCGATCAGCTTGTGCGGCGCGAGCTTCAGCTTTCTCGCCGTGCTCTGCATGATGCGGATGTTGGCCTGGTGCGGTATCAGCCAGTCGATGTCGGCCTCGCTGCGGCCGGCCTTGGCGAGCACGGAACGGGCGACGCCGTCGAGCACCGAGACGGCCAGCTTGAACACGGCCGGCCCGTCCATCTTCAGCAGCGGATCGCCGAGCACGTGGCCGCCGGCGACCGTGCCCGGCACGCAGAGGATGTCGACGTAGCGGCCGTCGGCATGCAGCTCCGATGCGAGGATGCCGGGCGTCTCGCTGGCCTCGAGGACGACGGCGCCGGCGCCGTCGCCGAAGAGCACGCAGGTCGTGCGGTCCTTGAAATCGAGGATACGCGAGAAGACCTCGGAGCCGATGATGAGTGCTTTCGAAGCGGTGCCGACCTTGATCATCGCGTCGGCGACCGAGAGCGCATAGACGAAGCCCGAGCACACCGCCTGCAAGTCGAACGCGGCGCAGCCGTGGACGCCGAGCTTTTGCTGGACCATGCAGGCGGCCGAGGGAAAGACCATGTCCGGCGTCGAAGTCGCGACGATGATGAGATCGAGCGCCTGCGGATCGCAATCGGCGGCGGCCAGCGCACGCTTCGCGGCCTCGAAGCCGAGGTCGCTGCACGTCACGCCGTCCGCAGCGAAATGGCGAAAGCGGATGCCGGTCCGCTCGACGATCCACTCGTCCGAGGTTTCGATGCCGTCGGCCGCCAGCCGCTCGGCCAGCGCCGCATTGCTGACCCGGTTCGGCGGCAGGAAGCTGCCGGTACCGGTGATGCGCGAGTGAAGTGGCAGCTTGATCGTCATGCGGATTGGGCCGCGACCAAGGCTGGCGCGCCGCTGGTTTCCGCGGTCGCGGGCATGGCTGCGAGCGTGGCGCGAATGCGGTCCTGCACACGGTCGAGCAGGCCGTTGCTCGCCGCATCATAGGCACGGTTGAGCGCCTGCTCGAAGGCGAACGCGTCGGCCGAGCCGTGGCTCTTGAAGACGAGGCCGCGCAGGCCGAGCAGCGCCGCGCCGTTGTAGCGGCGGTGATCGACGCGGCGCATGAGGCGCTTCAGCACCGGCAGGACCGCGATCGCCGCCAGTTTCGTCAGCGCATTGCGCTTGAATTCCTGCTTCGCGAAGCTGCTCAGCATCGACACCAGGCCTTCGGCGGTTTTCAGTGCCACGTTGCCGACGAAGCCGTCGCAGACGATGATGTCGCACCTGCCGGTGAAGATGTCGTTGCCTTCGACGTTGCCNNGTCTCGCCGCCCTTGATCGCTTCTTCGCCGATGTTGAGCAGGCCGACGCTCGGGTCGTCCTTGCCCTTGACCGCGGCGACGAGGGCACTGCCCATGACCGCGAACTGCAGCAGGTTCTCGGCCGAGCAGTCAACGTTGGCGCCGAGATCGAGGACGGTCGTGAAGCCGTCGCGCTCGTTCGGCATCGCGTTCGCGATGGCCGGGCGGTCGATGCCGTCGATCGTCTTCAGCACGTAGCGCGAAACAGCCATCAGGGCGCCGGTGTTGCCGGCCGAGACGCAGGCCTGGGCGAGCGAAGCGCGACCCTCGAGCGGCTTGACCTGGCTGACGGCGATGCGCAACGAGGAATCCTTCTTGCGGCGCAGCGCCACTTCGACCGAATCGGTCATCTCGACCACTTCGCTGGCCTCGACGCGGGTGCAGCGAGCCCAGCCCTCGGTGGCTGCAAGCGCCTCGGCGCGACCGACGAGCACGAGCTCGGCCTCGGGATGCGCAGCGAGAAAGGCGCGGCACGCCGGCAAGGTGACCGACGGGCCATGATCGCCGCCCATGCAATCGACGGCGAGACGGATCGGGGGGGCGGAAGAGGCCGCCATGGACAAACGCGTGATCGGCGAAGCCCTCGTGGCAGCCGGACTCACGCGAGGCGATGCAATCAGGCGTCCGCTTTGGTCTTGAGCACCTTGCGACCGCGGTAGTAGCCGGTCGGGCTCAGGTGGTGGCGCAGATGCGTCTCGCCGGTCGTCGGTTCGATGGCGATGCCGGGTTTGACGAGCGCGTTGTGGGCGCGATGCATGCCGCGCTTCGACGGCGANNGGCGGCCAAGGCGGCGAACGGGTGCGCCTCGGGCGCCGGCACGACTTCGTCCGCCGCCGCTTGAACGAGCGGCTCGGGGCAGACCTCGTGGCGCGGAATCAGCGGCAGTTCCAGCAAGAGCTCGTCTTCGATCAGCGCGCACAGGTCGATGGCCGGCTCCAGAGTCAGCACGTCGTCTTCGCTATCGGTGTCGAGCGCGGCGGCGGCGTCCTCGCCCTCGACAAAGTAGAGCCGGCGATCGACATGCAGCCTCACCTCGACCGGCCGCAGGCAACGTTGACATTGCATCGAAAGTGCCGCATCGGCGGCGACCGAAAGGGCCGTCTGCGAACCGGCGCCCGGCAGTTTGTGTCGAGCGCCGTGGACATTCCAGGCGATCGGCGGCGCGCCGGCGATGGAGCGGGGGATGCCGGCCGACGCCAGGCGGGCGAGCGCGGCGAGCGGCCATTCGCCGGCAAGCGACGAGGCCTCGGCCGCGAAGGACCGCACATCGAACCGCCGCGGATCGAAACGCCGAGCTTTCGCCATCGATCCAGTGTACGGCGCAGGCGCTATGTCAATCGGCGATGGGACAATGAACGATGCCGGTGGAACAGGGGCCCCCACGCTCTCTTCGTTCGCTGCCCCCCGAGGGGGCGCCGCTGCCCTTCGGGCAGCCGGGCGGGCAGCGGCGCCTCGTTCTCGCTTCGACTTCGCGCTATCGGCGCGAGTTGCTGGCGCGCCTTCGCATTCCTTTCAGCGTCCGAAGCCCCGCTATCGACGAAGCGCCGCGGTCGGGCGAAGGGCCACGCGAACTCGCGCTGCGCCTCGCTCTTGCCAAGGCCGACGCGATCGCCGCGGCAGAGCCCGAGGCGATCGTCGTCGGCTCCGATCAGGTCGCCGATCTCGACGGCGTCGGCATCGGCAAGCCAGGCGATCACGAACGCGCGACCGCGCAGCTGCGTTCGATGCGCGGCAGGAGCGTCGTCTTCCATACCGCCGTTGCCGTCGTCTGCGTCGCGAGCGGTTTTCGCGCCGCCGAGATCGCGCCCGTGGCCGTGCGCTTCCGGGCGCTGACCGACGCCGAGATCGAGCACTACCTGCGCACCGAACAACCATACGACTGCGCCGGCAGCGCCAAGGCGGAGACACTCGGCATTGCCCTGCTCGATGCGATCGATTCCGACGACCCGACCGCCCTGATCGGCCTGCCCCTCATCCGCACCTGCGCGCTGTTGCGCCGCGCCGGCATCGACCCGCTCGCACCCAGCTAGCCATGAGCGCGCGCGGTTCGCTCCAGCTCGTTCCGAACACGCTCGATTTCGCGGCCCCGGGCGAACCTGCGCGCCTCGACGAGCTTTTGCCGCTGGGCGTCATTCGCACCGCGTCGCGACTGCAGCACTGGGTCTGCGAGAACGCCAGGACGACGCGCGCGTTTCTCAAGCGCGTCGACGCCGTCTGCCCGCTCGAGCGAGCGCTGCAGGAGCTGTCCATCGTCGAGCTGCCGCGCCCGCGCAAGGGCGGCACCGAGCCGGAATCCACCGATCTCGGCGCCCTGCTCGCTCCTGCGCTCGACGGCCACGATCTCGGCTTGCTATCGGAAGCCGGATTGCCCGCCCTCGCCGATCCCGGCGCGGCGCTCGTCGCCGCGGCGCACGCCGCCGGCATTCGCGTCGTCGCCCTGCCCGGCGCAAGCTCCATTGCGCTGGCACTCGCGGCGAGCGGCATGAACGGCCAGAGCTTTGCCTTCGTCGGCTACGTGCCGGTTGCGGCAGAGGCGCGCTCGGCGCGCATCCGCGCACTCGAAGCCGTGTCGCGGCGCGACGGGCAGACGCAGCTGCTGATCGAAACTCCTTACCGCAACGCCGCCCTGCTCGAGGCACTGCTCGCGCATCTGCAGCCAGCCACTGCGCTTTCGGTGAGCGTGGGCCTGAGCCTCGCGAGCGGCTTTACCCGAAGCGACAGCGTCAGCCACTGGCGCCAGCGGCCGACGACGCTGCCCGCCGATATTCCCGCCGTCTTCGCCTTCCTCGCCCGGCGCTGAGCCGGCCGAAGATTCAGGAAGATTCTGTCTCGGGCACCTTGGCACCAAAGAGCGCGGCGACCTTCTTCTTCGGCTTGATGTTCGGTGACGAGCTGCGGCCAACGGGCGAAGCCGCGCGCTTTTCCCAGGCCGGCTCGNNGGGCGTCGTCGGCGTCGACACGCGAGCGCTCGCGATACGGACGGCGCGGCGCCTCGTCGTCGAGCTCGAGCGGCTCGATCTCGATCTTCTTCTTGATGAGCCTTTCGATGTCGTCGACGAGCCGCATGTCGTCGCGAGCCACCAGCGTGATGGCCAGACCCGAGGCGCCGGCGCGGCCGGTGCGGCCGATGCGGTGCACGTAGTCCTCGGCATTGAACGGCACGTCGAAGTTGAAGACGGCGGGCAGATCGACGATGTCGAGCCCGCGCGCCGCGACGTCGGTGGCGACGAGCACGTCGAAGCCGCCCGCCTTGAACGCCTCGAGCGCCTTCAGCCGCTCGTCCTGCGACTTGTCGCCGTGCAGGGCGTTGGTGCGCAGGCCGTCGCGCTCGAACGAGCGGGCCAGCCGCGCGCAACCGAGCTTCGAATTGACGAAGATGAGCGCCTGCTTGATCGAGCGCTCCTTCAGGAGCTTCAACACGGCGCGGCGCTTGTCGTCGGTCGCAACGCTGTAGAAGTGCTGCTCGACGTTCGTTGCCGGCGCGTTCGGCCGGGCGACCTCGACCATCAGCGGATCCTGCAGGTAGCTTTCGGCCAGGCGCCGGATCTCGGGCGAGAACGTCGCCGAAAAGAGCAGCGTCTGGCGCTGCTTCGGCAGGTACGAGAGGATGCGTTGCAGGTCGGGCAAAAAGCCGATGTCGAGCATCCGATCGGCCTCGTCGAGGACGACGTACTCGACCTGGTTCAGGACGCAGTTCTTCGCCTCGATGTGGTCGAGGAGCCGCCCCGGCGTGGCCACGAGAACCTCGACGCCGCCTTTGAGCTCGAGCGTCTGCGGCTTCATGTCGATGCCGCCGAAGACGACTGCGACGCGCAGTTTCGAGTGCGCCGCGTAGCCCTTGATGTTGTCGGCGACCTGATCGGCGAGCTCGCGCGTCGGCGCGATGACCAGCGCCCGTACCGGATGGCGTGCCGGCGACATGCTGCTGTTCTCGTGCGGCAGCATCTTGTGCAGCAGCGGCAGCGAAAACGCCGCCGTCTTGCCGGTGCCGGTTTGCGCCGCACCCATGATGTCGCGACCGGCGAGGACGAGNNGGTTCATTCATGACGCAATTATCGGGCCTGCGGCTATCCGACGCCGAGGCAAGGAGCAAAGCCCGGTGAAAAGGCACGCGCCCGCCGGCCTCGGGCCCTCGGGGCCGCATGTACACTCATGCGTTCAGCGCTTGAACACGTGAGCCGATCCTTGCCCTTCGCGTCCCGAGTCGCCATCCCTCAGCCGCTTGCTGAGGTCTTCCCATGATCCTGGTCACCGGCGGCGCCGGCTTCATCGGCTCGAACTTCGTACTCGACTGGCTCGAGCCGGGCGACGAGCCGGTTCTCAACATTGACGCGCTGACGTATGCGGGCAATATGGAGAACCTGACGGCTCTCGCCGCAGACAAGCGACACGTCTTCGTGCATGCAGACATCTGCGACCGGCCGCTGCTCGATCGCCTGCTTGCGCAACATCGGCCGCGAGCGATCGTGCATTTCGCGGCCGAAAGCCACGTCGACCGCAGTATCCGCGGGCCCGAGGAATTCATCCGCACGAACGTGCAAGGCACCTTCACGCTGCTCGAGGCCGCGCGGGCCCACTGGACCGCGTTGCCGCCGGGCGAGAGGTCGGCATTTCGTTTTCTGCATGTTTCGACCGACGAGGTCTACGGTTCGCTGCGGCCCGATGACCCGGCTTTTCGTGAATCGGACAGTTACGAGCCGAACAGCCCGTATTCGGCGAGCAAGGCGGCCAGCGACCATCTGGTTCGCGCCTGGCATCACACCTACGCCATGCCGGTCGTCACGACCCACTGCAGCAACAACTACGGCCCGTTCCACTTCCCCGAAAAGCTGATCCCCCTGATGATCGTGAACGCCCTCGCCGGCAAGCCGTTGCCGGTCTACGGCGACGGCCAGCAGGTGCGNNATCGTGCACGCCGTCTGCGATCTGCTGGACGAGATGAAAGCAGACGTCGAAGGCCCCTACGCGCGCCTCATCAGCCACGTCCCCGACCGCCCCGGACACGACCGCCGATATGCGATCGACGCCGGCAAGATCCAGCGGGAGCTCGGCTGGCGGCCGGCAGAAACCTTCGAATCCGGCCTGCGCAAGACGGTGCGCTGGTATCTCGACAACGGCTCGTGGGTGGAGCGCGTGCAGAACGGCGCCTACCGGGACTGGGTGGCAACCAACTACGAGCAGCGCAGGGCGTGAAGATCCTGCTCTTCGGCAAGAACGGGCAGGTGGGCTGGGAGCTGCAACGCTCTCTGGCCGTGCTTGGCGAAGTCGTCGCGCTCGACGTCCACGGCCCGGCGCCATGGCGAGCGGATTTCCTCGATCCCGA
>PLZH01000200.1:26836-27803 GCA_003152055.1 Burkholderiales bacterium
GAGCTCATTCGTCGAAGCGGCTGTCGGCACCTGATCTTCCGGACCAGCTGGGTCTACTCGAGCCGCGGCCAGAACTTCGCGAGGACGATGCTGCGGCTCGCCAAGGAGCGGGACACGCTGTCGATCATCGATGACCAGGTCGGCGCTCCCACCGGGGCCGAACTCCTGGCCGACATCACGGCCCACGCCTGGCGACGCGCTGCTGCCAACCCCGCGCTCGCCGGAACGTATCACGCCGTGGCGGCGGGGCAGACCAGCTGGTTCGGCTACGCGAAACACGTGATCGAATTCGCCCGCCAGTGCGGCGAGCCCGTTCGGACCTTGCCCGATGCGCTTCGGCCCATCCCGAGCACCGCCTNNNNCTGCACCCCGCCACGCTGGCGATGAGCAAGCAGTTGCTGCCCGTCTACGACAAACCCATGGTGTACTACCCGCTGAGCACGCTGATGCTCGCCGGCATCCGCGACATCTTGTTGATCAGCACGCCGGACGACTTGCCCCGGTTCCAGGCCCTGTTGGGCGATGGTGGGCAATGGGGCATCCATCTGAACTACTGCGTGCAGCCCAGTCCCGATGGTCTGGCGCAGGCGTTCATCCTCGGCCGGGGCTTCGTCAGCGGCCACCCGAGCGCCCTGGTGCTCGGCGACAACATCTTCTATGGCCATGACCTGCAAAGCATCCTGATTTCCACTGCGAAGCGCCAGACGGGCGCCTCGGTCTTTGCCTACCACGTGCAAGATCCCGAGCGCTACGGCGTGGTCGCCTTCGACAACGAGCGCAGGGCCTTGAGCATCGAAGAAAAGCCGCTCGCTCCGAAGAGCAACTACGCCGTGACCGGGCTGTACTTCTACGACGAGCAGGTGGGCGACATCGCCGCCACCGTTCGCCCCTCGGCGCGCGGCGAACTCGAGATCACCGACGTCAACGCGATCTATCTCGAACGCGGCCAGCTCAACGTCGAAGTCCT
>PLZH01000200.1:27894-28465 GCA_003152055.1 Burkholderiales bacterium
CTGGTTCTCGAGCCGAAGGTGTTCGGCGACAAGCGGGGCTTCTTCTTCGAGAGCTTCAATCAGAAGGACTTCGACGACGCCGTCGGCTCGCCCGTCACGTTCGTCCAGGACAACCAATCGCGCTCCGCCAGGGGCGTGCTGCGGGGCCTGCATCTGCAGGCCGAGCCGCATCGGCAAGGCAAGCTGGTCCGTGTGGTGCACGGACGTGTTTTCGACGTCGTCGCCGACGTCGAGCCGGGCAGCGCGACATTCGGCCGTTGGGTCGGAGTCGAGCTCGACGCCGAAGAACATCGCCAGCTCTGGATTCCACCCGGCTTCGCGCACGGCTTTGCGGTGCTCAGCGACTACGCCGATCTCCTCTACAAGACGACGAGCTATTACGCGCCGGCATCCGAAGTGGCCGTCAGCTGGAACGACCCCGAGCTGGCCATCGATTGGCCCGACATCGGCATGCCGTTCGTCTTGTCCGACAAGGACGCGCGAGCGCCGCCGCTTTCGCAGTCGCGGTGACCCTCTGAACGGGTTGCGCCAGCGGGTACACTCGCGCGTTCATCCGTTGAACACACGAGCC
>PLZH01000194.1 GCA_003152055.1 Burkholderiales bacterium
GCCTCGACCTTGCCGACGAGATCGGCGCCGACGTCAGCGCCCTTGGTGAAGATGCCGCCGCCGAGGCGGGCGAAAATCGAGATGAGCGAGGAGCCGAAGGCCAGGCCGAGGAGCGGCTTGAGCGATGCGGAATCCACATGCGTCACGCCGCCGCTCACGTACCAGAAGAAGGCGCCGACGCCGAGCAGGCCGAGTCCGACGACGAGCAGACCGGTGATGGCGCCGCCCTTGAACGCGACGTTGAGGGCCGGGCCGATACCGAGCGTCGCCGCCTGTGCGGTGCGCACGTTGGCGCGCACCGAAACGTTCATGCCGATGAAGCCGCACGCACCCGAGAGCACGGCCCCGATCACGAACCCTGCGGCCGTGAGGCCTCCGAGGAAGAAGAAGATCAGAATGGCAAGGACGACGCCGACGATGGCGATCGTCTTGTACTGGCGGGCGAGGTAGGCGGCCGCACCCTGCTGGATCGCCGCGGCGATCTCCTGCATTCGCGCGTTGCCGGCGCTTTGCGCGAGGATCCAGCTGCGTTGCATGAATCCATAGACGACTGCGGCGAGACCGCAGAGCAGGGCGATGTAGAGCGCCGTCGTAGTGGAGATCAAGAGAATTCCTTCCTCGTTCGATTGCATTGATTCGTCATGCGGTTGCCGGCGCCGTGCAGAAAGTCACGCGCCGGTCAAACCTGTGAATCTTAAGGGATGGCGGCCGAGCCGCCATCCCGCCCTCGCACGCCCACGGGCTGCCCCTGCCGGCACGTACCATGGGTGTTTTCCCGCCCTGCCGAGCGAGCCGCCATGAGCCTGCACAACGTCACCCCCGGCGCCCATGCGCCGGCCGAGTTCAACGTCATCATCGAGATTCCGATGAACGCCGATCCGATCAAGTACGAGGTCGACAAGAAGAGCGGCGCGATGTTCGTCGACCGCTTCATGAGCACGGCCATGCACTACCCGTGCAACTACGGATATGTGCCGCAGACGCTTTCCGACGACGGCGATCCGGTCGACGTGCTGGTCATCACGCCGTTTCCGCTCGCCCCCGGCGTCGTCGTCACGTGCCGGCCGATCGGCATGCTGCGCATGGAAGACGAGGCTGGCGGCGACGCCAAGCTGCTCGCGGTACCGATCGACAAGATCCTGCCGATCTATCGCCATTGGCAAAAGCCCGAAGACATGAACGAACTGCGCCTCAAGCAGATCCAGCATTTCTTCGAGCACTACAAGGATCTCGAGCCCGGCAAGTGGGTGAAGACGATGGGCTGGGACGGGCCCGATGCGGCGCGGGAGGAAATTCGTCTCGGGATCGCGAGCTACGCGCGCAGCGGCGGTGCCGTCGCAACCTAGCGCCTGAGGCTAGTCCGCGGGCGTAGCCGTCTTGAACGGCAGCCGGTCGTTCAGCTCGCTCATGTAGTCGGCGACACCGGCTCCCTCACGGGACAGGAACTCGTCGATCGCGCGGGCGAACTGCGGGTGCGCGAGCCAGTGGGCCGACCAGGTCCGGACCGGCAGCAGGCCTCGGGCCATCTTGTGCTCGCCCTGGGCCCCGCCTTCGAAGCGCCGGTAGCCGTTGGCGATGCACCAGGCGAGCGGCTCGTAGTAGCAGGCGTCGAAGTGCAGGCAATGCACGTGCTCGACGGCGCCCCAGTAGCGGCCGAAGGCCGTCTTCTGCTGCGGGTCGATGACGATGAGTGAGCAGGCGATGCGCCTGCCGCCACGCCACGCCGTGAAGAGCAGCCAGTGCTCGGGCAAGGTTCGCGCCGCGCGGGCAAAGAAGTCGCGTGTGAGGTAGGGCGTCGAGTGATGGGCGCGGTAGGTGAGGGTATAGCAGCGATAGAAGAAATCCCAGTCGGCGGCTGCGATCTCCTTGCCGACCGATGTGGCGAAGGTGACTCCGGCCTCGGTGACGCGGCGGCGCTCCTGCTGGATCTTCTTGCGCTTCTCGCGCTGCAGGCTCGCCAGGAAATCGGCGAAATCGGCGTAAGGCTCGGGCGCGCGGTTGTGCCAATGGAACTGGACCGTGCTGCGCATCGACCAGCCGGCGTCGCGCGCCGCGGCCTGGTCGGACTCGTCGAGAAAAAGCAGGTGTGCAGACGAGAGTTTGGCCGAGCGAGCGAGCTGCTCGATGCCTTGCAGGAGGAGCAGCCGGTGCTCGTGCGTTCGCGCAAGAAGGCGCGGGCCCGGCACCGGCGTGAACGGGATGGCGCCGAGCAGCTTCGGGTAATAGGGCAGGCCATGCCGGCGATAGGCGTCGGCCCAGGCCCAGTCAAAGACGTATTCGCCGTACGAATGATCCTTGAGGTAGAGAGGGCACGCGGCCACGAGCTCTTCTTCGCGCTCGAGGAGAAGAAAGTGCGGCGCCCAACCTGTCTCGGCGACGGCACTGCCCGATGCGTGGAGGGCGCGCAGGTACGCGAGTTTCACGAAGGGCGTCGACGCCGCCTGAAAGGCGAGCAGTGCGTCCCACGCCTCGGCGTCGATCGCGCCCGGATCGTTGCAGACGCGCAGGGTCCACTCGTTCGGTTCGGGTGCTCCCGTCTCGTCTGCGTCGTGCATCTGCATGGTTCGGTTCAGCGGCGAATGTTAGGGCCTTCGCCTAAACTAGAGCGATCGAATGGGCACCCGGAGCCGGCCATGAAACAGATCACCGCCATCGTCAAGCCGTTCAAGCTCGAGGAGGTGCGCGAGGCACTCGCCGAGATCGGCGTCTCGGGCCTCACCGTTACCGAAGTGAAGGGCTTCGGCCGGCAGAAGGGTCACACCGAGCTGTATCGCGGCGCCGAGTACGTCGTTGATTTCCTGCCCAAGGTGAAGGTCGAGGTTGTCGTCAAGGACAGCGACGCCGATCGCTGCATCGAAGCCATCGTCAAGGCCGCCAAGACCGGCAAGATCGGCGACGGCAAGATCTTCGTCACGTCGATCGAGAGCGTTGTTCGCATTCGCACCGGTGAGGTCAACGAGGACGCGGTGTGAGCCAGCCCGGCTCGGCGTTGCGGCGCGTGTCGACCAGGCGCGTGCCGCACAGCCGGTCGTGCCAGAACTGGCGGCCGGGCTCGGCAAGGGCGAGCAGGGCGTAGGCGGCAATCCACGCGGCGGTGAGCCCGAGGCTGGGCCACGGCTGCAAGTGCAAGGCCGCGGCGGTGATCGTCGCCGGTGCGAACCAGGCGCCACAGCAGGCGACATAGCGCGCGAGTGCTCGAGGCTGCGTCAGCGGCTCGCCGGTGGTCGAGACGATGCGGATGTGCCAGGTCTGCATGGCCAGCGTCTGCCCGCGCGCCGACCAGAACCAGACGAAGTACATACCGTACAGCACCCATGCGAAGAGACGAAGCGCCGTCTCGCCTTGCAGGGGATGCTGCTGGCCGGTCTGGGCGAAGAAGAGGGCACCGAGGACGCCCGGGACGAGGCTGACGCCGAAGAGCAGCATCGATTCATAGACGAAGCACGCCATGCGTCGCGCCAGCGACGGTGCAGGCATCGCGCCGGCCTCCGGCGGCGCGGCAGCGCCGCGATCCGGAGTCATCGAGACGGCGTTGGCTCGGCGCCCTTCGCCGGGGCTACGGGAGCCGCCGGGCGGGGCGGGCTCGGCGTGTCCGGCCGCGTCGACGCGCTCACCGGTGTCACGGCCGCTGCCTGCGGGCCGCGCCGCGGCAGCAAGGTCGAACGATTCACGAATTCGGGCGTCGCTGCGATCTTCGGCATCCCAGTCTGCTGATGCGGCGGCGGCGACGTGGGTCGCGTTATGAGATGCGTCGTCGCCCCTCGCGACGCCTGCACGACGGTTGGCGTGACCGGCCGAGCGGGCTGTGCCAGCGCCGGATTCGTGACGACGTTCGATTTGGCCTGCGTCGATTCGTGCCCGCTGGCCTCCCGCCTCGAGGGCGGGGCGGGCACCGCCGTCGATGAAGCGGCACGCGCCGCGAACTGCTGCCTTTCGCCGGGTGGCAGCTTCTGGTAGGCCTCCCAGCGGGCCGACCGATCCGGCGCCGGAACCTGCCGCGCCTCCTGATAGCGCAGCCGCACCTCGCCGCGTTCGACCGGAGTCAGGCGTGCCCATTCGGTCATGCGATCCGAGATGCGTGCCCGCTCCAGGGGTGGCAGTGTCTTGAATCGCCCGGCGATGACAAGCCATTTCTGCTTGCGCGAGGGGTCGATCGTCGGCCACTGCCGCTCGAGCGGAGCGAGCGCCTCGCGTTGTACGGGGGTCAGGTTCTGCCAGCGAACACCTTCTTCGGCGCGCTGACTCGCGACCGGCGCTGGCGCGTGCAGCGCCTGCGCCTGCGCCNNAGGGCGATCGCGCTTCGAACCGGTCGAGGCGTCATGGTCGCCCGCCTCATTCGCCCGGCGGGGCTTTCAGGTATTCGACGAAACCGGCATCGCGATAGGCGTTGAGCGGCAGATCGTCGCCCAGCAGCGCGGCGTCGACTTCCGCCGCTACCGAGATTTGCGACCGGTTCTGCCAATCCTGGATCAGGACGAGTCCCGCAACCAGTGCTGCAAGCGGCAACGCGGAGGCGATGCGCAACCACCAGCGGGAACGGTTGAACCCGGCGATGGCTACGCCCTGGCTCGTGAGGCCGATGCCTTCGACTGCGCCCGCGGCGCGGGCACGGCGCGCCGCTTCGATGGCTTGTTGGCGGGCGAAGCGCAGCCGTTGCGCGACATCGGAGCCGACGTTGTCCGCGCGCTCGCTCAGGCGCGCGACGATCCCGCGCGCGAAGCGCGCTTCGATCGCTTCGTGGGCGGCTGCGTGATAGCTGTTTTCAAGCGTGTTCATGGTGCGATTCCCTTCGCCTTGAGCGCTTTCGCCAACGCGTGCACGGCCCGCGAGCAATGCGTCTTTACACTCCCTTCGGAGCAGCCCATCGTGACAGCGGTCTCGGCGACATTGAGTTCCTCCCAGTAACGCAGGAGAAAAGCCTCGCGTTGACGCGCCGGCAGCTGAGCGACCTCGTCATCGATGATTTGCAAGATCTGCGCCCGTGAAACCGACTCGGCGGCACTCTCCGACTCGAGCGAGCTGCCGAGCGCCTCGAGCGTTTCGAGTATGTCGAAGTCGCCATCGTTCCCGGCGACCTCGAAGTCGGAGAAGTTGCGGACGACCTGGTTGCGGACCTTCTGGCGCCGGAACCAGTCCATCGTGGCGTTCGAGACGATGCGCTGGAAGAGCAGCGGCAGCTCGGCGGGGGGCCGATCGACGTACTTTTCCGAGAGGCGGATCATCGCGTCCTGGACGATGTCGAGTGCTGCGTCTTCGTCCCGGACGGCGTACACGGCGCGTTTCCAGGCACGCTTCTCGACGCTTTTCAGAAAGTCGGAAAGTTCTTTGTCGGTCGCCAAGGAACGCAAGCAGCAGGGGCCGCAGATCGAAGCGTGGCGATTATCTCATCGCCCTTTGCTACGCTTTGCGAAGCAACGAATCTGCGCGGTCGGATGCGATAATTCTTTGTTGCACGACAGTTTCGATCGACAGCGCCGTCCGAATCCGCGGCAGCGCCGGGCAGTCGACCCAGGCACCACACCCGCCTCACGAGGGCGAGGGAAGGTGCACCGATGGTTTTTCGTCAGAGAAATTCACAGAGGTTTCAGAAAATCATGGAAACATCAGCGCCCGACCTGAAGCGCGCGCCCGCGCCTTCGCCGCGACCTTCGCCCGCCGCGGAGCCGAACGGCTCCGAAATCCTGGTCCGCTGCCTGCAGGCCGAAAACGTCCGCTACCTCTGGGGTTACCCGGGCGGTGCCGTGCTTTACATCTACGACGCGCTTTACAAGCAACAGACGATCGAGCACGTGCTCGTGCGCCATGAGCAGGCGGCCGTCCATGCCGCAGACGGCTATGCGCGGGCGACCGGCGAGGTCGGCGTCGCGCTCGTCACCTCGGGCCCCGGCGTCACCAACGCAGTGACGGGCATCGCCACCGCGTATATGGACTCGATTCCGATGGTGATCGTTACCGGCCAGGTGCCGACGCCGGCGATCGGCCTCGACGCCTTCCAGGAGTGCGACACCGTCGGTATCACCCGGCCCATCGTCAAGCACAACTTCCTCGTGAAGGACGTGCGCGACCTAGCCATGACGATGAAGAAGGCCTTCCACATCGCGCGCACCGGCCGGCCCGGTCCGGTCGTCGTCGACGTGCCGAAGGACGTGTCGATGGCAACCGCGCCGTTCCACTATCCGCCGACGGTCGAGATGCGCTCTTACAACCCGGTGAAGAAAGGTCACGCTGGCCAGATTCGCAAGGCAGCGCAGCTTTTGCACGGTGCCAAGCGGCCCTACATCTACACGGGCGGCGGCGTTGTTCTCGGCAACGCTTCGGCCGAGTTGCGTGCGCTCGTCGACCTGCTGGGCTTCCCGTGCACGAACACGTTGATGGGGCTCGGTGCCTACCCGGCCAGCGACCCGAAATTCCTCGGCATGTTGGGCATGCACGGCACCTACGAGGCGAACATGACGATGCAGCACTGCGACGTGCTGCTCGCCGTCGGCGCCCGCTTCGACGATCGCGTCATCGGCAATCCCAAGCACTTTGCGTCGGTCGAGCGCAAGATCATCCACATCGACATCGATCCGTCGTCGATCTCGAAGCGGGTGAAGGTCGACATTCCGATCGTTGGCGACGTGCGCGACGTCTTGCAGGAGCTGACGGCGCTGCTCCGCGAATCGGCGTCCAAGCCCGACGTCAAGGCGCTCTCGCCCTGGTGGTCGCAGATCAACGAATGGCGCAAGCGCGATTGCCTCGCCTACCCGAAAGGCGGCGACGTCATCAAGCCCCAGCACGTGGTCGACACGCTGTGGCAGCTGACGAAGGACCGCGAGACCTACATCACGTCCGACGTTGGCCAGCACCAGATGTGGGCGGCGCAGTACTACCGCTTCGAGGAACCGCGGCGCTGGATCAATTCAGGCGGCCTCGGCACGATGGGCGTCGGCCTGCCGTACGCGATGGGCATCAAGCTCGCGAAGCCCGATGCGGAAGTCTTCTGCATCACCGGTGAAGGCTCGATCCAGATGTGCATCCAGGAGCTCTCGACCTGCCTGCAGTACAAGACGCCGGTCAAGATCGTGTCGCTCAACAACCGCTATCTCGGCATGGTGCGGCAGTGGCAGCAGATCGACTACGGCGGCCGCTATTCGCATAGCTACATGGACGCGCTGCCCGACTTCGTGAAGCTCGCCGAGGCCTACGGCCACGTCGGCATTCGCATCGACAAGCCCGGCGAGGTCGAGCCGGCGTTGAGAGAGGCGATCCGCTTGAAGGACCGGACCGTGTTTCTCGACGTCCGCACGGATCCGACCGAGAACGTCTGGCCGATGGTGAGAGCGGGCAAGGGCATCAGCGAGATGCTGCTCGGATCGGAAGATCTATGAAGCACATCATCGCCGTGCTTCTCGAAAACGAGCCTGGCGCGCTATCGCGCGTCGTTGCGCTGTTCTCGGCGCGCGGCTACAACATCGAGACGCTCACGGTCGCGCCGACCGAGGACCCTTCGCTTTCGCGCATGACGATCGTCACGACCGGCTCCGACGAGGTGATCGAGCAGATCACCAAGCACCTGAACCGGCTGATCGAGGTGGTGAAGGTCGTCGACCTGACCGAGGGCGCTTACACCGAACGCGAGCTGATGCTCATCAAGGTTCGCGCCGTCGGCAAGGAGCGCGACGAGATGAAGCGCATGGCCGAGATCTTCCGCGGCCGCATCATCGACGTTACCGAGAAGAGCTACACCGTCGAGCTGACCGGCGCGGCCGGCAAGCTCGACGCCTTTCTCGAGGCCATCGACAAGAGCGTCATTCTCGAAACCGTGCGCACGGGCTCCAGCGGAATCGGCCGCGGCGAACGCATTCTTCGCCTCTGACGCCGGAGCGCCGGCGCGCTTTTTATTCATCGAACCAGGGAACGAGATAAATGAAGGTCTACTACGACAAGGACGCCGATCTCAGCCTCATTAAGGGCAAGAGCGTCACGATCATCGGCTACGGCTCGCAGGGCCACGCGCACGCGCAGAACCTCTCGGACAGCGGCGTTCGCGTCACTGTCGGACTGCGCAAAGGAGGCGCATCGTGGGCCAAGGCGGAAGCGGCCAAGCTCAAGGTCGCCGAGGTGGGCGAGGCGGTGAAAGCGGCCGACATCGTCATGATGCTGTTGCCCGACGAGCAGATCGCCGCCGTCTACAAGGCCGACGTCGAGCCGAACATCAAGCAGGGCGCCTCGCTGGCCTTTGCGCATGGCTTCAACGTTCACTACGGCCAGGTCGTGCCGCGAGTCGACCTCGACGTCTGGATGGTCGCGCCCAAGGCGCCGGGCCACACCGTTCGCTCGACCTATTCGCAAGGCGGCGGCGTTCCGCACCTCATCGCCGTGCACGCCGACAAGTCGGGCAAGGCGCGCGACCTCGCGCTCAGTTACGCGGCGGCCAACGGCGGCGGCAAGGCCGGTGTCATCGAGACCAATTTCCGCGAGGAGACCGAAACCGACCTGTTCGGCGAGCAGGCGGTGCTCTGCGGCGGTGCGGTCGAGCTGATCAAGGCCGGGTTCGAAACGCTGACCGAGGCCGGCTACGCACCCGAGATGGCGTATTTCGAATGTCTGCACGAGCTCAAGCTCATCGTCGACCTCATCTACGAGGGCGGCATCGCCAACATGAACTACTCGATCTCGAACAACGCCGAATACGGCGAGTACGTGACCGGGCCGAAAATCGTGGGCGAGCATGTTCGCGAGGTGATGCGCAAGACGCTCAAGGACATCCAGACCGGCGAGTACGCGAAGAGCTTCATCCTCGAAAATCGCGCCGGGGCGCCGACCCTGCTGTCGCGCCGCCGCCTCATGGCCGAGCACCCGATCGAGGTCGTCGGCGAGCAGCTGCGCGCCATGATGCCGTGGATCAAGAAGAACCGGCTGGTGGACCAGTCGCGAAATTGAGGCCTTGTCCGCACAGCGGCTGCGCTCTATGACGCCCGCAAGCGATCCTCCCGCCGGGCCACCGCAGCGCCCGCGCAGGAAGGGCATCTACATCCTGCCCAACCTGTTCACGCTGGGCGCCTTGTTCGGCGGCTTCTACGCCGTTGTCATGGCGATGAACGGGCGCTTCGAGCAATCGGCCTACGGCGTCTTCAGCGCCATGGTGCTCGACAGTCTCGACGGCCGCATCGCGCGCATGACGAAAACGCAAAGCGTCTTCGGTGAGCACATGGACTCGCTCTCGGACATGGTCTCGTTCGGGGCGGCGCCGGCCCTCATCGCCTACGAGTGGTCGCTGCGCGGGCTCGGCAAGCCGGGCTGGATCGCGGCTTTTGTCTACTGCTCGTGCACGGCGCTTCGTCTCGCCCGTTTCAACACCAACCTCGGCGTCGTCGACAAGCGCTTCTTCCAGGGTCTGCCGAGCCCGGCGGCAGCGGCGCTCGTCATGGGATTCATCTGGCTGATGGACAACCAGGGTTTCACCGGCATCGAGGAAGGGCCCTGGCTCGGCTGGACGACCTTCGGCTTCACGCTCTATGCCGGCCTCACGATGGTGACCAACGTTCCTTTCTACAGCTTCAAGGATCTGAGCCTGAAGCGCTCGGTGCCTTTCGTCGTCATCGTCCTGATCGCCCTCGGCATCGCCGTCATCAACCTGCACCCGCCGTTCGTTCTCGTTGGTCTCTTCATGGTCTACGGTGTCTCGGGTTACGCGGTCTACGGCTGGAAGAAGCTCAAGGGCAAGCCCGTCAGCGTGATTGCAACATCGACCGACGAACCCGACGAGCAAGGCTTGCACCATTGATCGCTCGTGCTATATTGACTTGATGACGTTGCGAATTTCCTCGGTGCTGCTCCTTCTGCTTCGACCACCCAGGGCTCGCTGAACGATCTCGCACCAACATTTCGTCCGACCGGCCCGCTAGCAAACGCAGCGGGCTTTTTGTTTTCCGGAGGCCTGCCGTGACCGATCGTCTGTTCATCTTCGACACCACCTTGCGCGACGGCGAGCAATCGCCCGGCGCTTCGATGACGAAGGACGAGAAGCTTCGCATCGCCCGCCAGCTCGAGCGGCTGAAGGTCGACGTGATCGAGGCCGGTTTCGCTGCCTCGTCGAACGGCGATTTCGAGGCGGTTCGCGCGATCGCGCACGCCATCAAGGGCGCCACCGTTTGCTCGCTCGCCCGGGCCAACGACCGAGACATCTCGCGCGCCGCAGATGCGCTCATGGGCGGCGAATCGACGCGCATCCACATCTTCCTGGCGACGAGCGATCTGCACATGGAGAAGAAGTTGCGCATGACGCGTGAACAGGTTTTCGAGCAGGCCAGGCTCTCGGTGCGCTTCGCCCGCAACCTGACAAGCGACATCGAGTTCTCGCCCGAGGATGGCTATCGCTCCGACCCGGAATTCCTCTATCGCGTACTGGAGACCGTGATCGCCGAGGGCGCGACGACGATCAACATTCCCGATACGGTGGGCTACGCCGTTCCCGAGCTGTACGGAGAATTCTTGCTCGACCTGCGCCAACGCATCCCGAACTCCGACAAGGCGGTCTGGTCGGTGCACTGCCACAACGATCTCGGCATGGCGGTCGCCAATTCGCTCGCCGGCGTGAAGATCGGCGGTGCGCGACAGATCGAATGCACGATCAACGGCCTCGGCGAGCGTGCCGGCAACTGCTCGCTCGAGGAGGTCGTGATGGCCGTGAAGACGCGAAAGGACTACTTCGGCCTCGAGGTCGGTGTTGATGCGACGCAGATCGTCCCGGCCTCGCGTCTCGTCTCTCAGACGACCGGATTCGTCGTCCAGCCGAACAAGGCCGTCGTCGGCGCCAATGCCTTCGCGCACGCCTCGGGCATTCATCAGGACGGTGTGCTGAAGGCGCGCGATACCTACGAGATCATGCGCGCCGAAGACGTCGGCTGGTCGACCAACAGGATCGTTCTGGGCAAGCTTTCGGGGCGAAACGCGTTCAAGCAACGCTTGAAGGAACTTGGCATCGAGATGCAGTCGGAGGCCGACATCAATGCCGCTTTCGCGAGGTTCAAGGAACTCGCCGATCGCAAGAGCGACATCTTCGATGAAGACATTCTCGCTCTCGTGATGGACGAAGCCGTGCTGGCCGAGCACGAGCACTATCGGTTCATCTCGCTGGCCCAGCACTCCGAAACGGGTGCGCGCCCGCAGGCAAGCGTCGCTTTTGCGGCCGGCGAGGTCGAGCACCGCGCGACGAGCGAAGGCAATGGCCCGGTCGACGCGAGCCTGAAGGCGATCGAATCGAAAGTGGCGAGTGGGGCGGAAATGCTGCTCTATTCGGTCAATGCCATCACCAGCGGCAGCACAGAATCGCAGGGAGAGGTGACGGTGCGGCTGCAGCATGGCGGCCGCGTCGTCAACGGCGTCGGCGCCGATCCCGACATCGTGGTCGCGTCGGCGAAAGCGTACCTTGCCGCGTTGAACAAGCTGCACAGCAAGACCGAACGAGTCGCCGCCCAAGGCTGAGGCTGAAAGAACCGGGGAAAACGTCCGATTGCGTGTCTGTAGTCTCACTTTAGAAACAACGCGCAAGTTTTTGATCTTGCGCGTTTTTATGGCCTCACATAGACTCGCGCCCGCAGCGGCCTCCCAGGGAATGAATGTGTCGACGATCCACAAGCTGGTTACCACGGCCTTTTTGATCTTCATCTCCGCTGCTGCCACAGCTTCCTCCACCACCTCGACGGACGGTGCGGCTGCGGCGAAACGCCTCGCCTCCAAGGCGAAACCGACGGCGAAGGTCGCCGCCAAAGCCCGTCTCCGGCAAGTGCTCGTCGTTCGCTCGAGCCGGCACGGCAGCGCTCACCACGTTGCCGCCGTCGTTCGCTTCGAGCCGGCTCACCCTTCGTTCGGGGAGATTTACGGGCTGCACAGCGCGTCCGACTCGCTCGATCTGAAGTCCGGCGTCGCGCTGGTGCTCGACCGGGAAACCGACGAAGTGCTCTTCAGCAAGAACTCACAGGCCGTGCTGCCGATCGCCTCGCTGACCAAGCTGATGACGGCGGTCGTCGTTACCGAGGCCAATCTGCCGCTCGACGAGCCGATCACGATCACCGAAGACGACGTCGACACCGAGAAGTTCAGCCGCTCGCGCCTCAGGGTCGGGACGCAGCTGCGCCGCGAAGAGATGCTGCACTTGGCGTTGATGTCTTCCGAAAACCGCGCCGCGCATGCTCTCGGCCGCACCTACCCGGGCGGCTTGGCTGCGTTCGTCGCGGCGATGAACCGCAAGGCTCGCGAGCTCGGCATGAACGACACACACTATGTCGAACCGACGGGCCTGTCGAGCCAGAACCAGTCGAGCGCACGCGATCTGGCGATGCTGGTCAAGACGGCACATGAATTCCAGATCATCCGCGAGCTCTCGACGTCGCCGCAATACCAGGTCGAAGTCGGCAATCGGCAGGTTGAGTTTCGCAACACGAACGGGCTCGTCAAGAACCCGTCGTGGGACATCAGCTTGCAGAAGACGGGCTACATCTCGGAAGCGGGCCGCTGCCTCGTCATGCAGGCCAAGCTGGCCGGCCGTCAGCTCATCTTGGTGTTCCTCGACTCGGCCGGCAAGTATTCGCGGATCGGCGACGCCGAGCGTGTCCGCCGCTGGTTGACCGAATCGACGGCGGCATTGCCTGTTCTCGGCACGTCCAAGCCCAAGATCTGAGCGTCGCCGCGTGGCGCGGCGGCTAGCTACAGCCAAGCGCTGAAGCCAATCCCCCTCGTCCCGAAGTACTCAGACCAAGGGCCGCCGTTCATCAACGACGGCCTGTGCGCCTGTCTGCCGTTCTCATCCCTCGACGCCCTGAATCTGAAAACGGCATTTTTGCGCCGGAAAGTAGCTAGCGGTGGTGCCCGAGTGAAGCCGAGATCTGCGCCGCCGTTGAACGCAGGCGTTCGAGCCAGCTCTCTTCGAGCCGGTCCGCCGGGGCGGAGATCGACAGGCCCGCGACAAGCTGGCCTTGGTCGTCGAGGATGCCGGCAGCCATGCAGCGCACGCCGAGTTCGAGCTCCTCGTCGTCACGCGCCGTTCCGTACTGGCTCACCTTCGAAAGTTCACGTTCCAGCGTCGGCAGGTCGGTGATGCTGTTGCGCGTGTGGCCGGCTAGCCCGGTTCGCGTCGCATAGGCCCGAACGCGCTGCGCATCGTCCTGGGCCAGAAAGAGCTTGCCGACCGACGTGAGGTGCAAGGGCGCCCGGCCGCCGACGGCGCGGACTACCTGCATCCCTGACCGCTCGCTGTAGGTTCGCTCGACGTAGACGATCTCGTCGCCCTGGCGCATCGACAGGTTGACGGGCTGGTGCGTCAGCTTGTGCAGCTCGCGCATCGGCGCGAGCGCCGCGTCGCGTACATCGAGCCGCGCCTTGACGAGGTTGCCGAGCTCGAGCAGGCGCATGCCGAGCCGGTACGTACCGGGCTCGGGGCGATCGACGAAGCGGCCGATGGTCAGGTCGTTCAGGATACGGTGCGCCGTCGAAGGATGCAGGCCGCTCTGCTCGCTGATGATCTTGAGCGACGCCGGTTCCTGGTGCGACGCGAGCAGGTCGAGCAAGGAGAATGCACGCTCGAGCACCTGGATGGTGATGGCGCGATCTTCGATCTTCCGCATGACGCGATTCTCGCCGAGGCTCAGCCGATCGTGGCGCGAGCGGCGGCCACGCCGCTTCGCACCGCGCCTTCGAGCGTCGCCGGATACGGCCCGTCGACGTGGTCGCCGGCTGCGAAAAGTCCAGGTGAGATCGTCATCGGTGGCCGTTCAAGGAGCGGCGTGCAGCGAAACGTCGCCCGCTTCTCGACGATCGTGCGCACGGGGCAGAGCGGCTCGCGCAGGAAGGCGCCGAGAGCCTCTCGCGCTTGCGCCAGCACGGCCCGCTCGGCTTCGGCCGCGCCGCGCTCGAGCCAGTCGGCCGCGCCGCTGACGACGAACGCGAGCAGACCCGGCGCGCCGCCGAGCCGGCCGCGGTCGAAGACGAACTGGGCCGGGCGTTCCGCATCGGCGTGCAGCGCCAGCATCGGCTCAGGCAGGCGCGCGCCGGCGCTCGTCGCGTAGACGGTCACGATCGGCTCGTAGCGAAGCGCGGCGGCGCGTTCGCTCCAGGCTCGGTCGTGCGGCGCCACCAGTCGCGCCGCCTCGATGGCGCTCGTCGCGACGATGACGGCACCGAAAGGGTCGCCATCGAGGCGCCAGGCTGAGCCGTCGGCTTCGATGCGATCGACGCGGTGCGCCAAGCGGATCGCGGCACCCATTTTTGCGAGCGATGCCAGCGCCGGTGTCGGCAGCAGGGCGCTCAAGCCGCGGCGTGGCAAAAGCAGGTCGGAGGAACCGCGCCCGGACCTGAGCGCATCGCGCAACACGCGCAGGAAGACGGTTGCGCTCGCCGATTCGGCCGGAGTATTCAATGCGGCAACGCAGAGCGGCTCGACGAGCTCGTGGCGAACCGGCTCCGGCAGAGATGCGCAGAGTTCGGCGACGGTCGATCGTGCGTCGCAGCGAAAGCCGCTCCGCTGCCAGCCGAGCGCCGTTCGCAGCAGCGCGAACCGATCGCGCCACGTCCAGCGACGATGACGGAGCACGCCGCGCGCGAAAGCGAGCCCGGGCGGCCCGGGCGGCAGACGCAGGCCGATGCCTTCGGCGTCGACGAGGCGAAGCGGCAAGCGCACGAATGCGTCGGCTTCGGCGACCCCGAGGCGCGCCATCAGGCGCAGCGTTTCGCGGTAAGCGCCGATGCAAATGTGCTGGCCGTTGTCCAGGCCTTCGCCGGCTGCACCGGCGTCGCGGGCGCGGCCGCCGGCGATCGGGGCCATTTCGAAGAGTGTCACGCGCGAACCGCCCGCGGCGCATTCGACGGCGGCGGCAAGCCCTGACCAGCCCGCACCGATGACTGCGACTTCCCCGGGGGCAGACACTAGCGCCCGCGCCAATTGGTCCGCATCGCGATCCAGAGCTTGCGGATCGGCGTCAGCGAGATGCGCTGGTGCAGCACATGAAAGCCGTCGGCCTCGATCTCGCGGAGCAGGCTGCGATAGATGTTGGCCATCATGAGCCCGGGCTTCTGTGCGGCGCGATCGGCCGCCTCGAGCTGGGCCAGGGCCTCGTCGTAGCAGCGGTGGGCGCGCTCGGCCTGGAATGCCATCAGGGCACAGAAGCGATCGCTGTACTTGCGTTCGAGCAATTCGCCAGCCTTGACGTCGAAGCGCTTCAGCTCGTCCGTCGGCAGGTAGATGCGGCCGCGCCGCGCATCGTCGCCGACGTCGCGGATGATGTTCGTGAGTTGCATGGCGAGGCCGAGCCGGTGCGCATAGGCGAGCGTCGATTCGCGGCTGCGGCCGAAGATGTTCGCGGCAACCTCGCCGACGACGCCGGCGACGAGGTCGCAATAGCGCGCGAGGCCGGCGAAATCGAGGTAGCGCGACTGGTCCAGGTCCATCTGGCAGCCCTCGATCACGGCGAGGAGGTGACGCGCCTCGATGCCGTAGGCCGAAGCGAGCGGCATCAGCGCCCGCGTCACGGGGTGAGTTGGTGTTCCGGCGAAGCTCGCCGCGACCTCGCTTCGCCACCAGGCGAGCTTGGCTGCTGCGACGCCGGTGTCGGAAACCTCGTCGGCGATGTCGTCGACTTCGCGGCAGAAAGCGTAGAACGCCGTGATCGCGGCGCGCCGCGGCGGCGGCAGGAACAAGAAGGCGTAGTAGAAGCTCGAGCCGCTCGCCGCTGCCTTGTCCTGGACGTATTGTTCGGGAGTCATCGTGGCGTATGCTGGGGCCTTCGAACCGGCTCAGGCGAGGCGCTCTGGGCGTCCGGTGCCGACGCCGGACCGGCTCATGCGAAGCGCTCGCCAGATGATCGGGGCCGCGTCGGCCCAGCCGAGCTTCGGGCGCTCGTGCAAGGTGGCGCCGTTCATCCGGTCGATGCGATCGAGAATACGAAGGCCACCCTGGACGACGAATCGCAATTCCCAGCCGGCGCGGCCCGGGATCGTGTGCACCAGCGGCGCGCCGAAACGCATTAGCCCGCGCGACCAGCCGACGACGTCGCCGACGAGCGCGCGAACGTTGGCTCCGTCGCGACCGGCCAGCAGATCGGCGGGCTCGACGGCGTGGCGCCGGCAGTCGGCCTCGGGCACATAGAGGCGGCCGCGCGACGTATCGCGGCCGAGGTCCTGCCAGAAGTTGGCGAGCTGCAGCGCGGTGCAGATCGCGTCGGAACGGGCGAGCGAGTCAGCCGACCCGATGCCGTAGAGATGAAGAAGAAGGCGACCGACCGGGTTGGCGGAGCGACGGCAGTAGTCGAGCAGCGAGGCGCGATCGGCGTAGCGCGTCGTCGTCACGTCTTGCTTGAAAGCGTCGAGCAGGGCGGCAAGCAGTTCGATCGGCAAGCGCTGGCGCTCGATCACCGCGGCGAGCGGCACGAACACGTCGGGCCAGCACCCGGACGCGGGCCGCCTCGAAGCGACGGCCGAGAGATCGTCCCGATACGCAGCGAGGCTTGCCAGTCGATCTGCCGGCGACGCATCGCCTTCGTCGGCGATGTCGTCCGCAGTTCGCGCGAAGGCGTAGATCGCTTCGATCGCGGGCCGCAATCGCGGCGGGCAGAGCAACGACGCGACCGGAAAGTTCTCGTAGTGATCGACGGGCACCAGGCGATTGTCCATGGCCGGCCGCGGCGCCATGGGCCGGCGGTCATGCTGCCGGAGCGGCGAGCGATAGCGCCGCATGGCCCACCGCCGGGGCCGAACCGCTAAAATCATTGGTTAACCAACGCCATCATCCCCCTTGAAAGGGGTCGCATCGCGACCCCGCTGTCCTTCCAACGTAACGCGCGGGTGGCGAAATTGGCAGACGCACCAGGTTTAGGTCCTGACGCCTTCATCGGCGTGCGGGTTCGAGTCCCGCCCCGCGCACCAGCAACCTTCTGACATCGAAGCATCATGGCCGTCCAAGTTGAAACGCTCGACAAACTCGAGCGCCGCATCACCCTGTCGCTCCCGGCAGCGACGATCGCGTCCGAAGTCGAGTCGCGCCTGCGGCGCCTTTCGCGCACCGTCCGTGCCGATGGCTTTCGGCCGGGCAAGGTGCCGATGAGTGTCGTCTCGCAGCGCTATGGCTATTCCGTGCACAGCGAAGTGCTGAACGACAAGGTCGGACAGGTCTTCAACGAGGCCGTCAACGAGGCCAAGCTGCGCGTCGCCGGCAGCCCGCGCATCACCGAAAAGGAAGGGGCGCCGGAAGGCGAGGTCGCCTTCGATGCGACCTTCGAGGTCTATCCCGAAGTGAAGATCGGCGATCTGAGCGCCGCCGAAGTCGAGCGAGTTTCGACCGAAGTCACCGACGAAGCGGTCGACAAGACGATCGAGATCCTGAGGAAGCAGCGGCGCATCTTTCAGCAGCGCCCGGCGGCGGAGCCGGCCGCCGCGACCGACCGCGTCACCATCGATTTTTCCGGCACCGTCGACGGCGTTCCGTTCGAAGGCGGCAACGCCGAAGGCTTCCAGTTCATCATCGGCGAAGGGCAGATGCTCGAGCAATTCGACGCCGCTGTACGTGGCATGAAATCCGGCGACTCGAAGACCTTTGCGCTGCAGTTTCCCGCCGACTATCAGGGCAAGGACGTCGCCGGCAAGGAAGCCGACTTCATGGTGACCCTGAAGAAGGTCGAGGCGCAGCATCTGCCTGCGGTTGACGAATCCTTCGCCAAGGCGCTCGGCATCTCCGGCGGAACGGTCGAGGCGCTGCGCGCCGACGTTCGCAAGAACCTCGAGCGCGAAGTGAAGTTCCGCCTCCAGACGAGGAACAAGGCCAGCGTCATGGACGCTCTCGTCAAGGCGGCCGAGCTCGAGGTGCCGAAAGCGCTCGTCGCCGGCGAAGTCGAGCGCATGGTCGAGCAGATGCGTGCCGACTTGAAGAAGCGCGGCGTCAAGGATGCCGAGTCGGCGCCGATTCCGCGCGAGATGTTCCAGGCGCAGGCCGAGCGCCGAGTCCGGCTCGGCCTCGTCGTCGGCGAGCTGGTGCGCAGCCAGAACCTGCAGGCCAGGCCCGACCAGTTGCAGGCGCACATCGAAGAGCTGTCGCAGAGCTACGAGAAGCCGAGCGAAGTGATGCGCTGGTACCTGAGTGACCGGCAGCGGATGCAGGAGGTGGAGGCGGTCGTCGTCGAGAACAACGTCGCCAGCCACGTGCTCGAGCGGGCCAAAGTGACACCGAAGGCCGTGTCTTTCGACGAGCTGATGGCCACTTGATCGCGCGCCCGGCCGCCGCCTCGCCGATCGGGCAGGCGCGGCGGCTTCGCATGCTGCCTTGCCGCCACATAATCGGCCCCGATATGTCGGCCATGGCCAGCAACAAGGGAATGCAATGAGCGCGCTCGAAACCAGTGGGTTGGGCTTGGTGCCCATCGTCATCGAAACGTCGGGGCGTGGCGAACGTGCCTACGACATCTACAGTCGCCTTCTGCGCGAGCGGATCATCTTCATGGTCGGCCCGGTCACCGATCAGACTGCCAACCTCGTGGTCGCGCAGATGCTCTTTCTCGAGAGCGAGAATCCCGACAAGGACATCCACCTCTATATCAATTCACCGGGCGGATCGGTGAGCGCGGGCCTGTCCATCTTCGACACGATGCAGTTCGTGAAGCCTGACGTCTCGACAATGTGTATGGGAATCGCCGCCAGTATGGGCTCGTTCCTGCTGATGGCCGGCGCCAAGGGCAAGCGCCTGGCGCTGCCGAACTCGCGGGTCATGGTGCACCAGCCCTCGGGCGGCACCCAGGGCCAGGCCACCGATATCGAGATCCACGCCCGCGAGATCCTGAAGACGCGCGAGCAGCTGAACAAGATCTATGCCGAGCGGACCGGGCAACCGATAGAGAAGATCCGTGCCGACATGGAGCGTGATTTCTTCATGGATGCCGAGGAATCGAAGGCCTACGGCCTCATCGATCAGATACTGAGCGAGCGCGGCGCGCCCACGGTGGCCCGCTGACCGGCGGGTGCCGGGCGGCTCACGAGCCCGGCCGCGGGCCCTCGGGGGCAGCGAGCGCAGTGGGCATGGAGGCGTCATTTCACGCCGGCGTGGGCCGGCAACAACGCCGCGAACGGGGCCCTTTTCGAAGCGAAGGCCCGGTTTTCTTTTCCACTATCATTGATTGCGCGTTGCCATCTCGCCGCCGCCTTCCCACGAGTCTTCATGGCCGAGAAAAAAGGTTCATCGAGCGAAAAGGTTCTCTACTGCTCGTTCTGCGGCAAGAGCCAGCACGAGGTGAAGAAGCTCATCGCCGGCCCTTCAGTCTTCATCTGCGACGAGTGCATCGAGCTGTGCAACGACATCATCCGCGACGAGGTCCCGGCCGATGCCGCCGACGCGAAGTCCGCAAAATCCGATCTGCCGATCCCGAGCGAGATTAAGGCGAGCCTCGATCAGTACGTAATCGGACAGGAGGTCGCCAAGCGGACGCTCTCGGTCGCCGTCTACAACCACTACAAGCGGCTCAAGCACATGAGCCGGACGAAAGACGAAATCGAGCTGTCGAAGAGCAACATCCTCCTGATCGGCCCGACCGGCTCGGGCAAGACACTGCTCGCCCAGACACTGGCGCGGCTGCTCAACGTCCCCTTCGTCATCGCTGACGCGACGACGCTGACCGAAGCCGGCTACGTCGGCGAGGACGTCGAGAACATCATTCAAAAGCTGCTGCAGAACTGCGGCTACGACGTCGAGAAGGCGCAGCGCGGCATCGTCTACATCGATGAAATCGACAAGATCAGCAGGAAGGCCGACAACCCGTCGATCACACGCGACGTCTCGGGCGAAGGCGTGCAGCAGGCCCTGCTCAAGCTCGTCGAGGGGACGATGGCGTCGGTGCCGCCGCAGGGCGGCCGAAAACACCCGAACCAGGATTTCCTGCAGATCGACACGACGAACATCCTGTTCATCTGCGGCGGCGCGTTCGACGGTCTCGAGAAGGTGATCCAGAACCGGTCCGAGAAGTCGGGTATCGGCTTCGGCGCCACCGTGCACACGAAATCGGAAAAGCGGGTCTCGGAGATCTTCCGCGAGGTCGAGCCCGAGGACCTCATCAAGTTCGGCCTCATTCCGGAGCTGGTCGGGCGCCTGCCGGTCGTCGCGACCCTGGGCGAGCTGGCCGAAGACGCGCTCGTCCGCATCCTCACCGAGCCGAAGAACGCGCTCGTCAAGCAGTACCAGAAGCTTTTCGCGATGGACGGCGTCGAACTCGAAATCCGGCCTTCGGCGCTCGTCGCCATCGCCAAGAAGGCGCTCGCACGCAAGATCGGCGCGCGCGGGTTGCGCTCGATCATGGAGCAATCGCTGATCGACACCATGTTCGAGTTGCCGACGCTCGACGGCGTCGCCAAGGTCGTGCTCGACGAGCACACGATCCAGGACGAAGCGAAGCCGCTGCTCGTGTACCGAGAGCCGGCCAAGTTCAGCGCCTGATGCGCCCTCTGCCCGACTCACCGATCGGGCAGGCCTTTCCCCCGCTACGGCGGCCCGCCTTCGGGGCGACCCCTTTTAATCGACTCCTCGGGCCCAACATCGGCACGAGAAAGAGAGGTATCTGACATGTCCGGTCATCCCGTTCTCCCCGCCGAGAAGATCACGCTGCCGCTGCTCCCCCTACGCGACGTTGTCGTCTTCCCGCACATGGTCATTCCCCTGTTCGTCGGCCGCCCGAAGTCGATCAAGGCGCTCGAGGTGGCGATGGAGGCCGGCCGCCAGATCATGCTCGTCGCCCAGAAGGCTGCCGGCAAGGACGAGCCCAAGCCCGACGACATGTTCGAAGTCGGCTGCGTTTCCTCGATCCTGCAGATGCTGAAGCTTCCGGACGGCACGGTGAAAGTGCTCGTCGAAGGCGTGCAGCGCGCGACCACGCACTCGATCGTCGACAACGGCGAGTACTTCGTCTCTGAAGTCACGCCGGTGCCGCCGGAAACGGATGCGAAGAGCGAAGTCGAGGCCCTGCGCCGCGCCGTGACGCAGCAGTTCGATCAGTACGTCAAGCTCAACAAGAAGATTCCGCCGGAAATCCTCACCTCGATCGCCGGGATCGACGACGCCGGGCGCCTGGCCGACACGATCGCCGCGCATCTGCCTCTGAAGCTCGAGAACAAGCAGTCCGTTCTCGACCTCGTCGATGTCGACAAGCGGCTCGAAAAGCTGCTCGAGCAGCTCGAGCACGAGGTCGACATCCTCCAGGTCGAAAAGCGCATCCGCGGTCGCGTCAAGCGGCAGATGGAAA
>PLZH01000287.1 GCA_003152055.1 Burkholderiales bacterium
GACGACGCGAAAGGCGAAGCCCGGCCTGATGAAGAGATCGGTCTCGCCGCGCTGCGGCGCGAGCGGCGCCGCCGACGACGACGCGGCGCTGGTCAGCGCTGCGGATTCGAGCGCCCGCAGGCTTGTCGTGCCGACGGCGACGACGCGGCCGTCGCGCGCCCGCGCCCGCGCGACGGCCTCGACGACGCCGCTGCCGACCTCGTAGCGCTCGCTATGCATCACATGGGCGGCGAGGTTCTCGCTACGCACCGGCTGAAACGTGCCGGCTCCGACGTGCAAGGTCACGGCGCAGCGCTCGACGCCGCGCGCTTCGAGTGCGGCGAGTAGATCGGCGTCGAAGTGCAGCGCTGCCGTCGGGGCGGCGACGGCGCCGGGCTTTTCGGCAAAGACCGTCTGGTAGCGCCGCTCGTCGTCGGCCACGTCGTCGCGGTCGATATAGGGCGGCAGCGGCACGTGGCCGTGGCGCTCAAGCAGCGCGAACGGCTCGCCTGGGAATCGCAGTTCGAAGAGCGAGCCGCCGGGCCCGGCGCGACCCAGCACTTCGGCATCGAAGGCATCGGCGAAGCGGATCGCGCTTCCGGATTTCGGCGCTTTGCTCGCGCGCAGGTGCGCGAGGACGACGCAGCCCGGCCCGACACGCTCGACCAGCGCTTGGACGGCACCGCCGCTCGCCTTGGCGCCAAGCAGGCGTGCCTTGACGACTTTCGTGTCGTTGACGACGAGCAGATCGCCGGCACGTAGCAGATCGGGCAGATCTCGAAAGCGTCGATCGACGGGGCCAACGCTGCTTCCATCGAGCAGGCGCGAGCCGCTGCGCTCGCTCGCCGGATGCTGGGCGACGAGTTCCGGCGGCAGCGCGAAATCGAAATCGGCGAGCGTGAAGGAAGAGGGCGAGGAGGGCTTCGTCATGGGCGCGGGGCCGGCGGGCAAAATTCTCCCATGGCCTCTTCATCGCCCGCGGGCGCCGACGGATCGCCGCGCCGTGCGGCGTCGGCCGCCGACAAGGCGCTCGAAAAGCTCGGCCTGGTCCGCGATATCGACCTGGCCCTGCACCTGCCGCTGCGCTACGAAGACGAGACGCGCATCGTGCCGATCGCCGCCTTGCGCGATGGCGAGGTCGGGCAGATCGAAGGCGTCGTCACCGATTCGCGCATCCAGTTCCGGCCGCGCCGGCAGCTCGTCGTCAAGCTGCAGGACGAAAGCGGCGACCTGGTGCTGCGCTTTCTCCACTTCTATCCGTCGCAGCAGAAGACCTTCGCGGCGGGACGGCGCATTCGCGCCCGCGGCGAGGCGCGAGGCGGCTTCTTCGGTCTCGAGATGGTCCATCCGGGCTTCAAAGCGGCCGACACGCCGCTGCCGACCTCGCTGACACCGGTCTATCCGAGCACGGTCCAGCTCTCGCAGGCGGTCCTGCGCAAAGCCGTGGCCGGCGGCCTGGCGCGGGCCGATCTCGACGAAATCCTGCCCGCGGGATTCACGCCGCCGCATCTTCCGACCCTGCGCGACGCGCTCGCCCGGCTGCACCAGCCGACGCCCGGGCTCGGCGCGGCAGCGCTAGAAGACCGCTCGCATCCGGCCTGGCAGCGGCTCAAGTTCGACGAGCTGCTCGCCCAGCAGCTCTCGCAATTGCAGGCCAAGCGCGAGCGCGAACGACAGCGCGCGCCACCGTTCGCGTACGCGCCCGGTGGCCTGCACGACGCGCTGCTCGCTGCCTTGCCGTTCAGCCTGACCGCGGCGCAGCGCCGCGTCGCCGAAGAGATCGCCCGCGATCTCGGGCGGCCGGTGCCGATGCACCGCTTGCTGCAGGGCGACGTCGGCTCCGGCAAGACGGTCGTCGCGGCGCTCGCCGCCACCATCGTCATCGGCGCCGGCTGGCAGTGCGCGCTGATGGCGCCGACCGAGATCCTCGCCGAGCAGCATCTGAAAAAGCTGGTTGGCTGGCTGGCGCCGCTCGGCATCACGGTCGCCTGGCTCACCGGCAGCCGCAAGGGCAAGGCGCGCGCGAGGATGCTTGCGCAGGTCGCATCGGGCGAGGCGGCGCTCGTCGTCGGCACGCACGCCGTCATCGAAGAGCAGGTTCGCTTCGCGAAACTCGGCCTCGCGATCATCGACGAGCAGCATCGCTTCGGCGTGACGCAGCGGCTGGCGCTGCGCGCCAAGCTCACCGAAAGCAACGCGGCTGACGAAGCGCTCGAACCGCACATGCTCATGATGAGTGCCACGCCGATTCCAAGAACTCTCGCGATGACGCTCTTCGCCGACCTCGACGTGAGCACGATCGACGCCTTGCCGCCCGGCCGCACGCCGATCGAAACGCGGCTCTTTTCCGAAGCGAAGCGCGACGAGGTCATCGCCCGCATCCGCGACGAGGTCGCGCGCGGGCGGCAGGTCTACTGGGTCTGCCCGCTGGTCGAAGCGTCGGCGACACTCGATCTGCAGAACGCCACCGCCACGCACGCGCAACTCTGCGAGGCCTTGCCCGGCCGAATGATCGGCCTGCTGCACGGCCGCATGCCGGCGGCGGAGAAGACAGCGGTCATGTCCCTCTTCGCGAGCGGGCAGATCGCCGTGCTCGTCGCGACGACGGTGATCGAAGTCGGGGTCGACGTGCCGAACGCCTCGCTCATGGTCGTCGAGCACGCCGAGCGTTTCGGCCTTTCGCAGCTGCATCAGCTGCGCGGCCGCGTCGGCCGCGGCAAGACGGCGAGCATCTGCGTTCTCCTTTACTCCCCGCCGCTCTCGGACGCGGCCAAAGCGCGCCTCAAGGCCTTGCTCGAAACGGGCGACGGCTTCGAGATCTCGCGCCGCGACCTCGAAATCCGCGGCCCCGGCGAGCTGCTCGGGGCGCGACAGTCGGGCGCCGCGCTGCTGCGCTTTGCCGACCCGGTCGCGGACACCGAGTTGCTGCTCGAAGCGCGGCGCGTCGCCGAGCGCCTGCTCACATCGCAAGGCGAAGCGGCC
>PLZH01000146.1 GCA_003152055.1 Burkholderiales bacterium
ACGAGGCAGAGTCCGTGGCTGCGGCACGCGCCGCGCCCGACGCCGTGGCCAACCTGAGCATCGACGACATCGTCGCGCACTACGAGCACATCATCGGTGGACTGCGCTCCGATCCGATCCTGATCGGCCATTCGTTCGGCGGCCTGATCGCCGAAAAGCTGCTCGGCCAGGGCATCGGTCGCGCCGCGATCGCCATCGATCCGGCGCAGATCAAGGGCGTGCTGCCCCTGCCGCTGGCGCAGCTTCGCTCGGCGCTGCCCGCACTCGCCAATCCGCTGAACCTGACGCGCGCCGTCTCGTTGACGAAGAAGGAGTTTCGCTACGGCTTCGGCAACGCGGTTTCCGAGCCTGAATCGGACGAGCTCTACGAGCGCTGGACGATCCCGTCGCCGGCCAGGCCGCTGTTCCAGGCGGCCGTGGCCAACTTCAGCCTGCACGCCGAGTCCAAGGTCGATACCGCGAACGCCACACGCGGCCCGCTGCTGCTGATCTCCGGCACGGCCGACCACACGGTGCCCGACGTGACGACGCGCGCCACGTTCAGGCAATATCGCCATTCGCTCGCCGTGACCGAGCTCAAGCAGTTCGAAGGGCGCGGCCACTCGCTTGTCGTCGACAGCGGCTGGCCCGAGGTGGCCACGGCCTGCCTGGCCTGGCTGCAGGCACAAGGGCTCTGAGCCCCGAGGCTGGCCCGGCGGCCAATGGGCGCCGCACGCGACTGCCGGCGAATCGCTGGCCTCTTCAGGCGCCGTCGAGCAGGCGTCGCAGTGCCAGTTCGTCGAGCACGCGGACCTGACGCTGCCTGACCTCGAGCACACCTTCGTCGTTCAGCTTGGAGAATGCGCGGCTGACGGTCTCGACCTTGAGTCCCAGATAGCTGCCGATTTCCTCGCGCGTCATGCGCAGGATGAGCGACGATCCCGAAAAGCCGCGCGCGCGCAGACGCTGCGACAGGTTGAGGAGAAAGGCCGCCAGCCGCTCCTCGGCGCGCATGCTTCCGAGCAGCAGCATCACGCCGTGTTCGCGAACGATCTCGCGGCTCAAGATCCTGTGGAACTGCCGCTGCAGGTCGGCGAACTCGCGCGACAGGAGCTCGAGCCGCGCGTAGGGGATCACGCAAACCTGGGAGTCCTCGAGGGCAACGGCGTCGCAGCTGTGCTGGCCGGTGCTGATGCCGTCCAGACCGAGCAGCTCGCCCGCCATCTGAAAGCCCGTCACCTGGTGCCGCCCGCCACCCGATGTCGCGCTCGTCTTGAAGAAGCCGGTGCGAACGGCGAAGACCGACACGAACGGATCGCCGCTGCGGAACAGCCTGCCGCTCTGGCGCACCGTGCGGCGCGTGCCGACGAGGGAATCCAGGCGCTCCAGCTCCGGCGTCGAAAATCCGATCGGCAGGCAAAGCTCGAGCAGATTGCAGTTCGAGCATTCGATCTTCAACTCGCAATCCCTGGCGGGTGCTGCGGCGGTTGCTGGGGTCATGGCCGGAAGTTCTCGGGCGGGTCGGTACGGGCAATTGTTCGGTCCCGCACGCGCACCGACCTTGCGTTCGGTCAAGGTCCGCCCGTGCGCGCGCGGGCATGATGTATCCATGTCGGCAGAATCCTCGACCGTGACGTCCATCCGGCCGCACGTCCTCCCGGAGTCGCTCCTGCGGCGCTTCGACGCGCCGGGGCCACGCTACACCTCATACCCGACGGCGGATCACTTTGCCGAGGCGTTCGGCGCGGCCGACTGCCTGCGCGAGCTGTCGCAGCGCGCCCACGGCCCCTGGGTTTCCGGCCCGGCGCCGTTGTCGGTCTACGTGCACATCCCGTTTTGCGAGTCGGTGTGCTACTACTGCGCCTGCAACAAGGTCGTCACGAAGCATCACGAGCGCGCCGGCGAATACCTGGCCGCGCTCGAAACCGAGCTCGGCCTGGTCAGGAATGCCCTGGGTTCGGCCCAGGTCGTCTCGCAGCTGCATTTCGGCGGCGGCTCACCGACCTTTCTTTCCGATGCCGAACTCGATCGGGTCATGCTGGCGCTGCGGCGTGGTTTCCGGATCGCCGGCAACGCCGAGATATCGATCGAGATCGATCCCCGTACCGTCACGGCGGCACGCCTGGCACACCTGCGCCGGCTCGGCATGAACCGGCTCAGCTTCGGTGTACAGGATTTCGACGCACGCGTGCAGCAGGCTGTGCACCGCGTGCAGCCTTTCGACAGCGTGCGCGAGCTGATGGGCTCGGCCCGCGACCTCGGATTTCGATCGATCAATGCGGACCTGATCTACGGCTTGCCGAAGCAGACGACGGACACCTTCGCCAGGACGGTCGAGCAGATCGCCGAGCTGGCTCCGGACCGCATCGCGCTGTACGCGTATGCCCATCTGCCGCAGCGTTTCAAGCCGCAGCGCCGCATCGTGGCCGACGACCTGCCCGGCCCGGCCGATCGCCTGGCGATGCTCGGTGGCGCCATCGAAGGGTTTCTCGATCGAGGCTACGTCTACATCGGCATGGATCACTTCGCGCGCCCCGAGGACGAACTCGCGATCGCGAAGCGGCAGGGCCGCCTGCACCGCAACTTCCAGGGCTACAGCACGCAGCCCGACTGCGACTTGATCGGCCTGGGCGTCTCGGCGATCGGCCGGATCGGTGCGAACTACTACCAGAACGCGAAGACGCTCGCCGAGTACTACGACGCGCTCGGCCACGCGCAACTGCCCGTGGTCCGCGGCCTGGCGTTGAACCGCGACGACGTCGTGCGGCGCGCTGTCATCATGGCGCTGATGTGCCAGGGACGCGTCGAGTTCGAATCGATCGAGTCGGCGCACCTGATCCGGATGCGCCACTACTTCCGCAGCGAGCTCGAGCAGCTCGCTCCGCTCGCGGAATCCGGACTCGTCGAGATCGAGCCCGGCGCGATACAGGTGACGGCGATCGGCTGGTATCTTGTGCGCGCCATCGCCATGGTGTTCGACCGCTACCTGCAGGGCGACCGCCTGCGGGACCGCTTCTCGCGAATCATCTGAGGCGTTGCCCGCCGCGCAACCATTGCGGGTCGGTCTGGCCTTCGGGCCGGCAAGTTCATGGCCCGACGATTTGGCCAACTCGTTTGATGTCCTTGAGCGTCGTCAAGGGGCGCGAGCGCCGCTGCCGCTAGCGTTGAACCGTACGCTTGCAAGGGAACACGAGATGAGTCAGCTCAACGTCGGCAACATCGCGATTCGCATCCTGCTCGGCATTGCGCTCGTCTCGCTGGCGGCGTTCGGAATGATCGGCGCCTGGGGCTATCTCGGCGTGGTTCTGATCCTGACCGGCGCGGTTGCGTTGTGCCCGCTCTACACATTGCTGGGGTGGCGAACCACCTTGCGCTAGTCGAGCCCCGAGCTGCTCATGTCATGCATGCCCTGATCGATGTCGCCAGAGGGCTCGGCGTCGTCGCGGGCGTGATCGTTCTCGCGGGTCTGCTCGTCGTCGGCGTGCTGTCCTGGCTGTTGAACCGTCCGGACTGACGGCGCCGGCCCGTTCGCGCCGGAGTGTCCGGCGACGCGCCGCGCAAAGCTGATACGCTTCGGCGAGCCCGCGGCCGCGTCAGTCGCGGCGAGCCCTTCGCGCCGCATTGAGCCCCTCCCTTCACATCGCCGTTCTCGACGACGAAGCCGACATCACCGAGCTGCTGGCGAGCTACCTGCAGGGCCACGGCTATCGCGTCTCACAGCTGCACGACGGGCGCACGCTGATGCAGCTGATGCGGGCCGATCCGCCGGCGCTGGTCCTGCTCGATCTCGGCCTGCCGGGTGAAGACGGCTTTTCGATCGCGCGGCAGCTGCGCGAGCACTGGCAATGCGGCCTCATCATCGTCACCGGCCGCGGCGACGCCGTCGACAAGGTCGTCGGCCTCGAGGTCGGCGCCGACGACTACGTCACCAAGCCTTTCGATTTGCGCGAACTGCTGGCACGGATCAAGGCCGTTCTGCGGCGGACCGCGGCGGCGTCTCCGGCCGGAACTGCAACGCCCGACAGACCCTGTTTCGCCGGTTGGGAACTCGACATGCCGGCGCGGCGGCTCGTCGGCCCGACGGGGCAGGAAGTGGCGCTGACGGGCGGCGAGTTCGATCTTCTTTCGGTCTTCGTCCGGCATCCGGGCAGGGTTCTGTCGCGCGATTTCCTGCTCGAGCAGACGCGCGGCCGCGAGGCCGGCCCCTTCGACCGGACCGTCGACGTTCAGGTGGGGCGCTTGCGCAAGAAGCTCGAAGCCGACGTCGATGATCCGCAGATCATCAAATCGGTTCGCGGTGCCGGCTATATCCTGGTGCCGCCGGTCAGCTTGATCCGCGGCCGGCCGTGAGCACGAAGCCGCTTTCGACCCGGCCGTGGCAGCACGGGTTCGACGAGGAAGGCATCTTTCGCTCCTTGTTCGCGGCCTATCCCGATGCGCTGATCGTTGCCGATTTGAGCGGCGCGATCGTGCTCGCCAACCCCTCGGCCGCAGCCCTGCTCGGATACACGGTCGACGAGCTCGTCGGTCTCGGAGTCGACGCGCTCGTACCCGACGCCATCCGGCCCCGCCATGCTGCGTACCGCGATGCCTTCGGCCGCGACCCCCGGCCGCGGCCGATGGGCAGGCAGACAGAGCTCGTCGCCAAGCGCAAGGACGGCTCCGAGGTGGTGGTCGAGATCGCCCTCAGTCCGCTGCGGGACCGGGGTCTGCCGCTCGTTGTGGCCGCGATCCGCGACATCGGCGCCTACCCGCGCATGAAGCAGGCACTGCAGCGCGCCCACTACAGCGAGCGCCTGGCGCAGATAGGCCGTCTGGCCGTCGACGCGCGCGACCCGCAGGTGCTGCTCGACCAGATTCCCGTCACCGCCGCGGAGGCGCTCGGCGTGGATGTCGCGCGGGTCTATCTCCTCGAAAGCAATTTGCTCGAGCTTCGTGTGGCCAGTGCCGTGGGCGACGTGCCGGGGGAGGCGCTGGGCGAACGGGTTGCCAACCGGCCTGACACGTTGCTCGGCTTCGTCCTCGCGCAGGGGCGCTCGATCACCGTTCCAGACTACCGCGTCGAGCGCCGGTTCGCCGTGTCCGGGAGTGATCTCCATGCCGGGCTGACGAGCGCCGTCGCGGTTCCGCTGTCCGACCGGGGCCGCATCGTCGGCGTCCTCGCCGTGCGCTCGCGCGAGCCGCGCCAGTTCGGCGAGGACGAAGTCAGCTTTCTGGAGTCGCTCGCCAACCTGCTCGCCAGCGGCTTGCAGCGCACGCAATCCGAAGAGGCGCTCAGCCACGCAGGACGGCTCGAAAGCGTCGGCCAGTTGACCGGCGGTATCGCCCACGACTTCAACAACCTGCTCACCGTCATCCAGGGCAACCTGCAAGTGCTCGCAGAGCTTCCCGCGCTCGCCGGGGAAGCCTACGGTCGGCAGCTGGTAGGCGCGGCCGCCCGGGCTTCGCGGCGAGGGGCCGAGCTCACCGGCAAGCTGCTCGCCTTCTCGCGGCGGCAGGTCCTGCAACCGACCTCGGTGGACGTGAACACGCTACTTCATTCACTCGCGGACATGCTGCGCCGTACCCTCGACCAGCGCATCCGCATCACCGTCGACATCGCGTCGCAATGCCCGGCTGCGCTCGCCGACCCGAGCCAGCTGGAATCGGCCCTGCTGAACATCGCGATCAACGCGCGCGATGCCATGCCCGAAGGGGGCACGCTCGGTTTTCGCGCCGAGGCCCGCGCGACGCTGCCGGAGGAGATTCGAGGCGAGGTCGAAGACTCCCGCTCGCGCGCAGGCGGCTTCGTCGCCATCGCCATCGCCGACAGCGGCGCCGGCATGTCCGACGAGGTGAAGGAACGCGCTTTCGAGCCCTTCTTCACGACCAAGGAGGCCGGCCGCGGCACGGGCCTGGGACTCAGCACCGTCTACGGATTCGTCAAGCAGTCCAAGGGCGCGATCGCGATCGACAGCGCGCCCGGCCTCGGCACGACGTTGACGATCTACGTTCCGCAGCCGCCGGGATCCGACATGCTGAGCCCGGAGACGAAGCAAGCGCAGCAAAGCCTCCCGTCGGGGCTTCGCGTTCTTCTGGTCGAAGACGATGCCGAGGTGCGCGCGGTCATTCGCCGCTTTCTTGAGACGCTGCATTGCACGGTGGCCGTGGCCGGCAGCGCCGAGCAGGCGCTTCTCGCGCTCGCGCCCGAGGCGGCGTTCGACCTGCTCCTGAGCGACATCGCCCTCGGTGCCGGGATGCGCGGCACCGAGCTGGCGATGCAAGCGCAGCGGCGCTTTCCCGACCTGGCGGTGTTGCTCATGTCGGGCTTTTCCGCCGAGCTGCTCGACGCCGATCGCGATTCGCCGCCCTCCTGGGAGTTGCTTCGCAAGCCGTGCACGCGCGAGGAACTCGCCGCGGCGATCGCGCGCGTCATCGCCTCCGCCTGAGGCGTCGCCTCGAAGCGGGCCGCTACTGCAGGACAGGCGCGGGCGCCAGGCAGCGCTGTACGAAAGCTCCGAGAGCGCCGACGTTGGAAATTCGGATGTCGCGGCGGCCCTTCTCGGCGAACGCGATGACCTTGTCGCGGGCCAGCTTCGAGAGCGCTCGGCTCACCGTTTCGAGCGTCATGCCGAGATAGTTGCCGATTTCAGCCCGCGTCATGCGCAGCGTGATCTGGTCCGAGCGCAGGCCGCGCTTGGAAAGCGAATCGGCCCAATAGCGCAGGAACTCGGCGACGCGGGCGTCGGCGGGCAGCGTGCACACCGACATCAGCGAATCCCGGTCGCGTGCAATCTCGCGGCTCATCGCCTCGTGCAGGATGGTGAGGAGCGCGGGGCAGGCCACGCACGCCGCGAGCAGCTTGTCGTAGCGGATCATCCAGACGTCGCCGGTGTCCATCGCCACGGCGTCGCACGAAAAGGCGCCAGAGGCGATGCCGTCGAAACCGAGCCAGTCGCCGCGGAATTTCAGGCTCACCACCTGCTCGCGGCCGTCGGTCGACAGGGTGACGATCTTGAAGAACCCGGAATTCAGGATGCAGAGGTTGGCGAAGCGCTCGCCGGCGCGATAGATCAGGTCGCCCGCATGGACGACTCGGCGCTGCGGCGCGAGCACGTTGTCGAGCAGCTTGAGCGTGTCGGCGATGTTCCGGCTCGCGCGCTGGTCGGCATCGTTGTCCGCGCAGAAGGCGGCTGAGGGATGCGCGGTAACGGCGTGCCGATGGTTCAAGACGGCGCTTTGGACTGCGGTATTGAGCATTTAAGACTCCTCGCGGAAATGGTTTGGTGCTGACGTGGATGTCATCGTAGGAAGCGATTGACAACGCCGTGACAACCGGTCGCGTCGCTCGGTCGCAGTGTGTGAACCATTCGTATCGGCCGCGTGACAGCGCGCATCGGCGCGCCTTCCTTTGACGGCCGTCAAGCCGAACGTCTGATCCGTGACTAGCCTGCGTTTGCTGCGCTGCGACTGCTCTCACCGCGAGATATGGATACCGTTCTTCTGCCGCTTCGAAATGCGAGTCTCGAGCATCTGTCGTCGGACGACATCGACGTCGTGCTGGCCAACGCACGCACGCTTCGCCGCGCGACCGGAGCGGGTCAGACGGCCACGCTGCTGCGCGGCAAGAAGCTAGGACTCATGTGCGAGTCGGCAGATTCCAGTGAGGCGATGTTTTTTTGCCGTGCCGCGGCCGAGCTGGGTGCGCACGTCGCCCACGTTCGACCCGGCCTTTCGGATTTGTCCAGGCGCGATATTTTCCAGCACATGGCGCGCATGCTCGGCCGCCTGTACGACGCGGTGGAGTGCGAGGGCTTCGACCCCATCCTCGTGAAGCAGCTGGGCGAGGACGCCGGCGTTCCCGTCTACGACGCGATCGCTTCCGCGCAGCATCCGACGGCCAGGCTGGCCCCGCTTCTCGGCGACGAGTCTTCGCTTGACGAAAACAGGCATCTCGTCCTGCAGGCGGTGCTCATAAGCACGATCGGCTGACGCGGCGATGAGCGTCCGCAATCTCGACAGGCTCCTCGAGCCCAAGTCGGTCGCGGTGATCGGCGCGTCGGATCGCATCGACAGTGTCGGCGCGACGGTCTGGCGCAATCTCCGCGCCGGCGCTTTCGCGGGGCCGATCCTCGCCGTGAATCCGCATCATGCAAGGCTGGACGGCGAGCCCGTCTACGCCCGGGTCGCCGATCTTCCCGAGGCACCCGACCTGGCCGTGATCTGCGCGCCGCCGGAGAGCGTGGCGGGGCTCGTCGACGAACTGGGCAGGCGCGGCACCCGCGCCGCCATCGTCGTGACTGCCGGGCTCGGCTTGGCCCAGAAGCAGGCCGCCCTCCTCGCCGCCCGGCCGCACCTGCTTCGCCTGCTCGGCCCGAACTGCCTCGGCCTGCTGACGCCGCGGCTCGGTCTCAACGCGAGCTTTGCGCACACGGATGCGCTGTCGGGCGACGTTGCGTTCCTCTCTCAATCGGGCGCCCTCGTGACGGCCGTGCTCGACTGGGCGAAGTCGCGGCGCATCGGCTTTTCGCACATGGTGTCGCTCGGCGAGAGCGCCGACATCGACGTCGGCGACCTGCTCGATCATCTGGCCAGCGATTCGCGGACGCGCTCCATCCTGCTCTATATCGAATCGATCGAGTCGCCGCACAAGTTCATGTCGGCGGCGCGCGCCGCCGCGCGCAACAAGCCGGTGATCGTGGTCAAGGCGGGGCGTGCCGGCAACGGCATCAAGGCAGCCGCCTCGCACACGGGAGCCTTGGCCGGATCGGACATCGTTTTCGACGCCGCGATCCGGCGCGCCGGGATGCTGCGCGTCGACACCCTGCAGGATCTTTTCGTCGCCGCCGAAACGCTGGCCCGCTTCGGCAGCAACCGCGACGAGACGCTGACGATCATGACCAACGGCGGCGGCGCCGGCGTCATGGCCGCCGACGCGGCGGCGGCGTGCGGCGTCGCCCTGCGCGAGCCGGGCATGGCCTTGCGCGCGAAGCTCAATGCGATGCTGCCGCCAACCTGGTCGCACGGCAACCCGATCGACATCATCGGCGACGCGCCGGTGCGCCGTTACACGGAGACGCTGCAGGCGCTGCTCGGCGACCGCGAGGCCGGTGCGATCCTCCTCCTGCACGCGCCGACGGCGATCGTGCGCAGCGACGACATCGCCCTTGCCTGCGCGCCGATCGTGCGCCAGGCGGCGGGCCGCGTCATGTCGTGCTGGCTCGGCGACGCGTCGGTCGCCGAAGCGCGACGCGTCTTCGAGGCGGCCGGCGCCGCCGACTACGAAACGCCGGAGGAAGCGGTGCGCGCGTTCGCCATGCTGGCGACGTACCGGCGAAACCAGGCCCTGCTGCTCGAGATGCCGATGGCACGCGAAGCCGGGCCGCCGGACATCGCCGCGGCGCGCGTCGTCATCGACGCGGCGCTCGCCGCGGGTCGCGAACTGCTCGACGAGAGCGAATCCAAGGTCATGCTCAAGGCGTACGGCATCCCCGTTGTCGATACGGTGGCGACCGAGCCGAGCGGCGCCGCGGCCGCCGCGGCCGCTCGCGCCCTGGGCTACCCGGTGGCGCTGAAGATCCTCTCCCCGGACATCAGCCACAAGTCCGACGTCGGCGGCGTTCAGCTCGACCTGCGTGACGAGGATGAGCTGCTCGGCGCCGCCGATCGCATGCTCGGGCGCGTTCGCGCGTCGCGGCCCGAAGCGCGCATCGCGGGATTCACCGTCGAGCCGATGGTGCGGCGTCCCTTTGCGCAGGAGTTGATCCTCGGGACGAGCGTCGACCCGGTGTTCGGGCCGGTGCTGCTGTTCGGTCAGGGCGGCACTGCCGTCGAGGTGGTCGCCGACCGCGCCATCGCGCTGCCGCCGCTCAACCGCGTGCTCGCCGGAGAGCTCGTCTCGCGCACCCGCGTCGCCCGGCTGCTCGCCGGCTACCGCGATCACGCACCGGCCAAGCTCGATGCGATTTGCGACGTGCTCGTCGCGCTGTCGCAGATGCTCGCCGACTTGCCGGAACTCGCCGAGCTCGACATCAACCCGCTGTGGGCCGATCACGACGGCGTGGTCGCCCTCGACGCCCGCATTCGCGTCAGCCGCGCCGCCGCGGCGGGCGCCTCGCGCTTCGCGATCACGCCGTATCCGGTCGAGCTCGTCGAGACGGCTCGCTGGAACGAGGAGACGATCGTCCTGCGCCCGATCCGCCCCGAAGACGAGCCGCAGCACGGCGCTTTCCTCGAGCGCCTGCAGCCGGAAGATCTGCGCCTGCGCTTCTTCAGCGTGCGACGCGAGCTGCCGCGCAGCGAGCTGGCGCGGCTGACGCAGATCGACTATGCCCGCGAGATGGCCTTCATCGCCGTGCGCACGCTGGCCGACGGCACGGCGCAGACGCTCGGCGTCGCGCGCGCCGTGATCGACCCGGACAACGTCGATGCCGAGTTCGGCATCATCGTGCGTTCCGATCTCAAGGCGCAGGGATTGGGCGAGCTCCTGCTGCACAAGACGATCGACTTTCTCTGCGGCCGCGGCACGCAGCGGCTGGTCGCCTACGTGCTGCGCGAGAACCGGGCCATGCGCGAGCTTGCGACGTCGAACGGATTCGTTGCCGACGCTTCCGCGTCGAGCGCGGACGCCCTGTGCTTCGTGCTCGAGCTGCGCCGTGCCGCCATCGGCACCGCGTCCGCGCTCCGGGCCGGCCCGCGTCGAAGCGCAGCGGCTGCCGCCTGACGCTCGGCATCGCTATCCGTTCGTCGCAGCGGCTCGCGTTCGGCGCGATACGCGAGGGAATTGACGCCGGTCAAGGCGTCGGGCACCGGCCCGTCTAGCCTCTGCATCGAGCCGCATGTCGTTTGTGCCGTGGCTCAGTTACTCTCGGGGAACGCAATGAAATCCGCGCCGCTGTTCGAGGATCTCGCCGGGTCGATCGCCCTCGTTTGCGCCATCGTGGTGTTTCTCGCCGTCGCCCTCGAGTTGCCCGAAGGCGCCGCTCAGGCGCGGCCGGTGCCGAGCCAGAGCGCGCCGCGATGAGCGCGCTGAAATCCATCCTGTTGCACCTGGATGCTTCGCCGAAGTCCAGGTCGCGCCTGGATATCGCCGTGCAGCTGGCGAAGATTCACGATGCCGAGGTCACCGCGCTGTACGCGGTCTCGTCGGTCGGCGCGGGATACCCGTTCGCCTCCGCCGGTAGCCCGGAGGCCGCGGCGATGCTGCGCGACATCGACGATGCGAACCTGGCGGCCGCCAAGGCAGCCTTCGACGCCGTCGCCGCGCGTCACCCGGCACCCATGCAGTGGGGCGCGGCGACGATCCAGGCCGAGCGCTTCTTCGCGCGGCAGGCGCGATATGCCGATCTCATGATCCTCGGCCAGCACGAGCCTGGCAAGGAAGCGGAATCGTCCCTGCCCTCCGATTTCGTCCCCTGGGTGCTGGTGGAAAGCGGGCGGCCGGGTTTGATCGTTCCTTACGTCGGCATATCGGCACCGATCGGCCAGATCGCCGTCGTCGCCTGGAAGAACACGCGCGAGGCGGCAAGCGCCCTCGCTGCCGCGCTCGCCTTTCTGCGCCGCTGCGATCGCGTCCACGTCGTCAGCTGGGCGGAAGACGAAGAGTTCGAACCGGTGGGGCCGTTGGACATCGAGCAGTACCTGCGATTTCATGGCGTCTCCTGCACGATGCATCGAAACGCTGCGCAACCGGTGGAGGTGGGAGAGGCGCTGCTCTCGCTCGTCGCCGACGTGTCGGCCGATCTCCTCGTGGCGGGCTGCTACGGGCACAGCCGGGCCCGCGAGTGGGCGCTCGGCGGTGTGACACGGACGATTCTCGAGTCGATGACCGTTCCGGTCGTGATGTCGCACTGAGCGCAGGAAGCGGCGTCGTGAAAGCCCTCAGCTCGCTCGTACCTGGTTCGCGGCATGCGAGTGCCGCACGACGTCTCGCCGCGACGAATCTGGCTGGCGCACGGGTCGGCGGTGTATCCTGAAATTCCGGCGCTGAAGGTCGACCCTCATTGCCGGTCCGGAGTGGCACCATGATGGACACGCATCCGACGCTTCGCATCATCCGTGACGAGCACAGTGCGCTGTCCGCGGTGCTGCGCTCGATCGGCCTGTTCCTTTCCGAAAGCCGCCGGCACGGCGTGTGGCCCGATTTCAAGGTGCTGCGGGCGATGCTGTTCTACATCGACGAGTTCCCGGAGCAAGTGCATCACACGAAGGAAAGCAATCTCCTGTTCCCGATGCTGCGCGCACGCAGCGATGCATTGGCGGCGATCCTCGACCGGCTCGACCACGACCACGCCGAGAGCCATGCGGCGGTGCGCGAGCTCGAGCACAAGCTGCTCGGTCTCGAGATGATGAGCGACGCGGCAGATGCCGAAAGCCGGCGGGCCGGTTTCGAGGCGGAGATGCGCACCTACATCGCGTCGTATCTCGAGCACATGCGCACCGAGGAGATCGAGGTCCTGCCGCTGGCGGAGCAAGTTCTCACGGCGTCGGACTGGGCTGAGCTCGACGCGGCGTTCATGCAGAACCGCGATCCTCTCACGCATCGCGATGCCGATGACGCCTTTCGGCCGCTCTTCAAGAAGATCCTGATGACGCTGCCCTCGCCGATCGGCCTCGGCCCGGCGATCGAAGCGCTGCACGATTCGCACCCCCGCAGCTGATTCAGGCCAATCGCGACGCCGGCGCGGTGTCGACGTCACGCGTGCCTGAACGCTGCTTGCGTCATATCAACCGGGCGGCAATGCGGCGCCGGTCCAATCGACGTCATATCCGATTCGCACACTCCCGGAAACAGACCATGTCGTTCGACGCCCGCCACCAGGACGTAGTGATTCAACCGCACGATCCGTCGCTGTACCCGGCCAGCCTTGCGCCGGCTCGGATCCCCCCNNAAGCCATCCTCGACGCCGGCCTGGCCGAAATCGCCCGCCTCGAACACCTCGGAGTGCAGATCCAGGAAGTCGCGCGGGTGCTGATGGGCGATGCGCCCGCGGCGCCGGAGCGCGTCGACCTGGCACGAGCCGCCCGCGAGGCGCTGCCCAACGGGCGGACCTGGCGCGCCTCAAGGGCGTTCATCTGGGCAAGTCCCCCAAGCCCTTCGATCTCGACGTCAACGCCGCAGTGCTCGAACAGTTGCTCGATCTCGGGCTCGATACGCCTCGCGCATTGGCTCGCAGGTCGAGATCGGCGCAGCCATGGGCGGGCGGCCGGAACACCCGGTGCTGTCGATTCGCGTCGAGCGGGCGCAGACGCCCACCGCCGCCGACGGGGACCAAAACCTCAATGAGCTTCACTGCCTGCTGTTCGTCCACCTGGCCCGCGCCGTCGGCCTGGCGCCGCAGCGACTCGCGAGCGCGCGGGCGATGACGCTGACACTCGGTTTTCCGGGGGTCGACGCTACGAGGACGAAAGAGGTCTGCTTCAGCCCGGCGCAGGTGTCGCACACGGCCACGGCGGCAGGGCATCGCGTCTTGTTGATCGAACCGCAGGGCGTAGCCCGCGTCCAGGCGCACCGTCTGATGCAGGATGCCGGCATGAGCGTCGATGCGGTGGCATCGATCGATCAGGCACGCAGAGGCCTGCACGACGGGGCGGCCGACGTGATCGTCACCGGCGTGCCCGTCGACGACACGCAATGGGCGGCGCTGCTCGACGAACTGCGTGCGGCCCAGCCTCGCCTGCGCGTCGTCGAGCTCGTCAACGACGACGACGCTTTCGCCTTCTCGGTGCCGGACGCGGACCGGCCGGCACGCGTCGGCCGCCATGAGATGGCGCGCACCCTCCTCCGCGCCGTTTCGCAGGAGCTCGACGCCGCCTGGGCGGAATGCGCCGAGGGCCTCAGCCGGCGACGCGGCAGAGGGCCTGCTCGATCGCCGAGCCGAGCCCGTGCGACAGCGCGAAGAGCGAGGCGGTGGCCAGGAGCGCGCCAGCCAGGCGCACCGACGAGGAGGCCAGCCGGTCGTTGCCGCCGCGTGAGCGCAGACGCGACCAGAGGTGTGGCCCGAGCCAGAGGCTCAGCGCCGACGCCGAGGCAAAAGTGGCCATCACCGCCGCACCTTGGGCCGGCCCGGACGCCAGCGCCGCCACGAGCAGCGCTGATTGCAGGAGACCGCAGGGCACGACTGTCCAGCATGCGCCCGCCAATGCGGCGCGGCCCGGGCCCGGCAGCCGCCTGAAGACACGCATGACCTGCCCGTTCGCGAGCCCGGCGACGCGCGGGTTCGCTGCCGACAGCCAGACCGGAGCGCGCGCCTTCCAGACGAGCCAAAGACCGAGCGCGACAGCGCCGACGTGAACCAGCGTCCAGACTGGCCGCAGGAGCGGCGCGACGGCCTGCAGCGACCCGAGGGCGGAGACGCTGGCCGCCACGCAAGCGCCCGCCACGCTGTAGCCAATCAGCCGACCGACGTGCAAGGAAAGCGTCGTTTGCGCAGTGCGGTTCGTTCCGCCCTGCTTCGCAATGGCGCCGAAGGCTACGCCGCACATCGCCACGCAGTGCGGTCCTCCCGCTAGGCCCATCAGGAGAGCCGAAACCGCGAGCGCTGCGTCCATTCCGACCCGCCTCAGGAGCCGGAGCGAGCGTCTTGTGACGTGTTCAGCTCGGCGGCCGTGAACGTGAGGAGCACGGTCACCGCGCCTGCGATGGCGATCGCGCTCCAGAACATCAGGAAGGTCACCGAGTAGATCGCCACCGGCGCCCAGCCGATCAGTGGACCGCCGAACCAGCGCAGCTCGTGCGGGTCGATGACGGCGAAGACCAGTATCTCGAGCACACCGGCGACCAGGAACGCCGGCCAGAGGATCTGCAGGATGCGCTGCTTCACGAGAGCCTCGAGGCTCAACGTGGCGGCGTCGCCGCGTGATTGCGCGCCAGCTCGGCCGGAGCCGTCGCGAGCGCTGCGGGGCGCACAGGCCGGACCGCGACTGCTGGCGCAGATCCCGTCGCGATCGCCATCGGCTGCTCGTGAAGCTCGGTGTCGGCGTAGATGAAGGCGAGCGCCATCGATGCGAAGCTCGCGACGACGACCACCGCCGGGCCCGAAATCACCAGCCACACCATGCCGAAGCGCCACCATGGCGCACCGATGGGCGGCCCGGAGCGCGCGGGCTTCGTCAAAGAGAGGTCGGGTTTCATGGGCTTCCTTCAACGCGGAACGATGAACGTGGATTTCTCGCGCCTTTCGGCGCGCCGGACCCCGGCGTCGCGACCGGCTGCGAGTGCGCCTTGCGGCGCGACGAGTGCGATGCGGAACTGCAGCGCATGTGCGCCCGGCCCCAGCGCGACCGCGGCCTGCGGCGACACCTGGACGGCGACCGGCACCCAGCGCGCCTCGGTCGATGCCAGATCGACGTCGGACCAGGCATGCAGCGTCGCGCCGGGAAGCCCCTCGACATCGATGTGAAAGCGCTGCGCCTGCTCGGTCGCATTCATCAGCTGGACCCGGTAGACGTTCTCGATGCGCCCGTCCTCGACAAGGCGGGCGAGCGCGCCGCGGTCGCGCACGACGTCGGCCCTGAACGGCGAGCGTATCGCCAGGCTGGTGACGAACGCCGACGTGACAGCGAGCAGGATCGCACCGTACACCAAGACGCGCGGGCGCGCGACCCGCGTCCACATCTGCCGGCTCGACCATTGGTTGTCGATCGCGTTCTGCGTCGCGTAGCGGATCAGGCCGCGCGGGGACTGCATCCTGTCCATCACACCGTCGCAGGCATCGATGCAGGCGGCGCAGCCGATGCACTCGTACTGCAGGCCTTTGCGAATGTCGATGCCAGTCGGGCAGACCTGGACGCACAGCGCGCAGTCGACGCAGTCACCCTTGCCGACCGAGGCCGGGTCGACGCCGCGCCGCCGCGAGCCACGCGGCTCGCCGCGGGCGGCGTCGTAGCCGATGATCAGCGTGTCGCGGTCGAACATCGCGCTCTGGAAACGCGCGTACGGGCACATGTATTTGCAGACCTGCTCGCGCATGTAGCCGGCGTTGCCGTACGTCGCCAGGCCGTAGAAGAGGATCCAGAAGCCTTCCCACGGCCCGACCGCAAGACCGAGCACCTCGCCGGCCAGCGTCCGCGCGGGAGTGAAGTAGGCGACGAACGTGAAGCCGGTCCACAGGCCGATCGCGAGCCAGACGAACTGCTTGCCGCCCTTCCTGGCGAGCTTGGCCGCCGACCACGGCGCCGCTTCGAGCCTGAGGCGTGCCAGCCGGTCGCCTTCGAAGCGATGTTCGACCCACATGAACATCTCGGTGTAGACCGTTTGCGGACAGGCGAAGCCGCACCAGAGGCGCCCGGCCACGGCGGTGAACAGGAACAGGCTGAGCGCCGACAGGATCAGCAGCCCCGCCAGGTAGATGGCGTCCTGCGGATAGAGAACGATGTTGAAGATGTAGAAGCGCCGCGCCGCCAGGTCGAAAAGCAGCGCCGGGCGGCCGTTCCATTGCAGCCAGGGCAGGCCGTAGAACAGCAGCTGGGTGAACCAGACGAGACCCCAGCGCCATGTCGCGAACCAGCCATGGACGGATCGCGTCTGGATCTTTTCCTCGCTCACGTAGAGCGAGACGAGCCGGGGCGAGAAGCTCTCGGCCGCGACGATCGGGGTGACCGTGTCTTTCACCGGACCCGCCGCGCCCAATGTCGTGATCGCCGCCGCGCCGGTCTCACTTGGCCGCGGTCTGCCGCGAATGCGACAGGCTCCAGACGTAGCTGGCCAGCAAGTGGATCTGCTCCGGGGTCAGGCGTCCGCGCTGTGCCGGCATGACATTGGTCTTGCCGTTGTTGACCATGGCGACGATGGCCTCTTCGCCCCAGCCATGCAGCCAGACGTTGTCGGTCAGGTTCGGGGCGCCGATCGTCTGGTTGCCTTTGCCATCGGCGCCATGGCAGGCGGCGCAGATCGTGAATCTCTTCTTGCCGGAGAAGGCGGCGAGCGAGTTGAACGGGCTGCCCGACAGGCTCAGGACGTACTGGGCGACGTCGTGCACGTCCTGCGCCGTGCCAACGGCGGCGGCCAGCGGCGGCATCATGCCGATGCGGCCGAGAGTGATCGACTCCTCGATCCTTTCCGGTGTGCCGCCATACAGCCAGTCGTCGTCGGTGAGATCAGGAAAGCCCTTGCTGCCGCGCGCGTCGGAGCCGTGGCATGCGGAACAGTTGTTGATGAACAGGCGTTGCCCGATGGCCATCGCGTGCGCGTCCTGGCTCAAGGTCTGCGCGGGAACGTTCTTGTACGCCCCATACACCTTCGCCATCTCGGCGGACGCCTTGGTCTGATCGGCCTCCTGCTCGCCGCGGCTCGTCCAGCCGAGCTTGCCCGGCCAGCTACCGAGGGCCGGGAAGGCGTAGACGTAGCCGAATGCGAAGACGACCGTGAGAACGAAGAGGATCATCCACCAGCGCGGGAGCGGGTTGTTCATCTCGACCAGGTCGCCATCGAAGACGTGGCCGGTGCTGTTGTCCTCGGCCATGGGCGTGCGCCGGCTCGCGAAGACGAGCAGCACCAGGCAGGCCGCGAGGCTGACTAGCGTCGCGATCGTGATGAAGACGGACCAGCCGCTGCTGAAGAAATCGCTCATGACTTCGCGCCTTGCTCCTGGTCGACGAAGGGAAGGTTCGCCGCCTCGTCGAAGCGGCTCTTGTTCTTGCGCGACCAGGCCCAGACCCATATGCCTATGAAGGCGACGAAGGAAAGCAGCGTCACTGCGATGCGAAGGGCGTCGACGTCCATGGTTGGTTCTCTTCGTTACTTGACCGAGGTGCCGAGCACCTGCAGGTACGCGATGAGCGCCTCGATCTCGGTCTTGCCGCGCACGCTTTCGCCGGCTGCGGCGATCTCCTCATCGGTGTAGGGCACGCCGACGCGGCGCAGGCCCGTCATGTGCGCGCCGATGGTCGCGTCGTCGACCTTCGCCGTCATCAGCCACGAATAGGCCGGCATGTTCGATTCGGGCACGAGGTCGCGCGGGTTGTTCAGGTGCAGGCGATGCCACTCGTCGCTGTACTTGCCGCCGACGCGCTGCAGGTCGGGGCCGGTGCGCTTGCTGCCCCACTGGAAGGGATGGTCGTAGACGAACTCGCCGGCCATCGAGTAATGGCCATAGCGAAGCGTCTCGGTCTGCAGTGTCCGGATCATCTGCGAGTGGCAGTTGTAGCAACCCTCGCGGGTGTAGATGTCGCGGCCGGCGAGCTGCAGGGCCGTGTAGGGCTTGAGGCCGGCGACGGGCTGCGTCGTCGAGCGCTGGAAAAAGAGCGGCACGATCTCGACGATGCCGCCGACGGCGACGACGAGCAGGATCAGCACGATCATCAGAAAGTTGTTGGTCTCGATCTTCTCGTGACCCGAGGTGCGGCCCGCAGTGCTCATCGTGTTGTCTCCTCGGGTTCAAGCCGCGGCCGCGGCCGGCAGGACCGTGGGCGGCGTCTGCGCTGCCGGCATGGGGCCGGCACGGGCGGTCATCACGACGTTCCAGGCCATCAGCAGCATCCCGCTCAGATAAAGCAGGCCGCCGGCGAGCCGGATCACGTAGAACGGAAACGTCGCCTTGACGCCCTCGACGAAGCTGTAGACCAGCGAGCCGTCGGCATTCACCGCGCGCCACATCAGGCCCTGCATGACGCCGGCCGTCCACATCGCGGCGATGTAGAGGACGATGCCGACGGTCGCGATCCAGAAGTGCAACTCGATCGCCGGGACGCTGTGCATCTTCGTGCGGCCGAACATGCGCGGCACCAGGTAGTAGAGCGTGCCGATCGAGATCAGGCCGACCCAGCCGAGCGAGCCCGAGTGCACGTGGGCAATGCCCCAGTCGGTGTAGTGCGAGAGCGCGTTGACCGTCTTGATCGACATCATCGGCCCCTCGAATGTGCTCATGCCGTAGAACGACAGGCTGACAATGAGGAACTTCAGGATCGGGTCCTCGCGCAGCTTGTGCCAGGCCCCCGACAGGGTCATGATTCCATTGATCATTCCGCCCCAGCTCGGCGCGAGCAGCACGAGCGAGAAGACCATGCCGATCGACTGCACCCAGTCGGGCAGCGCCGTGTAGTGCAGGTGGTGCGGGCCGGCCCACATGTAGGTGAAGATCAGCGCCCAGAAGTGGACGATGGAAAGCCGGTATGAATAGATCGGCCGCTCGGCCTGCTTCGGAATGAAGTAGTACATCATCCCGAGGAAGCCCGCGGTCAGGAAGAAGCCGACCGCGTTGTGGCCGTACCACCACTGGATCATCGCGTCCTGGACGCCGGCATAGACCGAGTAGCTCTTCCAGGGGCCGACCGGGATCGACGCGCCGTTGACGATGTGCAGCAGCGCCACGGCGATGATGAAGGCGCCGAAGAACCAGTTGGCGACGTAGATGTGGCGCACCTTGCGGATGCCGATCGTGCCGAAGAAGACGATCGCGTAGGCGACCCAGACGATGGCGATGAGGATCGAGATCGGCCATTCGAGCTCCGCGTATTCCTTGGCCCGCGTGTAGCCGAGCGGCAGGGTGATGGCCGCTGCGACGATGACGACCTGCCAGCCCCAGAAGACGAACCAGGCGAGCTTGGGCAGGAAGAGGGCGACCTGCGAGGTGCGCTGCACGACGTACAGGCTGCTTGCCATCAGGGTGCAGCCGCCGAAGGCGAAGATCACCGCGTTGGTGTGCAGGGGGCGCAGCCGCCCGTAGCTGAACCAGGGGATGCCGAAGTTGAGGTCTGGCCAGGTCAGCTGGGCGGCGATGACGACGCCGACCGTCATGCCGACGATGCCCCAGAGCACGGCGGCGAGCGTGAACATGCGCACCGCGCCATCGTCGTAGATGGGCGCCGCCGCAGCCGAAACCGTGTTGCGGGCCGGAGGCGAGGCCATGGCTGGAAGGGCAATCTCCATCGTTGCTTTCCTCATCGCTGCGTCGCCCGGGAGTGTCGAAGCGGAGCTCAGGAAGCGGCTTGATCCTCGTCAAGCTTGGCCGCGTCGTTCTCCAGAATGCGCTCGCCCTCGCGCTGCAGATCGTCGAACTGGCCCGCCTGCAGCGCCCACGCGAACAGCCCCATCAGGGCGAACACGAGCAGGACCGAGAGCGGGACGAGCAGGAAGAGGACGCTCATCGCCGGCTCAGTGCGACATCAACGTTGGCGCGGTCATCTGCGCGAGCAGGTGGCGCGTCGCCCCGCCGAGCACCCATTCGCGCACCCGCGAGCGACCGTAGCCGCCCATCACGATCAGGTCGGCATCGAGGTCCGCAGCGCGCGAGAGCAGCTCGTCGCCGATGTCGATGGCGCTGGTCTCGAAGCGCGCGTCGGCGGCCACGCCGTGGCTCGCGAGCCAGGCCCGCGCGGCGTCGAACGCGCCTTCGGCGGATGGTCTGGTTCCGGCCTCGCCGATCTCGAGCAGCACGACGCGCTCGGCGCTGCGCAGCATCGGCAGCGCGTCGCGCAGCGCGCGCGCGGCCTCGCGCGTGTCCTTCCACGCGACCAGCGCCCGCCGGCCGACGTGCCGGAAGGCGCCGGCACAGGGAACGAGCAGCACCGGAGCACCACTGTGCAGCAGCACCTGCTGCGGGAAGTCCGTGGCGACGCCTTCGACGCCGAACGGACCGGATCGCCGGTCGGTCTGGCCGACGACGACGAGGTCGCTGCAGCGGCCGTGCCGGACGACCGCATCGAGCGCCGCGTCGTCGACGACGCGCGCCTCGTACGACGAGACGCCGGCGGCGACGCACTGGCGCTCGAAGCTGCGGGCGAGCTCTGCGGCCCGTTCGCGCAGATAGGCAGCGGAAAGCGCGACACCTTCGACGTGGTCCGGCACCGCGCTGTTCATGGTCACGATGACGTCGGGCCGGCCGGTCGCCGCGATGCCGACGAGATGGCTGCCGTGCGCCGCGGCGAGGCCGGCGGCGAGATCGACGCGCAGGGCGCAGCGCGGCCCGGTGTCGAGGTGGATGACGATGGTCTTGTAGCTCATGGTGCTATGCCTTGGAGCTGCCGGATGCGCGCCGCGGGATCGACGCGCATCGCGTTGAGCACGACGACGAGCGAACTGCTGGCCATGCCGAGGCCGGCCGCCCACGGCGGGAACCAGCCGAGCAGGGCGAGGGGAACGCAGGTCGCGTTGTAGGCGATCGCCCAGGCGATGTTCTGGCGCACGACGCGCACGGCGCGGCGCGCCGTCTCGCGGGCCCACGCGATGTCGGCGAGCGAGCCCGACATCAGGACGATATCGGCCTTTGCGCGCGTCAGCTCCGCGCCCTCGCCGACCGCGACCGAGACGTTGGCGCGTGCCATCACCGGCGCGTCGTTGACGCCATCGCCGACCATGGCGATGCGGTGGCCGGCGCATTGCAGCAACGCCACCGTGCCGAGCTTGTCGGCGGGCGTCGCATCGCCTTGAACGCGTTCGATACCGAGCCGGTCGGCCACTTCGCGCGCCCGGCTCGAAGCGTCTCCGGAAAGCAGCGCGAGCAGGAGACCGGCGCCGCGCAGGGCGTCGACGGTCGTTCGTGCATCGGGGCGCAGCGCTTCCGTGAAGGTAAAGCACGCGAGCGGTCCCTCGGGGCCGGCCAGCCATGTCTGCGGGCCGTCGCCCTGCGCTACCAGGAATTGGCCGTCGCTCACCCATGCGGCGGCGCCAAGGCGATAGCGCCGGGCGTCGACCGAGTAGGCCTCGAGGCCGAGGCCGGCGTGTTCGCTCGAGCGCGTCCACTCGAACGGGGCTGCGTCGTCGGATCGCCTCGCCTCGGCGGCGAGAGCGAGCGCGAGCGGGTGTGACGACAAGCCGGCGAGCGAGCCGGCCAGGGCCAGCACCGCCGCTTCGTCGAGGCCGGCGCATCGTGCCGCGGGCTGCAAGACGAGCCGATCGAAGCGAGGGCACCGCTCGGTCAACGTGCCGGTCTTGTCGAAGCAGACCATGTCGATCCTGGCGAGCGACTCGATCGCATCGAGCCGCCGCACGAGGACACCGCGCCGCGCCAGGGCGCCGGCTGCGGCGAGCAGTGCCGAAGGCGCGGCGAGCGACAGGGCACAAGGGCAGGTGACGATCAATACCGATACCGCGACCCACACGGCGCGCGCCGGATCGAGCATGGCCCACGCCGTTGCGGCACTGGCAGCGAGCGCGAGCACGGCCCACAAGAACGGGCCGGCGACACGATCGGCGGCGCGCAGCATCGCCGGACGATCCGTCAGGGCACTGCGCATGAGCGCGACGATGCCCTCGTAACGCGTGTCGGCACCGACCCGGTCGGCACGCTGCACGACGGCGCCGCGCAAGTTGATGCTGCCGGCGATCGCCTCGTCACCGGCCTTCTTCGGCACCGGAAGCGATTCGCCGGTGAGCAGCGCTTCGTCGACTTCGGTCGCGCCTTCGAGCAGCGGGCCATCGGCGGGGAAGGCCTCGCCGGCCAGGACCCGGACACGGTCGCCTTGGCGCAGGCGCTCTGCGGCTACAAGCGTCGTGCTGCCGTCGGTTTCGATGCGGCGGACGGTGGCGGGGCCGCGGGCGATCGCGTTTTCGAGCGTCGCGGCGACGCGATTGCGCATCTTCAGTGCCAGATAGCGGCCGCCGAGGAGAAAGCTGACGAACATCGTCAGCGAGTCGAAGTACGCGTCGCGGCCGAGCATGCCGTCGGGGTCGAAGGTCGCCGCGGAGCTGACGATGAACATGATGGCGATGCCGAGCGAGACAGGCAGGTCCATGCCGATCCGCCAGCGGCGCAGGCCTTGGAGCGATTCGCGGAACAGAGGCGCCGCCGAGAACAGCACGACAGGGACGCTGAGCAGCCACGCCGCCCAGAGCAACAGCTCGCGCAGGTCGGGCGTCAGGGTGCCCGGCGCCGCGAAGTAGAGCGGCGCCTCGTACATCAGCACCTGCATCATGCAGAAGACGGCGACGAAGAGCCGCCACAGCATGCCGCGCTCTTCGGTCTTGCGCAAAGCACGGGCGGAGGCGGTGGTGTCCGGCGCAGCGCCGTAACCGGCGTCCTGCACGGCGGTCAGCACCTTCGACAGCTGCGTGACCTCGGGATCCCAGTCGACTTCGCCGCGCTGCGCCGCGTAGCTGACGCGGGCCGCGCGAACGCCAGGCTCGCGCAGCAGAGCCTGCTCGATCAGGCCGGCGCATGCGGCGCACCACAGGCCGCTCAGCCGCAGGTGCGAGCGGGCGAGGCGCCGACCGTCCCCGGCGTCGACCCGCGACGTCGACGCCACATCGGGATCGTCGGCGATCGATGCCTCGCCGTCGCCAGGTGCGACCGGCGGTGCGCTGTCGCTGCCCCACACAAGATGCGCCGCCATCGCCGCTACGCTTTGCGCGCGCCGAGATCGTGCAGCCGAGCCAAGGCCTGGCGGAAATGCTGCCTCGCGGGACAGGGGCGAGCTTGAACAGCGAGGATGCGACGAGCAGCCATGGGCACGTTGATATGGGTTCACGGACATGATGTCGCTCGCCCGGCGCCGGACCTTGATCCCGGACAAGGTCCGCAGCGCACGCCGGGTCGAGACTGGCGGCGCCGGAGGTCATTGAAGTGAAGATATTGCTCGCTGTCGATGGAAGTGCATATACCAAGCGCATGCTTGCCTACGTGGCGGCGCACGATGAATGGCTCGGGTCGCGCCATGAGTACACGGTGCTGCACTGTGTGGCCGAAGTGCCGGAGCGCGCCCAGGGGTTCGTCGGCGCCGATGTCGTCGGCAAGTTCTACGAGGACGATGCCGAAGCCGTGTTTCGTCCGATTCGCGCCTTCTTCGATCACCAACGAATCAAGGCGACGTACGTCCACGCCGTCGGCCATGCCGCCGATGGCATCGCCAGGTTGGCTGACGAAGGCAAGTTCGATCTGCTGGCGATGGGAACGCACGGGCATGGCGGGCTCGTCGGCGTCGTGCTGGGCTCGGTCGCGACCAAGGTGCTCGCCAAGTGCTCGACACCGGTGCTGCTGATACGGTGAGGATCGGCCGCGTGTCGGGCATCAAGTCGATCCTGCTGCACGTCGATGCGATGACCGAGAGCGTCGTGAGGCTCGAGCTGACGCGTCGGCTCGCGTCGCGTCTCGATTCCCGCATCACGGCCTTGTTCGCGGCGTCGAAGGACACAGAACACACGTCGTATGCCTACTCCGCGGGCGCGATCCTCGCGGCGCTCGAAAGCGAATGGGACCAATCGCTCTGCGACGAGGCGAAAAGACGGCTTCAGCTCGCCGGCGTCGGCGAAGGGCCGCCCGTCTCGTGGTGCGACATCGTGGGGGATTCCATCACGCACGGCTTTCTCGAGGAAGCAGCGTATGCCGATCTGCTCGTCATCGGCCAGCAGGTCGAATCACCGCCGACAGGCGCCGCGCCGGCAGGTTTCGTCGAAGCGACGATCCTGCAGAGCGGCCGACCGACGCTCGTCATTCCGCGCACGCCGCGCACGGGCACGGTCGGACAGCGGGTTCTGGTCGCCTGGGATGGATCGGCGCAGGCCGCCCGCGCCTTGACGAATGCAATTCCGTTCCTCGAGCGGGCCGAGCAGGTTCACGTCGTCTCGTGGGCCGAGCGCGCGCGAACGGCGCCGTTCAGCCGGGTCGATGTCCGCGACTACCTGCGCGACCACTACATTTCGGCGACGCTGCATCTTCGACACCCGACGTCGCGCATCGCCGAGCAACTCGCGACCCTTGCCGCCAGTCTCGACGCGGACCTTGTCGTGATGGGCTGCTACGGGCACAGCCGGATCGGCGAGCGCATCTTCGGCGGAGCGTCGAGGGCGGCATTGACGAGCCTGCACATACCGATCCTGATGGCACATTGAGAGCGTGCCGCTCGCTGCGCCAGCGCGACTCCGGCAGCCACGCTCTTGACCAGGGCAACTTCTCGTCGCGCAGCCCGGCGCAGCCAGCACACGCTATCCTGCCACGGCGCGCCCGACGACTTTCTCGTGTCGCTTCCACGTCTTCGCAACGATCGTCGAAGTAGCCCGCCGCAGCGAGGAAACGATCGAATGGATTCGCGCATCGAAGAAAGCCTGGGCAAGGTTCCCGAGGTCACCTTTTGGTTCTGGATCATCAAGATCGCCGCGACAACCCTGGGAGAAACCGGCGGCGATGCGGTGACGATGTCCATGGGCCTGGGGTACCTGGTCGGCACGGCCATATTCGCGTCGATCTTCGTGCTGGCCGTGGGCGCTCAAGTCGCCCTCAGGCAGTTCCATCCCTTCCTGTTCTGGTTCGTGGTCATCGCCACGACGACGGCCGGCACGACGCTCGCCGATTTGCTCGACCGTTCGGTGGGCCTCGGCTATCTGGGCGGCGTGGCGATCCTCGCGGCTTTTCTCGTGGCGACCCTGGCGTTCTGGCGTCGGGCGCTCGGCTCGGTCTCGATCGGCGCGATCCGGTCGCGCAAGGCCGAAATCTTCTATTGGGCGACGATCATGGTTTCCCAGACCTTGGGCACGGCCCTCGGCGACTGGATGGCGGACAGCGACAGCGGGCTCGGCCTTGGCTACGAAGGAGGGGCACTCGTCTTCGGTGCCGGGCTGCTCCTCGTCGCAGCCGCCTACTTCTGGACCCGCGTGTCGCGCACGATCCTGTTCTGGGCTGCATTCGTCCTGACGCGGCCGCTCGGAGCGACGGTCGGTGACTTGCTCGACAAGCCTCGGGCCGGCGGCGGTCTTGACTTGAGCCGCTACGCGGCTTCGGCCGCGCTGGCGATTTTCATCGTCGCCTGCATCCTCTTCTTGCCGCAAAGGGCGGAGGGCTCGCGTGCCTGATGCATCTCGGTATCGATGGCGTGCCCGAACCCGCAGGCGTCAAGCCGCGACGATGAGCTGACCGCTTCGCCCGGCGACTTCGCCCCAGGCCGGCGCGATGACCGGCAGTCGCGAAGGATCGAGTCGGCGATACAGTTGGCCGAGTGAGCCGAGGTCGTGTCCCTGCGCTCGCCAGGCGCCCAGCAGCGCTTCGAAAGAACTCGAAAAGAGGCCGCCTTCGAGTTCCGCGTGCAGGGTGAAGACCTGGTCTGCATCGCCCAGCGTTCGCGTCGAAAGCGTCCGGGCGACGTTTGCGGCATCGATCCCGTGCGTACCGATCAATTCATCGAAGGTCGAAAGCGTCGTCGGCAGCTCCACGTGCTTCAGGGCCCGACCCTCGACGCGCGGGAAGAACGGTTCGATTCCGCGGCTGTCCGACGCGTAGGCCATTCCCCATGCGTCGATCTGGCCTAGCGCGAAGTCGTTCATCTGCCAGCCGGCGGCCCCGTGCGTGGCCGGTGGCGCCCCGAAGATCTCGCCAAACCGGTCGAACCCCAGTTGCATCTGCCGAGCCGTCCAGCCTGGATCTCGAAAGCGGACGTTGTCCTGCCAGCGGACATGGTCCCAGGAATGAAGGCCGCACTCGTGGCCCGCGCGCAGTGCATCCTTCATGGCTGTCGCCGCGCGCCTGCCGATATCCGGAGCCGGAAGCAGGACTCCGTACATCAGCGTGCGAAGGCCGTAGTGCTTGACGACCGACGTGCGTGAGACCTTCGACAGGAAACCCGGACGAAAGACGCGCCGCAGCGCCCAGCCGGTGTGATCGGGCCCGACGCTGAAGAGAAACGTCGCCTGGATGCCGAGCCGTTCGAAAAGCCGAAGCAGGCGCGGAACGCCTTGCTGCGTTCCCCGCAAGGTGTCGACGTCGACCTTCAGCGCGATCAGGGCCAAGACGGGATCAGCGCTTCGCGTCGACGAGCGCTCGTGCTTCGACCACCTTGGTCCGGTAGTCCTCGAAGATGCGGCGCAGCGAGGTCTCCATGTCGATCTGCGGCCGCCAGCCAAGGTCTGCAGTCGTCGCGGAAATCTTCGGCATCCGGTTCTGCACGTCCTGGTAGCCCTCGCCGTAGAAGGCACCCGACGAGGTGTCGACGATGCGGCAATGCTTCGCCGACCCGGCATACTCGGGATAGCCGAGGGCCATCTTCAGCATCATCACCGCGAGCTCGCGGACCGAGTAGTGATTGGCGGGGTTGCCGATGTTGTAGATCCGGCCGCTCGCGACGCCCTGCTCGTTCGCGATGATCCGCATCAGCGCGGCGATGCCGTCCGAAACGTCCGCGAAGGAGCGCTTCTGCTGCCCGCCGTCGACCAGCTGGATCGGCTCGCCGCGGACGATGTGCCCGAGGAACTGGGTGACGACGCGGGACGATCCTTCCTTGGATTCGAAGATGGAATCCAGGCCAGAGCCGATCCAGTTGAAGGGCCGAAACAGCGTGAAATTCAGCCCCTGCTCCATGCCGTAGGCCGCGATCACCCGATCCATCAGCTGCTTCGAGCAGGCGTAGATCCAGCGGGGCTTGTTGATGGGTCCGTAGACGAGCTGCGACGTGTCGGGATCGAACTCGGCATCCGAGCACATGCCGTAGACCTCCGAGGTCGAGGGAAAGACAAGGTGCTTCTTGTACTTGACCGCGGCCCTGACGATCGGCAGGTTGGCTTCGAAGTCGAGCTCGAAGACGCGTAGCGGCTCGCGCACGTAGGTGGCCGGGGTCGCGATGGCAACCAGGGGCAGCACGACATCGCACTTGCGAACGTTGTACTCGACCCACTCCTTGTTGATCGTGATGTCGCCTTCGAAGAAGTGCATTCGCGGGTGATCGACCAGATTGCCCAGACGCCCGGACGAGAGGTCCATGCCGAAGACGTCCCAGTCGGTCGTCTCGAGAATTCGAGAGGTCAGGTGATGGCCGATGAAGCCGTTGACGCCGAGGATCAGGATCTTCTTCATGGTGCTGAACGCGAAGGTTGGCCCTCGAGGAGAAGGGTGGCAAGCGATCGGGCGTCGACGACTTCGCAGCCGCAGAGCAATTGCCGGATGTCGATACGGCCTCGATCGCCGCATTCGCCGACGATCCTGCCTTCGATGACGTGCAAGCCGGGCCGGCCCGTCGCGTCCGCGGAAATGTCTCCGGCCGATGCCATGCGCGCCGCCGCGACGACGAGTCGCCGGCTACCGATCTCGGCGAACGCGCCAGGATACGGCGGCGCCACGGCGCGGATCAGGTTGTAGACCTCGGCGGCGGGGCGCGACCAGTCGATGCGTCCGTCCTCGGGCTTTCTTGCGCCGAAATAGCTGCCGTGGGCGATGTCGTTCGGCCGGCGCAGCGCCTGGCCAGCGAGGATCGAAGGAAGACTCCGCCACAGGACCTTTTCCGCGGCGAGCGTGACCTTGTCGAAGACATCGCGCCCCGTGTCGTCGGGCAGGATGGGAACCGAGCTCTGATCGACGATGTCGCCTGCGTCCGGCCTGGCGACCATTTCGTGCAGCGTCGCGCCGGTTTCGGTCTCACCGTGCAGCACGGCCCAGTTCGTCGGCGCGCGGCCCCGATATTTCGGCAGCAGCGATCCGTGCATGTTGTAGGCCCCGGCCTTGGCCTTCGCGAGCAAGTCGCCAGGAATCATGGCTCGATAGTAGAAGGAAAAGATCAGGTCCGGCCGGATCCGCTCGACCGCGGCGGCGAGCGATGGATCGTTCGGATCGTCGCTATACACCACGGGGATTCGCAGCTCGGCCGCCGTGTCCGCGACACGGCGAAACCACAGCGTCTCGCCTGGGTGGTCGCGATGCGTGACGACGAGCGCGACGTCGACGCCGCGTGCGCGCAGGACACGAAGACAGCGCTCACCGACGTTCGAGTAGGCAAAGACGACGGCTTTCATGCCGCGATCTCGACCGGCTCGGTCGCCTGGGCCTGGGTCTGCGCCTCGAGCACGGTGCTGATGCGGTAGCGCGGGCGCCGGCGCACCTCCTGCTGGATGCGGCCGACGTATTCCCCCATGAGCCCGATGCCGAACAGGATGATACCGGTCAGGAAGAACTGCAGCGCGAACAGCGTGAACACGCCCTCGACTTCGGCCCCTAGGATGAAGCGCCTGACGAGAAGCAGGACGAACAGGGCCCCGGCCAGCAGCGACAGGATCATGCCGATGAGCGAGAACCACTGCAGCGGAACCGTCGAAAAACCCGTCACCAGGTCGAAGTTGAGACGGATCAGCGCGTACAGCGAGTACTTCGACTGGCCGGCGTGACGAGCTTCGTGCTCGACCTCGATTTCCGTCGGCGAAGCCGCGAACGTGTAGGCCAGCGCGGGAATGAAGGTGTTGACTTCGCTACAGGCGTTGAGCGTATCGACGAGGGCACGGTCGTAGGCGCGAAGCATGCAGCCCTGGTCGGTCATGTGGATGCGCGTGATGCGTTCGCGTAGCCCGTTCATCAGGCGCGAGGCGATGCGGCGAAAGGCGCTGTCGTTGCGCGCCTTGCGGATCGTTCCGACGTAGTCGTGCCCGGCGCGGATGGCGGCGACCAGATTCGGGATTTCTTCCGGCGGGTTCTGCAGATCGGCGTCGAGCGTGATGGCGATGCGCCCGCGAACATGCGCGAAGCCGGCCATGATGGCCATGTGCTGGCCGAAATTGCCGTTGAACAGCACGACGCGGGTCTCGTCCGGGCGCTTGCGGAACTGCGCCGCCAGCAACTGCGCCGACCGGTCGCGGCTACCGTCGTTGATGAAGATGATCTCGTAAGGCTCACCGAGCTGGTCGAGAACGGCGTAGAGGCGTTCGAACAGCGCCGGCAGCACGTCTTCCTCGTTGTAGACGGGAACGACGATCGACAACTCGGGTGCAATCATGAGAGGAGCCGCCTGCAGGTCAGGGCCAGGGTGCGGCAGACGCGCTCGACATCGCCGGCCCGCATCCCGTAGAACAAGGGAAGCGTCAGGATGCCGCGCCCGACGCTTTCCGCATGCGGCAGCATTCCTTCGCGCCAGCCCATCGATCGATAGAAAGAAAACGTATGCACGGCGGGATAGTGGACACCCGTCCCGATGCCCGCGGCCCGCAAGGCCTGCATCACGGCCGCCCGCCCGCCACGCAGCTTGTGCTCGGGCAACTGGACCTGAAACATATGCCAGTTGGTCGTCGCATTCACGGCGTCGAGCGCCGGCGGCAGGCCGATGCCGAGCGATTCGAGGCTGGCATCGGAGGCGGCCCGAAAGTAGGTCTCGGCAAGCTCGGCGCGGAAGCGGGTCACGTCGCCCAGGTGGCGAAGCTGGCCGATGCCGATCGTGGCATTGATGTCCGTCAGATTNNGCTTCGGAGTTGAGAACGAGGCAGCCCCCTTCGGCACAGGTGATGTTCTTGTTGGCTTGAAAGCTGAAGCTGACCAGGTCGCCGAAGCTGCCGATCCGCTTTCCCTTCCAGCGCGAGTCGATGGCCTGGGCGGCGTCCTCGATGACNNATGGCGGTCTCGACCGCCTGCAGGTCGAGGTTGCGAGTCCGCCTGTCGATGTCGACGAAGACGGGAGTGGCGCCAACGGCGACGATCACGTTCGCCGTTGCGACCCAGGTCACCGGCGTCGTGATGACCTCGTCGCCGGCGCCGATGCCGGCCAGGCGAAGCGCCACCTCCATCGTTGCCGTGCCGTTCGAAAATGCGCGCACCGGCCGATCGCCGAAAAGGGCGGACAGCTCGGCTTCGAATGCCAGAACCTTCGGGCCCGACGTGATCCAGCCCGACTGCAGCACGGCGCTGACCTCCGCGATCGTCTCGGCGTCGATGCCGGGCCGCGCGAACGGCAGGAAAGGCAGCTCGGGCGCGGCCGCCTCGCCATCGTCTCCACGGGATGGCTTCATGTTCTCGACATGACTAGGACGCCGGCAAGAATGAGCAGGATGCCGGCGAAGCGCATCGGGCCCAGAGCCTCGCCGAACAGCCACCATGCGGCGACGGCGTTGATCACGTAGCCCAGGGAAAGCATCGGGTAGGCCAGCGAGACCTCCACGCGCGACAAGGCGACGATCCAGAACCCGACGCTGACCACATAGCAGGCCAGGCCGGCGAGGATCGGCCATTGTTGCAAGACTCGCGTCAGCGTCGGCAGGAGGCTCGGCCAGTCCAGGCTGATCGGCCCCAGCGGGCCGACGCCGGCTTTCAGCAGGAGTTGCGCCCCGGCATTGAGAACAACGCCAGCCAGGATCAAGAGGAAGCTGGCAAGCGTCATGAGGGGGCCTTGGGAAAGTTGGCGACGACGACGCGGCGCGCNNTCGCAAGCCACTTCTGCGGCTCCTGCTTCGTTCCGAATTCCAGCTCGTCGGGTGCTTCGACCATGACGGTCGTTCGGCGCAGATAGAAGGGCAGCGTGTGGTCGAGCATCCGGACGGAATAGATCGGCATTTCCTTGGTGAGCACGGCCTGCATCGGCGCCACGAGATCGACGCCGGAGCTGCCGCGACCAAACGTCTCGTGGCCCAACAGCGCGACCGTCGCTGCGACGTAGAGCGCCAGGCTCGCGGCGGTCATGCTTGGCAACTTCTGGCCCCTGTCATTTTGGTACAGCGCGAGCACGAGACCGGATACCGCGATCAGGCCGGCGACGGCGGCCCAGGGTTCGTAGCTGCGAAATAGCTGGCCTTGCGCTGCGTCGCTGCCGAGACGGCTCATGAACGGCGTGCCCAGCAGGCCTAGCAGCACGATGGCAAGCATTCCCAGCAGGTAGCGATTCCATGCGAGTGTGCTGATCTTGTCGAGTGCCAGTGCAGCGAGCACGGCAAGGGCGGGAAAAACGGGAAGGACGTAGCCAGGAAGCTTGGAGTCCGAAAAGCTGAAGAAGGCGAAGATCGTCGTCGCCCAGACCGCGAGGAGAAGGACGGGCCGCAAGCCCTCGCAGTCGCGCTCGCGACGGACAATTGTGCCCATGCGCCATGCAAGCCCTGTCCAGGGCAAGAACCCGGCGAGCAGAACGGGCACGAAGTACCAGATCGGAGCGCCGCGGTGGTGGACGATCGAGGTGTATCGCTGCCAATGCTCGTGAATGAAGAAGAAGCTCGGAAATTCTGGGTTGCGTACGGAAACGAGCACAAACCAGGGTGTTGCGATGACCAGCATCAGCAACACCCCGGTGCCCAGGCTCAGGCGGCGCCAGATCTGCCAATCGCGAGCGAGCAGCGAATACACGATCAAGGTCAGGCCGGGTAGCACCAGGCCGATCAGTCCCTTGGTCAATAGGGCGACGGCGACGGCGCCCCAGGCAAACAGCATCCAGCGATGACGCGCCCGTTTCTGCGTCTGCGGATGCTGGGCCATCAAGACGCCCGCGAGGACGCAGGCGAGCGCGCCGGAGACGCTCATATCGAGTGAATTGAAGTGGCCGCCAAGATTCCATGCCGGCGTTGCCAGCAGGACCATGGCCGTCAGGAGGCCGACCCGCAGGCCGAACCAGCGCCTGGCCGCGAACGCGGTAATGACAGTCCCCGCGGCGCCGCTGAGCGCGACCCAGAGACGGGCCTGCCACTCGCCGATGCCGAAGGCCTTGAAGGCGAACACCGTCATCCAGAGATGAAACGGCGGCTTTTCGAAGTACTTGAGTCCGTTGTAGCGAATGGTCACCCAGTCGCCGGAAACGAACATTTCCCTCGCGATCTCGGCGTAACGGCCCTCGTCCGACTTGAGGAGGTGTCTTGCATCGAGGGTGAAGAACCAGATGCACGCGACCCCGATCAGGAGGCACCAGAAAGCTGGCCCGAGGGCCTGCGCTCGATGCGGCGGGGCCGCGGCCGCCCCGGCGAAGTCGGTCACGGTTCCGGATCTTTCGTCATTCCCGCAGAACCTTGCGATTTCCTTGCGTGCAAGAGCCGATGAGCCGGCCTGTCATGGAACGATAACAGCTGCCCCTTGCAAGCGCCCCGAGCGCAGATCGGCAAGCGCCTCGTTGGCGGCGGCCAGCGGATAAGGCGTCGTGCGGACCTGCAATGGCACGCGCGCCGCGAAGCGCAGGAATTCGGTCGCGTCGGCCCGCGTCAGATTCGCGACCGATAGCAGCTGGCGTTCTTCCCACAGCAGCCGGTATGCGAACGACGGGATGTCGCTCATGTGGATGCCACCGCAGACGACGCGGCCACCTTTGCGCACGGCCTCGAGCGCTATCGGTACGAGTTCGCCGACCGGGGCAAAGATGATGGCCGCATCGAGCGGCTGTGGCGGCCGCTCGTCCGAGCCGCCGGCCCAGACCGCGCCGAGGGTTCGTGCGAAGGCCTGCGCCGCAATGTCTCCCGGACGCGTGAATGCGTACACCTCGCGCCCTTCGTGCCGCGCGACCTGCACGATGAGATGCGCAGCGGCGCCGAAGCCGTACAGGCCCAGACGCAGCGCGTCCGCGCCGGCCATGCGCAGCGAGCGCCAGCCGATCAGCCCGGCGCACAGCAGCGGCGCCGCATGCACGGCATCGTCGACCCAGCCGAGGTGCAGACAGAAGGCCGCCTCGGCGGTCACGTGCGTCGCGAACCCACCGTCGCGGGTGTAGCCGGTGAAGAGCGGCGCGTCGCACAGGTTCTCACGGCCGAGGCGGCAGTAGTCGCAGTGGCCNNCACACGGCGCATGCCTCGACGCGGAGGACGATCTCGCCACGGCCAGGCTCGGGCTCCGGGCGCTCCTCCAAGCGAAGAGGCTGGCCGGGCACGTGGAGCACCATGGCTTGCATCGATGCTTCAGTCCGAGTGGGTGAGGGCCCAGCTGACCGCCTGAACGACGATGGCGCCGAGCCCGACGAGCACCGCGAGGCCGAGAAGTAACGGCCAAGCGGCGGAGAACCATTCATGCAACGTCTGCACGACGACCTTCCATTTCTGTGTCCCTGGGCCTTGCGGCGATAGGGCTCGATCAGTTGGCACCCGCGTGCGCCCAATCTAGCCGGGGCGGCCGGTCGGACTTTGACAAGGATCAGGAAACGGCGGCGCCGCGCCGGTTTGCCGATCGGCCCCCGACGTCGGCGCTTTCTGATACGCGTCAACGTCTGCATCGCCCTTTGCCAGTGCAATGACCCATGGACGATGCAATGTCTGCCGAGCCCGCTGCCCTGTGCTCGAACCGGCAGCCGCCGTGCTGACCCCCTCGGCCGCTTGGTGGCAGGCGGGGGCGCACGGCTCGATGCAGGCGCTCGTCGATGGCCTCGCTCAGCGGGCCGGAGTGTCTTTCGCGGTCGAGCTTCCCGATGGCAGCGTTTGCCGAGGCGGCGGCGACAAGCCCTCGTTCACGGTCGTCTTCCACACCGACGCTGCCCTCGTGTCGGCCTTCACGCGCGCCCACATCGGCCTGCTCGAGTCGTACTTCGATGGGAGCGTGGATCTGACGGGCGATCTGGGCAACGCATTTGCCGCGGCGATGAGCGCGGGCCTGGACCTGCAGAGCCGGCCCTGGAACGAACTAGAGAACCTGTTGCACGAGCTTCGCCATTCGAACGCCTCGCCGGCCCAGGCCAAGGCCAATGCCCGGGCGCACTACGGCTTGGGGACCGAGTTCTATCGCCTGTGGCTCGACGACCCGTTGATGATGTACACGTGCGGCTACTGGCCCGCCGGAACGACGACGCTCGAGCAGGCGCAGCGCAACAAGATCGATCACGTCTGCCGCAAGCTGCGGCTCGCCAGGGGCGAGCGCTACGTCGACGTCGGCTGCGGGTTCGGCGGCTTCATGTTTCGTGCTCTGGAAACGACCGGTGCACTGGGTACCGGGATCAACACTACGACGGAGCAGGTTCATTGGCTGCGCGACGAGATCGGGCGGCGTGGGCTCGCCGATCGGCTGTCGGTGCGAGAGGCGGACTTCCGGGAGACGGGCGGCCCGTTCGACAAGGTGGTATCGATCGGCGTGCTCGAGCACGCCGGGCGCGATCAGCTGGCCGAAGTGATCCGCGCCCACGCCGAGCTGCTCCGGCCAGGCGGCCTCGGCATGCTCCACTTTATCGGCCACCTCGGGCGTTTCGAGACGGAGCTCTTCATCCGCAAGCACGTTTTTCCCGGTGGCTGGATTCCGAGCCTGGCCGACGCGATCGTCGCCATGGAACACTGCGGCCTCGAGGTTCTTGATGTCGAGAACTTGAGGCGCCACTACGCGCCGACCCTCGATGCCTGGGCCGAGCGTTTCGATCGGCGCTGGGACGAGATCCAGGCCCTCAATCCGGCCCGTTTCGACGAGAGATTCAGGCGCGTCTGGCGGATTTACCTGGTCAGCTGCGCCGAAATGTTCCGCTCGCCTGCCGGCTACACGCACCTGTTCCAGGTTCTCTTCAGCAAGGGCAACGTCACGGCGAGCAGCTACCCGATGGGTCGCGAGCACGTGTATGGGCGCTGAGGCGGCTGCGCATGCCGAGCGATGTGCCCGGCTGCTGGCGTCGCTGGGTGCGGCGGCCGACTCCGAACCCTGGGGGCTGGTCAAGGCCAGCTCGAACCTGTTCCGCGATCCTCGCAAAGCGCGCCGGCGAAGGCTCGACCTCAGCGAGTTCAAGAATGTCGGCGAGGTCGACGTCGCGCAGGGATGGGTCGACGTCGAGGGGAGCACGACTTACGAAGCCCTCGTCGATGCGACGCTGCCCTACGGCGTCATGCCTGCCGTCGTGCCGCAGCTCAAGTCCATCACCGTCGGCGGCGCCCTGGCCGGTATCGGCATCGAGGCCACCTCGTTCAACGAGGGACTCGTCCATCACACGCTGCTCGAGCTCGAGGTCCTGCTGCCCGGCGGGGCCATCGTCGTCTGCACGCCCGACAATGAGAACAGCGACCTGTTCCACGGGTTTGCCAATTCCTACGGAACTCTCGGCTACGCGCTTCGCGCCCGCCTGCGCACGCGTCCCGTCAAGCCCTACGTCCGCGTTCTGCACGTCCGCGATCGCCATGCCGACGCCTTTTTCGAGAGCCTGGCGCGCCGCTGCGACGAACGCCATGCCGATTTCATCGACGGCGTCGTGTTCGACTCCAGCTCGTTCGTTCTCAACGTCGCCCGCTTCGTCGACCGGGCGCCCTGGCTGAGCGATTACGGCTTCGAGAAGATCTACTACCGCTCGCTGCTGGAAGACGAGGTCGACTATCTGAGCGTGAAGGACTACCTCTGGCGTTGGGATACCGACTGGTTCTGGTGCTCGCGCAACTTCGGCGTCGAGCGCCCGTGGCTGCGGCGCGTCATCGGCCGCTCGCGGCTCAACTCGCGTACCTACACGCGCCTGATGCGCTGGAATTCACGCTGGGGCCTGACGCGCCGCTGGGCGCGGCTGCGCGGTCTCCACCATGAATCGGTGATCCAGGACGTCGATATTCCGTTGCCGAGGGCGAACGAGTTTCTTGCGTTCCTGCAACGCGAAATCGGCATCCTGCCGATTTGGGTCTGCCCGCTGCGTGGACAAGGAAGCCACGCGTTCCCGCTTTATCCGCTTGCGTCCGAGACGCTGTACGTCAATTTCGGCTTCTGGGACGGCGTCACCAGTCGCGTACCGCACGAACCTGGCCACTTCAATCGACTCGTCGAACGAGAAGTGATACGGCTCGGCGGCATCAAGTCGCTGTATTCCGAAAGCTTCTTCACCCGGCAGGAGTTTGCCGACGCCTACGGCGCGCACGAATACGAAGCGCTCAAGCGTCGGTACGATCCGGCGCGCCGCCTCCTGGGCCTGTACGAAAAGTGCGTGCAGGGCGGCTGAGTGGCTTGCCCAGCGCCCGGCGTCAATGCGACATCAGGACGGGCGTCGTCATCGAAGTCAGCAGGCTCCGCGTTGCGCCGCCGAGAACGCGTTCCGTCCACCGGGCATGACCGTAGGCGCCCATGACCGTGAGTTGAGTGCCGAGGTCGGCGGCGCGCGACAGCATCGCGTCGGCGACGCCGACCTCGATCGCGCTGTCCGTTCGAGCCGTGGCCGGCACGCCATGGCGTTGCAGCCAGCGACATACCGCATCCAGGCGCGGGCGCAACGACCCCTCGTGTTCGTGGCTCTCTGCCCAGCCGACGACATGCACGCGTTTCGACCGCCGCAGCAGGGGCATCGCATCGGCGACCGCGCGAGCAGCCTCGCGACTGTCGTCCCAGGCGACCATGACGTCGGACATCAGAGGGCTGAAGCTGCCGGCATACGGAACGATCAGAGTTGGTCGCGAGCTCTGGAGGACGACTTCTTCGACGAGCTGTTGCTCCGTCGCATGCTCCGGCGAAGAAGGGTCGGCCTGGCTCAGGATGACGAGGTCGCTGCAATGCGAGTGGTGAACGAGACTGCCGGCCCTGGCCGATTCGTCGGTAACCGCTTCGAAGGACGGCAATGAGGCCCGAGCGCATCGATCCCGAAAGACCTGCGCCGACCGCTCGGCACGGATGCGCACGGCGCGCCAGGCGACGTCGGCGTATTCGGCGAGTGTCGCTGCGGCATCGATGGCGACCGGAAAGTCGAGGAAGCCCGTCGGCGCGGCGCCGACGAGATGGCTCTCGTGTGCTTTCGCGAGCTCAATGGCGAATGTGCTGCGCTTCTCGCATAGCGCATCCTCGTCGAGGTATAGAAGGATGCTGCGATAGCTCATCGGTTTGCTCCGAGATGTGAGGTTCGTTGAAAGTTATCGCCCTCGCCCCCGGCGCTAGAGGGCAGCGCCATGCCTCGGGCCATCTTCCTGGGCGAGGCTTCCCAGTTTTTCTTCGATCTCGGCCAAGCCCAGGCTGGTCCAGTCGGCCGGCAAGGTGAACTGCACCTGCGCAGCGACGGCGCTTCCCAGGGCAGCCTTCAGTTCGCCAAGGAACGGGTTCGACGCCAGCAACCACAGCGCGTCGAACTCGCCTGCGAGCAAGCGCTTCCGCAGCTCTTCGGCAAGCTGGTGGGCGAACTTGGCGTGCTCGTGGCGCCGCACGTCGGTCGGCGGTTCGTAGCGGTTGCTGCCGCTGCTGCGATCGTTCGCCTGGCGACCCGGCCGATCATCGGCCAGCTCGTGGCCCAGCTGCCGGCTTTCGGGATGGCTCAACGTGACGAGCGGGATCAGCTCGTCGGTCGGTCCGTCGCGGCTGAACAGGCGCGCACGGGACGCGTTGGCGATGACGATGAAAAGACGCTGCATGATGTCGCTCGATTTGTTGAAGGGGTCGCCGTCCGTCAGGCGGCCTGCGGCGACCACACCGCCGGCCTGACGCCGACAACCGGGTCCTCGATGGTCCGCAAGGCATCGCCCAGCGCCTGCAACCGCCCGGCACAGCTGCCATCCTCCACCTCGCGGTTCGTGAACCCTGCATCCAGCAAGGGTCCGCGTCCGGTCAGCCGTGCGATCTCGGCGACGGCCTGAGCGGCACCGCGAGAACCCATGACCATGAGCACCGCCGCTTTTGGCAGCGACGCGTGACGGGAAGCGACGAAGCTGCGCATCGGCCCGGCGAGTCGCAGCAGCCAGACGGGCGCGATCAGCACGACCGTTTCGAACTGCTCGGGTGCAGGTCCGTCGTATCGGACGTCGGGCCTGCGCCGGAACAAGGAGTCGATCACGCTGCGCCACGTTCCAGACGCTCCGCGCCGTGGCCGGATCTCCGTCACTTCGCCCATCGGCCATTGCTGCTGCGCGCAGAGCAGTTGCGCCAGCCGGCGACCCGTGCCCGTACAGGAATACACGACCACCAAGACTCTGTCCATCGTCAACTCCCGTCGCGCCATGCGCCGACTGTAGAAAGCCAGCGCGACGCAGGCATTGCGAAATATCAATTCATCGCGGGGCGCGGCACAGGAAGACCCGACCACAAGAGCCCTTGACTTTCGTGACCGCTAAGACGCTGCGCGACGAGAGACGGCAAGCGGCGGCGCGCTTGATCCAGCGCAAACGTCGCGTGCTGCGTCGCCTGAACAATCGACTGCCAATCCATGCGGAAAGGTTTGACGAAAGGGGGCGTCATGAACAAGCGGAGTGCGAGCGCTGCCCTGGTTGCGCCGCCTTCGCATGACCGCCTCCGCAGCGGCCGCTGCCCCCACCTCTTGGCGCCCCATGCAACATGAACTATCGCGTCGGTCGTTTCTCCGCGGTTCTGCGGCCTCCGCGGCCGGGGCAGGCGTGATCGGGGCCGGGTCCGCGTTCGTTGGGCCGGCGAGCGCTGCGCAAACCGACGGGCCGCCTGTCGTCGGGCCGGTAGCGGCTCTGCTTACGCTGCGTGTCAATGGCGTGACGCGGACGCTTCAGATCGAGCCGCGCACGACGCTCGCCGAGGCCCTGCGCGGCCCCTTGGGGCTGACCGGCACCAAGATCGCGTGCGATCGCGGGGCCTGTTCAGCCTGCACCGTGTGGCTTGACGGCGTCACGGTCTGTGCCTGCATGATGCTCGCCGTCGAGGTCGGCGCCCGCAGCGTGACGACGATCGAAGGCCTGGCGAAGGGCGAACACCTTCATCCTGTGCAAGCCGCCTTCATCGAGCACGACGCGCTGCAATGCGGCTTCTGTACGCCCGGGATGGTGATGAGCTGTGCGGCATTGCTGGAGCACACGCCGAACCCGAGCGTTGACGAGGTCAATGCCGCGATCAGCGGACACCTCTGCCGCTGCGGCACCTATCCGCACGTCGTCGCTGCGACCCTGGCAGCCGCCAAGGCGCGAAAGGCCTGAGGGGATTTCGGGATGGCGGCCGACGGCACCACACGCACCGAGACATTCCCGCTCGGCATCTCGAGCGTCGGCTTGGCCGAGGTGCAGCGGCAGATCCCGCTCGACGAGCCGCCGCCACTGCCGCCCAATGCCGCGCTCGCGGTCATCGGTCACTCCACGCCGAGGCAGAACGGCCGCGCCAAGGTCACCGGGGCGACCCGCTATACGGTGGACATCAGTCTTCCCGGTATGCTGCACGGCCGCATCCTGCGTTCGCCGCTGCCGCACGCGCGGGTACGCTCCATCGATGTCGCCGTGGCGGCAAGTTATCCGGGTGTTCATTCGGTGCTCGTCGTCGCCCGCGCCGACGATCCCGCCGCCTCGGTGCTGCGCTACGTCGGTGCGCCGGTTGCCGCCGTCGCCGCCGTATCCATGGCCGCCGCGGCCGAAGCGCTGCGCCTGATCCGCGTCGACTACGAATCGCTGCCGTTCGTGGCGGACATGGACCGGGCACGCGAAGCGACTGCGCCACGGGTCCACGACGACGCTTCGGTGCCTCGAGGCAATGCCGGCGGGTTCCCCGCGGCGAGTGGCCTGCCGCTCAATGGCAACGTGCGCGGGCCGGCCATCGACACCCGGGGCAATGCGGCACAAGGCTTTGCGCAAGCCCAGGTCATCGTCGAGGGCGAGTATCGGACCCGCGTGCAGACCCACTGCTGCATGGAGCCCCACGCCATCGTGGCCGACTGGCGGGCCGACGGCTTGACTGTCTACGCGTCGACGCAATTCACGGCCGGCGTGCGCAATGAGCTGGCGGCGGCATTCGGTCTGCCGCTCGGCCGCGTGCGGGTCATCGTCGACGGCATGGGCGGGGGCTTCGGGTCCAAGTCGTCGCTCGGCAACCACGGCCGCATCGCGGTCGCGCTGTCGCATCAGGCGCAGGCACCCGTGCGCATCATCCTCGACCGCGAGGAAGAGCAGATGGACGCGGGGAACCGACCGGGAACCTGGCAGCGCCTGCGCGTAGGTGCGCGCTCCGACGGGACGCTGACGGCGATCTCGTTGTTGAGCTATGGCACGGCTGGCGTCGCCCTCGGAGCCGGTCTTGGCAACGTCGCGCAGTCGCTCTACGACTGCGCCAATTTCGAATCGGCGCAGCACGATGTGTTCATCAACGCCGGGCCGGGCTGCGCGATGCGCGGGCCGGGCAACACGCCGGGCGCCTTCGGGCTGGAGCAGGCGATCGACGAACTGGCCGGGCGGCTCGCCATCGACCCGCTCGCCCTGCGCGACCGCATCGATACCAGCCCGGTGCGGCGCGAAGAGCGGCGCCTCGGCGCCGAACGCATCGGCTGGCAGCGCCGGCATGCGCCGGGTGCAGATGCCGGGCCGGTCAAGCGCGGCCTCGGCGTGGCGCAGTCGATCTGGGGCGCCAACGTTCAGACCAACTCGGCCTGCGAGGTGCGGCTGACGCGAGACGGCTCGGTGGAAGTGCTGTCGAGCGTGCAGGACATCGGCACCGGCATCGGCACGGTGCTGGCCCAGGTGGTCGCCGAGGTTTTCGGGCTGCGCCCCGAACAGGTCAGGGTGCGCATCGGCGACACGGAATATCCGGCCGGCCCGCCCTCCTACGGCAGCCGCACGACGGCCTCGATCACGCCGCCGGCGCGCACCGCCGCCTGGCGCGTTCTGCAAACGCTCCTGCGCGAGGCAGCGCCTGCCCTGCACGTGGCGCCCGCAGACCTGATCGCCCGCGACGGGCGCATCGTCGTCCGCGACGACCCGAAGCGCGGCATGAGCTTTCGCGAGGCGGCCGCCCATCTGCGCACCGACCGTGTCAGCGAGGTGGCCTCGCGCAGCGACGACTACGGAGGCTTCCGCCGGCGGATGGGAGCCGACGCCGCCCTGGCGCAGCAGGATCTCGGCGGCGTGCAGTTCGCCGAGGTGGCCGTCGACACCGAGACCGGCATCGTGCGGGTCGAGCGTGTGGTGGCAGTGCAGGACTGCGGCCGGCCGATGAATCCGCTGCTGATAGAGAGCCAGGTGCAGGGCGGCGTTCTGATGGGCTTGTCCTACGCCCTCTTCGAAGAGCGCGTCATCGATCAGCGCAGCGGCCGCATGGTGAACGCGAACCTGGAGCAGTACAAGCTGGCCGGGCCGCGCGAAACGCCAGTCATCGAGGTCATCGTGCTGGAGAACTATCAGGGCCGCAGCGCGACCGACGCTTACGGTGTCGCCGAGCCCTCGAACATCGCCACCGCGCCGGCCATCGCCAATGCCGTTTACAACGCGATCGGCGTTCGCCTTCGCGCCCTGCCCATGACGCCGGCGGCGGTTCTCGATGCGCTGGGCAAGACTCCGGCTCGCGCCTGACGACCATGGATCGCTTTGCCTGGGTCGGCGCAAGAACGGTCTCCGAGGCCGCGGCGGCGGCCTCGACGACGGTCGCCGATGCGATGGTCGTTTCGTCCGAGGCCATGGGCACCGCCGGGCGGACCGTCGTGAAGGCCGGCGGCATCGACCTACTCGACCTGATGAAGGAGAACCTGCTGGCGCCGAAGACGGTGGTGAGTCTCGCTGGCGTCGTGGGGCTTGTCGCGATCGACGACGGCGGCGGCGGTCTGCGCATCGGCTCCATGGTCACGCTGGCCAGGCTTGCCGAGCATCCCGGCGTGCAACGGCGCTACCCGATCCTGTCCGAGGCGGTCAATGGCTCGGCCAGTCCGCAGATCCGCCATGTCGCAACGCTGGGGGGCAACGTCCTGCAGCGGCCGCGCTGCTGGTATTTCCGGGCGGCGGAATATCACTGCCTCAGAAAAGGCGGGGGCCACTGCTACGCGATCTCGGGCGAAAACCGGTACCACGCGATTTTCGACAACCGGCAATGCGCGATCGTCCACCCTTCCACGGCCGCCACGGCGCTCGTGGCCTTGGACGCATCGGCCGAGCTGACAAGTGCCGATGGCACCGTGCGGCGTGTCTTGCTCGAAGACTTCTTCGTGCCGCCGGGTACGGACCTGCAGCGTGAGAACGATCTGAAGCCGCACGAGATTATGACCGCCATCGTCGTGCCGCCGCTGGCGCCAAGCGTGCGAATGGCTCACCTGAAGCAGGGCGAGAAGGACTCCTTCGACTGGCCGCTTGCCGACGTCGCCGTCGTTCTCGACCTCGGCCCGGACGGGGTCTGCCGGCGCGCCGCGATCGTCCTCGGCGCGGCGGCGCCTGTGCCGCATCGGGCAAGAGCAGCCGAGGCCGCCCTGACCGGCCGACGCATCGCCGAAGACCTGGCCAAGGAGGCGGCGCATGCCGCGCTGGACGGCGCCACGCCGTTGGCCGAGAACGCCTACAAGTTGCCGCTGTTCGAGACGCTGGTCCGACGCGCGATCCTGAAGGCGGTGCCTCGCTCATGAGCTGTGGGCCGTCTTTTCACTGTGTCAAAGAACCCGCTGAGGAGTGTTGATGATGACGCGACGCCAAGCCAGTGCCGGAATCCTCGCGAGCGCGGCGCTTGCCGCCGTTCCAGTCGACACGCTGGCGCAGACCATGAAGCCCCTGGCCTTGCCGCCCGCGCGAGGCGAGGGCGGAGTGCCCTTGACCCAGGCGCTCAGACTGAGACATTCGACGCGCGAGTATTCGGACCGGGCGCCGCCGATGCAGGTCCTGTCCGATCTGTTGTGGGCGGCCTACGGCATCAACCGTCCGAGCGGCGATCGCACCGCGCCGTATTGGCGCCATGTCATGGTGATCGACCTCTACGTCGCGATGGCCGACGGTGTCTGGATCTATGAGCCCAAGAGCCACGCGTTGCTGCCCCACTCGAAGGACGATCTGCGCGCACAAACCGGCCTGCAGGACTTCGTGGCCACCGCGCCGCTCAATCTTGTCTATGTCGCGCATGGCGAACGCATGACGGACATCTCGCCCGAGGAGCGGCGTCTCTACGCCTCCGTCGATGCCGCGTTCATCGGCCAGAACGTCTATCTGTTCTGCGCTTCGGAGGGACTCGCGACGGTCTTTCGGGGGGCGGTAGACCAGGCCAAGCTCGCTCGGGCGCTGAAGCTGCCGGACACGCAGTTCGTGACCTTCGCGCAGACCGTGGGATACGCCGGCGCGTGAGGGCTGCTCGACTCGACACCGGGAACCGCCGCTGTGCACCATGAGAAAAATCGCACTGGAAGAGCATTTCACGAGTCCGGAGTTGTCCAGTTATGCCCACGGACCCGGCTCGAGCATGAACCGGGAAGGTTTCGGTCGGTTCGAGAAGGGGCTGCTCGATTTCGATGGAGCGCGACTCGAAGCCATGGACCGGGCCGGCATCGAGCTGGCCGTGCTTTCCGTCACCACGCCGGGCGTCCAGGCCGAGCCCGATGCGCACCTTGCCATCAGACGCGCTCGCGAGGCGAACGACCTTCTTGCGCGGCAGATTCAGAGGCACCCGACACGCTACGCCGGCTTTGCCCATCTGCCGCTGCAGGATCCGTCGGCGGCCGCCAACGAACTGTCACGCTGCATCGAGGACTTGGGTTTCAAGGGGGCGATGATCAACGGCCACACGAACGGTCGCTATCTCGACGAGGACATCTACCATCCGTTCTGGGAGCGCGTGCAGCAGCTCGATGTGCCGATCTACCTGCATCCTCGCGATCCTCACGACATGCCGCACATCTACCGGGGCCATCCCGAGTTGCTGGGTGCGACCTGGAGCTGGACGGTCGAGACCGCGACGCACGCGCTGCGCATGGTGTTCGGCGGCACTTTCGACCGCTTTCCGGGGGTCAGGCTGGTGCTCGGCCACATGGGGGAGACCTTGCCCTATCTGCTGTGGCGCCTGGACAGCCGAACACGCATCCAGTCGGGAGCAGATCAGGGCCGGCGCAGGCTCCCCTCGGAAGTGATCCGGAAGCACATCGCGGTCACCACCACCGGCGTCTGCGCGCACGCCGCGCTGCTCTGCGCTGTATCCGCCTTGGGCGAGGACAGCGTCATGTTTTCCGTCGACTACCCGTATGAGGACTGCAGCGTCGCTGCCGAGTTCATCGCAACGGCACCGATCAGCGAAGCGGTACGCGCGAAGATCTGTCACGGCAACGCCGAAAGACTTTTGCGCATCGAGGTGGAGCAGACGAACCGGAAAGTTGCTTGAGCAAGAAGGAGCCGACCCGCGGCTCGCAGTCGTCCGCGTCGACGGCCGTTTCAGGCGATTCCCTTATTGCTGCAGGCGTTGTGATGCGTGAACTCGTCCGGCGCTTGTCGCACACGGGCCTCGCGAGCCGCCGCGGTCGGCTAGCCCAGGCGGCAGCGTCACGTGATCAGCCGCGGGTACATCCAGCCGCCGATCCATATCAGCAGCACGAGCCCGGCCACGAGCACGCCGAAGTCGGCGCCCAGGCCCAGCGTGCTGACGCCGCCCACCAGCATCATCGAGCGCAGACCGTCGACGACATAGCTCAAGGGGTTGGCGTGCGCGATCACCTTCAGCCACGGCGGCATGATGTCGGTCGGATAGATCGCGTTGCTGGCGAAGAACAGCGGCATCGTCAACACCTGGCCGATGCCCATGAAGCGCTCGCGGGTCTTGACGATGCAGGCGATGATCAGCGAGAAGGTCGAGAACAACGCCGCGCCAAGCAGCACCAGCGCGACCACGCCCAGCAGCGCCTGCGCCGTCCAGACGAGCGGCACGCCGAGCGCCATGGCCACCGCGTACACGATCACGGCCTGCGTCAGCGCCCGCACGCCGGAGGCCAGGGCCTTGCCGAGCACCAGCGCCGTGCGCGGCGTGGGGCTGGCGAGGAACTTGTGCACGATGCCGAGGTCGCGCTCCCAGATCACCGAGATGCCGTTGAAGATGGCGACGAAGAGCACGCTCTGCGCCAGGATGCCCGGCACCAGGAAGGCGGTGTAGTCGACGTTGCCGGTCGGGATGCTGTGGGCACGGGCGAAGACCTGTCCGAACACCAGCAACCACAGCATCGGCTGGATTGCGCGGGTCAGCAATTCGGTCGGATCGTGGCGCAGCTTGCGCATGTCCATGTCGGCGATCGCCGCCACCTTGGCGACGTACCGGCCCGTTCGGACCACCAGACTGGTTGTCATTTCGTGCCTCGTTCTCAGGCCAGCCGCTGACTGGTGTGGCGTGTGCCGGACGTCTCGTTGTAGGCCCCGGCGGCCTCGGACGTTTCACCGGTGTACAGGATGAACAACTCGTCGAGTGTGGCCGTCGCCTGCCCGCTGGCGGCACGCAATTCGGCCAGGCTGCCGCAGGCGACGAGCTTGCCGGCGCGCAGGATGCCGAATCGCGAGCACAAGGCCAGCGCTTCGTCCATGTAGTGGGTGGTCATGAAGATCGTCGTGTCAAAGTCCGCGCGCAGCTGCCGGATGTGCGCCCAGACCGTGTCGCGCGCCACCGGGTCGAGCCCGATGGTCGGCTCGTCCAGGAACAGCAACCGCGGCCGGTGCAGCATCGACTGTGCGATCTCCAGCCGCCGGATCATGCCGCCCGAGTAAGTGGCGACGAGCTGCTGAGCCGCAGCCTGCAAATCCATGAAGGCCAGCGCTTCGGCAATCCGTCGCGAGCGCTCGGCGCGGGAAATGTCGTACAGGCGGGCGAAGACCAGCAGGTTCTCGTATCCCGTTAGTTCTCCATCTGCCGACAAGGCCTGCGGCACGTAGCCGATCGCCGCGCGCACTTGCGTGGCCTGGCTCACGACATCGAAGCCCTCGATGCTGGCCTGGCCCGAGGAGGGCGGCAGCAGCGTCGTCAGCATCTTGATCAAGGTGCTCTTGCCGGCGCCATTGCGCCCGAGCAGGCCGAACACTTCACCTTCTGGCACCACGAGGTCAAGAGCGTCGACGACGGTGTGCGTGCCAAAGCGACGCGTCAGCGCCTGCGTTCGCAGCGCCGGCACGGCCTCGGCGGACGCCGATGATGGGGTGGGATGAGACATGAGGTCGGACTTCCGTGTGCGCGGCCCTTCGAGCCATCTTCAGGGTACCGCGCCGGCCGCGGATCCATCGGGCGGCGAGCCGCCCAGGGCGACGAACAGTTGCAGCGTGTCGACGTAGCGCTGCGCCTTGGCACGTACCTGGCCGAGCCTGGCCTGCTGATACAGGCGCTGTGCCTCGATGATCTGCAGGAAGCTGGTCTGTCCGGCCTGATAGCTCTGCTGCGTGAGATCCAGCGTCGCCTGCGCCGCGTCCAGCGCCTTGCGTTGCGCGTCGAGCAGAGCCGCGTCGTTGCTCAATGCCTGAAGCGCATCGGCGACCTGAGCGAAAGCCTGCAGCACGGTTTGCCGGTACGTGCCCAGTTGGGCCGCGTACGCGTCCACGGCGGCATCCCGCTGTGCCCTGAGCGTGCCGCCGTTGAAGACGGGGGCCACCAGGCCGGCTGCGACGTCCCAGACGCTGCTGGAGTTCGCGAACAGGCCGCCACCGACGGCGGCCTCGGTCCACGAGGCGTTCAGCGTGATGCTCGGGTACAGCTGGGCGGAAGCGATGCCGATGCCTGCACTCGTGGCATGCAGTTGCGCTTCGGCCGCCTCGATGTCGGGCCGGCGACGCACGAGGTCGGACGGCAGGGTCAAAGGCAGTTCAGCTGGCAACGCCAGCAGGACGAAATCGAAGTCCGGCGCCGCCCAGTCGGCGGCGGTGCTGCCCACGAGCACGGCCAGCGCATGCCGTGCCGCGCTGGCCTGCTGCAACAGCGGCGGCAGCAAGGCCTTGTCGCTCGCCAATTGGCTTTCGGCCGTCAGCACATCGAGCCCCGCGGATTTTCCGGCGGCCTGCGAGACCTGGACGAGCTCGAGATTGCGCTGGTCCGCCGCGATGATGTCTTGCACCGCGTGTGTCTGCTCGATGGCCGACGCCAGATCGATGGCCTGCTGTACCGTGCCGCTCGCGAGCAGCAGCCTGCTGGCTCGCCATTGCGCCCGCTGATAGTCGGCCAAGGCCTGGGCCTGCTCGATGCGGCGCGCCGTCGCACCGAAGGCATCGACGCCATAGGACAGCGCCGCTCCGATGGTCGAGTTGTTGGCGACGCCGAGCGATCCGCTCGCGCTCTGGTTGCCGCGGCCGGCGCCGGCGTTCACGACGATCTGCGGGTAGCGGCTGCCGCGGGCCGCATTCACCGCTTCCTGCGCCTGCGCCAGGGTGGCCTGCGCGGCTTGCAGCGTCGGGCTGTCGGCCAGCGCGAGATCGACGGTCGCGTCGAGTGCCGGCGATTCGAAGGCGTGCCACCATGCCGCCGGCACGGTAGCCCCGGCCGTGATGCGTTGGCTCGCCTCCGCGCTGCCCGCGTCGGCGAGCGTCGGATCGGCGGTCGTGTACCGGGTCATCGCTGGCGCGGCCGGTGCCACGAAGTCCGGGCCTGCCGCGGCGCACGCGCTCAGCAGCACGACGACGGCAAGGCTCGGCGTTGTCCGCGCCGGCAGTGGCCTCATCGCCAGTCCGCGCTCATTCATACCGCAACGCTTCGATGGGATTGAGCCGGGCCGCCTTGCGCGCCGGGTAGTAGCCGAAGAAGATGCCGACAGCTGCCGAGAAGACGAATCCTCCGGCGATCGCCGACGCTGAGATGAAGGTCGGCCACTTCGCCACGAGCGAGATTGCTTCGGTCACGATCGCGCCGGCCGCGATGCCCGCCACGCCGCCGACGACACTGAGGAACACCGCTTCGGCGAGGAATTGCAGCAGCACGTGCAGGCGCTGCGCGCCGATCGCCATGCGCAGGCCGATCTCGCGCGTGCGCTCGGTCACGGAGACGAGCAGGATGTTCATGATGCCGATCCCGCCGACCAGGAGCGAAATCGACGCCACCACCGCGAGCAGCGCCGCCATGACCCGGCTGCTGCCTTCGGCGGCGTCGGCGATCTGGCTCAGGTTGCGCACGTTGAAGTCGGCCGTGTCGCCGGGCTTGATGCGGTGCCGGCGGTTCAGCGCGGCGGTGACCTCGTCGATGGCGGATTTGACCTGCGCAGGCGCCATGGCCTGCACGTAGATCTGGTTGACGTAGCCGGTCAGGCGCGGCTGCACGCCGAAAGGGTTGGGCGGCGGCGGGTACTGCGAANNGTGCCGAAGGGAATCATCACCAGGTCGTCCTGGTCCTGGCCCCATGCGGTTTGCCCCTTGGCCTCGTAGACGCCGACCACGCGCAGCGGAATGCCGCGCACGAGGATGGCGCTGCCCAGCGGGCTTTCGTAGTCGTTGAACAACTGCCGGCGCACCGTCTCGCCGATGACGACCACGAGCGCCGTGCCGCGGTCGTCTTCGTCGGTCAGCTCGCGCCCCGCGCTGACGCGCCAGTTCGTGATCGGCGGGTAGCTCGCGGTCACCCCTTGCACGCTCGTGGTCCAGTTCTGGTCGGCGTACTCCACCTGTCCGGACTGGCGGATCAGGTAGCTCACGTTGGCCACGTGCGGCGACTCGCGGCGGATGGCGTCGGCGTCGCTCACGGTGAGGGTCGAGGCGCTGCCGAAGCCCGAGCGGACGCCGCCCGAAGTCGTGGCGCCCGGCACGACGACGAAGAGATTCGTGCCCAGGCTCTCGATCTGCTTGCGCACCGCCTCGTTCGCTCCCTGGCCGACTGCGACCATCGCGATCAGCGCAGCGACGCCGATGAACACGCCCAGCATCGTGAGCGCCGAGCGCATCTTGTTGCGCACCAGCGCCTGCGCGGCGGCCGACACGATCATCAGGCCGAAGGCCCAGGCGGAGCCCGTGTGGCGCCCTGCGCCTTCGAGGCCCTGGACGCGTTGCTGCGATGCCTGGAACAGCTTCATGCCCGCGTCGCTCTGGGCAGCGTTCGATCGCCCGGTCGTGGGTCGCGGCGGATTGCGCTCGTCGGAGACGATGCGGCCGTCGCGCATGGTGACCACGCGCTGCGTGTAGTCGGCGATGTCGCGCTCGTGCGTGACGAGCACGATCGTCACGCCCTGTTCCTGGTTGAGCCGCACCAGCGTCTCCATGATCTCGTGCGAGGTGCGCGTGTCCAGGTTGCCGGTGGGCTCGTCGGCCAGCACCACAGCAGGAGAATTGATGAGCGCGCGGGCGATCGCCACGCGCTGCTGCTGGCCGCCCGACAACTGGGCCGGCGTGTTGGCTTCGCGCGTGGCCAGGCCCAGCAGGGCCAATGCGGCGCGGGCACGGACCACCCGCTCGGCCGCGTGCGGTGCCGCGCCCTGCGCATAGAACAACGGCAGGGCCACGTTCTCGATCGCGCTGGTTCGCGCGAGCAGGTTGAAGCTCTGGAACACGAAGCCGATGCGTTCGCTGCGGATGTGCGCCAACGCCGGTTCGGGCAACTCGGCCACGTCCGTGCCTTCGAACAGATAGCTGCCGCTCGATGGCCGGTCCAGGCAGCCGAGCACGGCCATCAGGGTCGATTTGCCCGACCCC
>PLZH01000277.1:0-3341 GCA_003152055.1 Burkholderiales bacterium
CTTTTGAATTCAAGCAATTGGTCTATCAAGCCGTCGCCCGCACCCGCGACTCCGGCTAACTCGAGAACCGCAGCACCCCGTCGTCCACCGTGCCAAAGCGCATGGCAACCAGGTCGCTCAGGTAGTTCTGGTTCAACTTCCAGGGCTTGGTAGCACCTTGCTTGGGCAACTGGTCGGCAGCACGCTGGAAGTAGCCCGAAGAAAAGTCGACCCACGGCAGCAAGGGGGTGTCCGGACCCGCTGCAGGTGCGCGACACTGCCGCATGCCGGTCTTGCGCATGTGATTGAGCAGCCGGCAGACGTACTGCGCGGTCAGGTCGGCCTTGAGGGTCCAGGACGCATTCGTATAGCCGAAGGTATTGGCCATGTTCGGCACGCCGCTGTACATCAACCCCTTGTAGTTGACCGTGCGAGACGGCTCCACGCGCTGGCCGTCGACGTACAGCGCGGTGTTGCCGAGCATGGCCAGCTTCAACCCGGTGGCGCTGACGATGATGTCGGCGTCGAGAGTGGCACCGGATTGCAGCTTCACGCCGGCCTCGGTGAACGACTCGATGTGGTCGGTCACGACCGACGCACGCCCCTTGTTGATGGCCTTGAAGAAATCGCCATCCGGCACCAGGCACAGGCGCTGCTCCCAGGGGTTGTAGCGCGGGGTGAAGTGAGTCGCGATGTCGGCCTTGGGGCCCAGCGCCTGCCTGACGCCGCCCAGCAACAGCTTTCGCATGCGCTGCGGACTGCGCTTGCAGAGTCGGTACACATACATGCCCATCAACACGTTTTTCCAGCGCGTCAGCCGGAGCGCCAGGCGCAAGGGCAGTCGCCGCCGCAGCCGGGTGCTGATCGGGTCCACCGACGGCCGGGCCACCATCCACGTCGGCGAGCGCTGGAGCATGGTCACGTGCGCGGCCTTTTCGGCCAGGGCCGGCACCAGGGTCACGGCGGTGGCGCCGCTGCCGATCACGACGACCTTCTTGCCGGCATGGTCCAAGTCCTCGGGCCACTTCTGCGGGTGCACCATGCGCCCGCCAAAACGGCTCTGACCCGGGAAGTCGGGCTGGTAGCCGTCGGCGTAGTCGTAGTAGCCGCTGCACATGAACAGGAAAGCGCAGCGGATGCTCGATGTGCTGCCGTCTTCCTCGCGACGCACCTGGACCGTCCACTGGGCATCCTGGGAAGACCAGTCCGCCCGCAGGACCTTGTGGCCGAAGCGGATCTTCCGGTCGATGCCGTATTCGCGCGCCGTGTCGTGAAGGTAGCTCAGGATGGCCGGCCCTTCGGCGATGGCCTTCGGGTCGGTCCACGGGCGAAACGAGTAGCCGAGGGTGTGCATGTCGGAATCCGACCGCACGCCGGGGTAGCGGAACAGGTCCCAGGTTCCGCCCAGGTCCTTTCGCGCCTCCACGATGGCGTATCTGCGGTCCGGGCAAAGCTTCTGCAGGTGATAACCCGCGCCGATTCCCGAGATCCCGGCGCCCACTACCAGTACGTCGAGGACTTCGTCCGCCATCGCCATCGCTCCCGTCTCAAGGAATTGCAGTGTCGCCGATCGGGGGGCCCTGTCACCCGCGAAATCCAGGCTATTGACCGGCCTGCCAGCATGGCACGCACGGCAGAATCATCGAGTCCGTCCCATCGCCACCCGTTTCGTCGGTCGGCGCGCGCCGTGCGGCGCCACATGAGAGAGAAGAAACCCATGTCCCTGTTCGACATGACCGGCAAGATCGTGGTCATCACCGGATCGTCCCGCGGCATCGGCAAGGCCATCGCCGAGGAGATGGCGGTGCATGGCGCCAAGGTGGTGATTTCCAGCCGCAAGCACGATGCCTGCGATGCCGTCGCCTCGGCGATCAATGCCAGGCACGGTGCGGGCACTGCCGTTTCGGTGCCGGCCAACATTTCGTCCAAGGAAAGCCTGCAACACCTCGTCGACCAGACTCGGCAGGCCTTCGGTCAAATCGACGCGCTGGTCTGCAATGCGGCGTCCAATCCGTACTACGGGCCGCTGGCAGGCATCAGCGACGAGGCCTTCCGCAAGATCCTGGACAACAACATCATCGCCAACCACTGGCTGATCTCGATGGTCGCACCCGAGATGCTGACACGCGGCGAGGGTTCGATCACCATCATCTCGTCCATCGGCGGCCTCAAGGGCTCCGCCGTGATCGGCGCTTACTGCATCTCCAAGGCGGCGGATATGGAACTCGCCCGCAGCCTGGCCGACGAGTTCGGGCCCAAGGGTGTGCGGGTCAACTGCATCGCACCCGGCCTCATCCGCACCGATTTCGCAAAGGCGCTTTGGGACAACCCGGACACGCTCAAGCGCTCCACTGCCGTGGCCTCACTCAAGCGTATCGGCGAACCGCACGAGATCGCCGGCGCGGCCGTGTTCCTGGCGTCGCGCGCCGGCGCTTTCACCACCGGGCAGACCATCGTCATCGACGGTGGCGCCACCATCAGCGGGGGTGCGTGATGTCGGCACGGCTCGAAGGCAAGGTCGCCATCATCACCGGCGCGGGTTCGGGCATCGGCCGCGCCGCGGCACTGCTGTTCGCTGCCGAAGGCGCGAAGCTGGTGCTGGGCGACAAGACGACCGCCGTGCACGACACCGCGGCTCTTGTGATTGCCGCCGGCGGCGCGGCCGTCGCGCAGCAGATGGACGCCGGCTCGGAGGCCGATGTCGCCGCGATGGTCGCCGCCGCGCTGACCACCCATGGCCAACTCGACATCGCGTTCGCCAACGCCGGCATCTCCGGTGGCATCGCCAGCATCTTTGACCTGACGCCCGAGGTGTGGACGGAAATCCTTCGCGTCAACCTGATCGGTCCCTGGCTGATGGTCAAGCATGCGGGCAAAGCGATGGCCGACGCAGGCCGTGGCGGCTCGATCATCTGCACCGCTTCGGTGGCGGGCATCCGCTCGGGGGCCGGCGGGCCGGCCTACTCGGCGTCCAAGGCGGGCGTAATCAACCTCGCGATGGTGTCGGCGCAGCAACTGAGCGAGACCAATGTGCGCGTCAATGCGATCTGTCCGGGGCTGACCGAGACCGGCATGACCAAGCCGATCTTCGACATCGCCAAGGACCGCGACGTGACCCACAAGCTCGGCCGCCTGAATCCTTTGCGCCGCGCGGCCCAGCCGGAGGAACTGGCCCGCGTGGCCTTGTTCCTCGCGTCGGACGAAGCCAGCTATGTCAATGGCCAAGCCATCGCGGTGGATGGCGGCTTGTCCAGCTCGCATCCGGTCACCCGCCAGAGCATGGGCAAGACGGCCGTCTGACGGCCCACTTCTCGCAAGGAGATCCCGATGAAAGCTGCCGTTCTGCATGCCCCGCGTCAGCC
>PLZH01000277.1:3366-4029 GCA_003152055.1 Burkholderiales bacterium
GTCGATCTGCCAGACACCAGAGGTCAAGATGCCCCCCGGTGTCGCCAGGCGCTTGTCCTGGCAAGGCAAGCACCTGAACCAGTTCCTGAACCTGTCGTCGTTCGCCGAGCAGATGGTGGTGCACGAGCATGCGCTGGTGAAGGTGCGCGAGGACATGCCGCTGGACTTGGCCAGCCTGATCGGCTGCAGCGTGATCACCGGCTACGGCGCGGTGGCGCACACCGCCAGGATCGAACCCGGCTCCACGGTAGCCATCTTCGGAGCCGGCGGCATCGGCCTGGCCACGATCAATGCCGCGCAGATTGCGGGCGCCGGCCGCATCATCGCCATCGACAAGGACCCGTTCAAGCTCGGCCTGGCCAAGACCTTCGGTGCCACCGATGTGCTGGACGCATCCGAGGGCGACACGGTCAAGCGCATCGTGGAGATGACCGGCGGCGGTGTGCACTATTCATTCGAATGCATCGGCCTCAAGACCACCGCCGAGCAGAGCTTTTCGGCACTGCGTTCAGGCGGCACCGCGACGCTGATCGGCATGATCCCGGTGGGCACCAGGATCGAGTTGCACGGCGTGGATTTCCTGCGCGAGCGAAGGATCCAGGGCTGCATGATGGGCTCCAACCGCTTCCGCACCGACATGCCCAGGTTGATCGAGTTCTACGT
>PLZH01000277.1:4063-34072 GCA_003152055.1 Burkholderiales bacterium
GGCCGACGCCGTGGTCTACGGGCGGCGCGCCCCGCATTCGCCACCCAGCGCCAGTGCCACCTGGGCGACGTGAGGCGGTGGCCGGCAGCGCGGCCAACGCAGTCCGTCGGCCGGGGATCTTCCCCGGGTCTTGCACGCTCACTGGCGCGGCATACTCGGCGCGACGAGCACCGCGCCGAAGCGCGCGACGTAGGCGACGAACGCCCCGGCCCACAACACTGCGGCCGACGTCACTGCCCACGGGCCCAGGCCGTACACGCTGGCGGCCAGGCGCAGTGCCGCAGCGGCAAACAGCACGACCGCAGCGGCACGCAGAGTTGCCCCGAGCGGGCGCCCGGTATGGCGCAGCGACACACGCGTCATCAGGCCGAGCATCATCATGCCAAGGGCGCCGACCGTGAAGGCATGCAGCCAGGCGGCCGGCGGCACCGCGCCGCCGAGGTCGGCCACCGCCTTGAGTGCGAACGCGAGGAGCAGCCATGCAAAAGCCAGATGCATCGCCGGCAGCAGCGGCTGGTCGGCGACGCGCCAGCCGCGCCAGCGCGCGACCCGAACGCCGTGCACTGCCGCACAGGCAGCGGCCAGTGCGCCCGTAACCCGCGGCGGCGCGCCGCCCAGATCAGCCGCTGCCAGTGCCACCAGGACCGCCAGCGCCAGTGCCTCCAGCGGCAAGAGGAAACGCGCTTGCTCGCCACGTCCCAGTTCGCGTAGCGCATTGCCGGTGAAGATCGGTGTCAGCACACCGCCCTTGAGCGTGAACACCACCATCAGGGCCCAGACCCCAGCCCGCAGCGCCCGCTCGGCGCGCGGCACATCGCCGGCCAGCACCGCCATGTGGTAAGTCAGGTTCGCCGCCACGAACGCGAGCAGGACAGGCAGAAGCAATCTGTACAGGTGGTTCGGCAGACGCCACACGGCTGGCGCCAGAAGCACGATCAACGCAGGCCAGAACAGCAGGTCGGCGAATGCCACCGCAAGTGCCGGCAGCCAGGGCGCGGCCCAGAATGCGATGCGGCCGAGCAGCCAGGTCGACACGAGCCAGACCAGCGATGAGCCACGAATTTCGGGCGTACCAGCCCAGCTCGGCAATGCCGTCAGCAATGTGCCGACGACGATCGCGGTGGCGAAGCCGAAGACCATTTCATGACCATGCCACGATGCGGGCCCGAGCGAGCCACTGAGTTGCACGATACCGAGAAAGGCTCCCGCGCCGCCGAGAGCCAGGAGCGGAGCGTACAAGGCGCCAAACAAGTAGAAGGGTCGGAAACCGCTGGCCATCAATGGCGCCGCCGCGATGCGCTGCCACCACCGCATCATGCTGTTCATGCCGCTGCCGTGCGCGGCAGCGGCCCTACCACAGGCTCGTCGGCCTGACCGAGGAGCAGGGCTTCATCGTGATCACCCGCTCGTCGCGAAATCGGCATCGCGTTTTTCCATGAAGGCGTGGATGCCTTCGCGCGCCGCAGCCGTGCAGGCCGCCGCACCGAAGGCACGATAGCCCACCTCGAGCGCCTGGCCCAGGGTCGGTGCCGCTGCCGCCTCGTGTACCGCCTGCTCGATCAGGCTGACCATCGTGGCGCTGAGCCTGCGACCGTCGCTGCTCCGGGCATCGATCGCCTCGAACGACGGCAGCGCCAGCGCGCCGTCGGCGATCGGTCGAATCCGCCCTTTGAGGCCGTGCACGCGTGCCACCGCTCGTCGGATCAGGTCGTCGAAATCGTCCGCCAGTTCGTCGACGACGCCGAGGTCATGCGCGCGGGCGGCGCTCAGACGCTCGGCACGNNCCCAGCGCCATGCCATTGAGCGCGGCGACGACCGGCTTGGTCATGCAGTCCAGGTGCACCAGCAGGCGCGAGCAGTCGCGTGCGTACTGTGCGGCAGCTTCGGCGTCGCCCAGGAGCGAAGGAAACCGGCCAATGTCGGCACCCGCGCAGAAGGCCTTCGTGCCGTAGCCGACGATGACGAAGCCGGCGACCGCGGGATCCCGTTCGTCCCTGCGGATCGCCGCGAGAATCTCGTCGGTCATCTCGTCGTGCAGCGCATTCAGCGCCTCGGGGCGGCGCAAGGTGATGACCCGCACGCCGTCGATGGCATCGACCAGGACATGGCGCTCGACCGCGGTGTACGAAGCAAGCGCGCGTTGCGCAACCGGCATGCCGGGTCGATCCAGCCTGAAACGATCCAGCACCCGTGCGACTTCGACTTCGCCGAGCTCGCGCATCAATTCGAGCGGCCCCCGCTTGAACCCGAGCGCCGTACGGCAGCCGAGGTCGAGGTCGGCAGCGTCGCCGATGTCGCGATCGAGAATGTCGACCGACTGCGACAGCAGGACACCGAGCAGGCGTTCGCGGATACGCGCACGCTGCTCGGCGCGGACCTCGACACGGCGGCCAGGCGGGTTCGTGAGCCAACGCTCAACCGAGCGGAAGATCGGCGCCGGGCGGTAGTGCTCGCCTTCTTCTTCGGCCTGCAAGGTGTTGGTCTCGACGATGATCGGATTACCGTGCGCCAGGTTGAGAACGAAGAACGGCCCGGCGTGCACGAACTCGTCAGCGACGCTGTCGATCTCGGCCGCGGTCGCGCTGTCCAGCAGCAACGCGGCCTCGTTGCACCAATTGTCGAAGATGCGGTCGAGCATGAAGCACGGCACGTCGCGGGTCAGCAGCGGCAGCTTGGCCGTGGCGCAGAACAGGCGCCGCAGCCAGGCGACAAGCGCAGGATCGACACCGGGCCAATCGATCACCTCGACCGTCGGATTGCGCCAGGCCGGCGCGAAGAAATGCGTCACGGTCGCGCGATCTGGGCGACGCAAGGCGGCGAAGATGCGCGCCGCCGGCAGGGAGCTCGTGTTGGACGTGATGACCGCATCGTCGGCGATCCGCGCCTCCACGTCGGCGAAGATGCGCTGCTTGAGCGCCAGCGCCTCGGTCGCGGCTTCGAGCACCCAGTCGCAGCCGGTAAGTGCGTCGTAGTCGGTGCTGCCCTGCAGGTCGCGCAGCAGGACTTCGGCCGCTGGCGCAGTGAGCTTGCCGCGCCCCACTGCCTTGTCGGTGTACTCCCGCAGCCGCGCCAGCGCGGCGTCGATGGCCGCCTGGCGGTTGTCGATCAGCGTGAGCCTGAGACCAGGCAGCGCGCCTTTCAGGTAGTAGGCAATGTCGGGTCCGATTGCACCGGCACCGATGACGGCAACGTGACGCGGCTGCGGCCGCGCCGACGGCTGCAACATGGGGTTGGCAAAGCGTCGTGAGGTCAAGACTTTCTCCGGGAGTTCAGGCAGCCGGCGAGTCGGTTGCTCCAAGGCGCCGCAGCGCATTCTTGTCGGATTTGTTGACCGCTGTCTTGGGCAGCGCGGCTGCGAGTCGCACGCGCGTGGGCACCTTGTACTTTGCGAGATTCGCGCGGCAATGGGCGAGCAGTGAACCGGCATCCGCCGATGCACCAGCGCGCAGCACGACATGCGCGACCAGCACCTCGCCGCGGTAGGCATCGGGAGCGCCGACCACCGCTGCGTCTGCCACGTCGGGGTGCTCGAACAGCACCTCCTCGACTTCGCGTGGATAGACGTTGTAGCCGCCGACGATGGCCATGTCCTTCTTGCGGTCACGGATGTAGAGGTAGCCTTCGGCATCGAGTTCGCCGATGTCGCCGGTGTAGAGCCAGCCATCGCGCAGCGCCAGCGCGGTCTCGTCGGGACGGTTGCGGTACCCGCGCATGCACTGAGGGCCGCGCGCGCGGACCTCGCCGCACGTTCCGACCGGAAGTACCTGCCGACCGCTTTCGACATCGACGATCTCGAGGTCGGTCAGCGGCAGTGCCACGCCGACCGAACCCGGCCTGGCCGGGCGGCCACTGGGGTTGAACGACAGCACCGGCCCGGCCTCCGTCATGCCGTAGCCCTCGTACACCGGCGCACCCACCGCGTCGCGCCAGCGCTCGAGCGTGGCCGCCGCGAGCGGCGCCGCGCCCGAGTAGCAGGTGTGCACGCTGCGCCAGTCGGTGCGCGCGAAGTCCGGATGCGACATCAGGCCGACGAACACCGTCGGACTGCCGGGAAACACGCCGATGCGCTCGCGCTGTATCGCAGCGAACACTTCATCGGGCAGATAGCGCGACAGGATCACCAGCGTGCCGGCGCAGTGCGCGGCGAGGAACAGACCCATCGCCATGCCGTAGGCGTGCGAGAGCGGCATCATGCACAGGATGCGGTCGCCGGGCCGGCTCGGCAGCAAGGCGTCGCGCTGGGCGACGTTGATCGCGATCGCCCCGTGCGTCAGGTCCACGCCCTTCGCGCCGCCGGTGGTGCCGCCGGTGTACTGCAGCAGCGCGAGCGCCTGCGCGCCGGGCAGCGGCGGCAGCGTGACCTCGGCGGCACGCCAGGTATCGAGCCGCCTGGCGCGCTCGCCGACGACGATCACATGACGGACGCCGGCACGCCTGGCGACCGGTTCCGCCATCGGCGCCATCGCCGCATCGACGACCAGCACCACCGGCGCCGCGTCGGCGAGGATGGGTCCCAGTTCACGTGCGGTGTATTGCGGGTTCAGCGGCACGTGCTGCGCCCCGGCGGCGAGCGCCGCGAACGCGGCGACGCATGCCTCGATCGAGTTGCCGATGAGCGTGGCGACGCGGTCATCGCGTGCGCCGAGCGCGTCGAGCTCGCGCGCGAAGCCCGCGACGCAGGCAAGGTAGGTGGCGTAGGTGAGCCTGCGATCGCCGAAGACGAGCGCCTCGGCGTCCGGCGCCTCGGTCGCCGCGGCAGCGAGCATCTCGACCACCGTCGCCCAGGTGCGCACCACGACAGGCGTTGCGCCTGTCATGCTGTGCCTGCGAGACCGAGGTCGGGCTCGGCGCCAGGCCGAGGCTGGGCTCGTCGGTCGGCGTTCATGCCACGACGCCGGCGCCGAACAGCGCCTGCATTTCGTCATTGCCGAGGCCGACCTCGGCCAGCACGCTGCGGGTGTGCTGGCCATATTGCGGCGCGAAGCCGAGTTCGCGCTGCGCGCCGGCGATGTCGACAGCCATCGGCTGCATGCGCACGACCCGCCCGTCGGGCATGACAGTGCGAGTAAGCCTGTCGCTCAGGGGGCCGAGCTCGCGCACCTGGTGGATGTCATGAATGCGCGTCGCCGGGATCATCGCACCGCGGAGGTCGGCGAGGATCTCGTCGGCCATGTGGGCCGAGCTCACCGCAGCGATGTCGGCATGGATCGCCTCGCGTTCGGCATGGCGCCCTTCGTTGGTCCTGCGCACCTCGTTGGCCACGCGCGCGAACTTCGCGATCTCGGTGAAGCGCCGCCATTGCACGTCGCTGCCGATGGCCAGGAAGACGTAGCCGTCGCGCGTCGGATAGACATTGGTCGGGATGAACTTGCGGTGTTCGTTGCCGGCGCGCGTGATCTCGGCGGGCTGGCAGTCGAAATCGATCAGCGGCAGCACCGTGATCAGCCACGAGGCCGCGGCCTGCAGCATCGAGACATGGATCTCGGCGCCGTTGCCGGTCTCGTGGCGCTCGAGCAAAGCCTGCATCACGCCGGCATAGACCTCGTCGCCGGCCTTGAGGTCGATGACCGGAATGCCCGTGAGCATCGGTGGACCGGAGCGCTCCCCGGTAACCTCCATGTAGCCGGCCATCGCCTGTATCACCGGGTCGTAGCCGGCTGCGTCGGGGTAACGCGGACCCATCGCCGAGATGCCAGCCCAGATCAGGTCGGGCTTGACCGCTCGCAATGTTGCCGGAGCTATGCCCAGGCCGCGATAGCGCGAGGGCACGGTATTGCAGCAGAACACATCGACATCGAGTTCGCGGATCAGCCGTGCGAGCAGCGCCTGTCCGCGCGGATCCTTCAGGTTCAGCGCGATCGCCTCCTTTCCGACGTTCGGGGCGATGAAGTAGCTGCGCCGGTCGTCGCCAGCGACGCGAGTGCCGATGTAGCGATTCGGGTCGCCGGGCAGGCCTGCGCCGGATGGCGTCGCCTCGATGCGGATGACGCGCCAGCCGAGCTGGGCGAAACGCAGCGTCGCATAGGGCAGCGACAGCGCCTGCTCCATCGACAGCACGGTACGCCGCTTCAAGGCGTGATCCTGGGCGTCGGCCGCAGCTGCGGCAGTGCGCCGTGCAGCGCGCGATAGACCCGCTCGGGCGTGAACGGAAGGCTCGTGATGCGCACCCCGGTGGCGTTGTAGATCGCGTTGGCGGTGGCCGCCGCGATGCAGATCGCCGGCGCCTCTCCGACCCCCTTGGCGCCCTGCGGGCCCTCGCCGTCCATCGACTCGATGAAGGCGATGTCCATGTCGGGGATCTCGGGGGCGGTGACGAGTTTGTAGTCGCGGAAGTTCGGATTGCGGATCCGGCCCCCCTCGACCACCAGGTTCTCGGTCAGCGCGTAGCCCTGGCCCATCACGATGCCACCTTCGATCTGGCCCTCGATGCCGAGCCTGTTCAGCACGCGCCCGACGTCGTGCGCCGCCGTCACACGGGTCATTCGGACGGCGCCGGTGCCGGTGTCGACCTCGACCTCGACGACCTGCGCGGCCCAGGCGTAGGCCGCCGAGACATCGCCCTTGAAGGCCTTGTCCTGGTGCACGCTCGGCGGCTCGTAGTAGAAGCTGGTCACCACCAGTTCGGCGCGGGCACTGAAGTGCAGGCCGCGCAGGAAGCGCGCCAGTTCGGTGAGCGGCTCACCGGTGGCTGCGCGAACGATGCTGCCGCCGCGAAGTTCCAGCGCCTCGGGTGCGCAGTCGAAGCGCTGCGCCGCGGCGGCGAGGATCTTGGTCTTGGCCTTGCGCGCCGCACCGATCGCCGAGTTGCCGGCAATGAAGGTCGTGCGGCTGGCGTGCACGCCGACGTCCCAGGGTGTGATGTCGGTGTCGTTGTTGACCACCGTCACCGCCGACATCGGCAGGCCGAGCTCCTCGCACACCAGCTGCGACAGGACGGTCTCCGAACCCTGGCCGATTTCGGACGCTCCGGTGATCAGCGTGATGTGGCCGAAATCGTCGAGCTTGAGCATGGTGCCGCAGCCGTCGGACGGATAGATCTTCGCGCCGCCACCCACGTGCAGCATCGATGCGATGCCGATGCCGCGCTTGATCGGCCCAGGTGCGTTGCGCAGCGCGGCGTACTCGCGATGCTTGCGTGAAAAATCGCTGCGTCCGGCGGCCGTGCGCAGGCAATCCTGGAAGCCGCAACTGCGAAACACCATGCCCTGCCCGGTGACTTCGCCCACGACCTGGGCGTTCTTCAGGCGAAACGCGAGCGGGTCCATGGCGATAGCCTGCGCCATCTTGTCCATGTGCGCCTCGACGGCGAAGGTGGCCTGCAGGTTGCCGTAGCCGCGGAACGAGCCGGCATAGGGGTTGTTCGAGTACGCCGCCACCGTGTGGTAGTCGCAATGCGGCACGCGGTACAGCGACGAGAAGGTCTGCATCATCACGAACGGCGTCGTCGCGCCCCACGAGGTGTAGGCGCCGTTGTCGTGCAGCGTGTGCACGCTGCGGAAGGTCAGCGTGCCGTCACGCTTGCAACCCGAGCGCAGCGTCAGCCGCACTGGCTGGCGTGTCGGCGAGGCGAGGAACTCCTCCTCGCGGCTGAACACCAGCTTGACCGGCCGGCCGGTGGCGCGCGCGAGCCAGACGCAGATCACCTCGTACGGGTAGATGTCGAGCTTGGAGCCGAAGCCGCCGCCGATCGGCGGCTGGATGATGCGAATGCTCCCGGGGTCCAGTCCCAGGATCTCGGCGAACTCGCGCTTGTGCAGAAAGGGCACCTGCGTGTTCGAGTACAGCAGCAAGTTGCCCTTGGCGTCGAACTCGGCGATCACACCCGACACGCCCAGGCAGCAGTGCGTCACGTAGTGCAGCTCAAAGCAGTCCTCGACCACCACATCGGATTCGGCCTCGCCCCGAGCCACATCGCCGTGGCCGTAGTCAAAGCGCATCGCCACGTTGTCGGACCTGCCGGCCAGCCCGACCGGCGCGCCCACCGCGGCGCCTTCGATCGGCGGGTGCACCAGCGGCGCGCCCGGAGCGAGCGCGGCTTCGGCATCGANNACCCGGCCGCTCTTCAGCGGCAGGTGATCCTTGGCCACGCCGATCGGACGCTGGTCGGGCACGTCGGCGGCGGTGAGGACGCAATGCACGCCCGGCAGTGCGCGCGCCGCGGCGGTATCGATGCGCAGGATGCGCGCATGCACCCGCGCCGAACGCAGGATCGCCGCGTGCAACTGCCCGGGCAGATCGATGTCGTGGACATAGCGGGTCTTGCCGCTGGCCTTCTCGGGCGCGTCCATCTTCGGGATGCGCTGGCCGATCAGGCTGCCGGTGCTTGCCGGCTTCGTCAGGACCTCGCTCATGGCCGTGCTCCTTCAGGCAGCGACTGGCCGGCCTCGACGATCGCATCGACGATCTTCTGGTAGCCGGTGCAGCGACACAAGTTGCCCTCGATGGCGCGCTTGGCCGCTGCCGCGTCGGGATGCGGGTGCGTGGCCAGCAGATGCGTGGCCTGCACCACGATGCCCGGCGTACAGAAGCCGCACTGCACGGCGCCGTGCGCGACGAAGGCCTTTTGCAGTGCCTGGGCACGTGCATCGCCGGCCATTCCCTCGATGGTGGTGATTTCGCGCCCGTCACAGTCGACCGCGAACAGCAGGCACGAATTGACCGATCGGCCGTCGACGATGATGGTGCAGGCGCCGCATTCGCCCTCACCGCAACCGTACTTCGTGCCGGTCAGACCGATCACGTCGCGCAGCATTTGCAGCGCGCTCATCTCGACGCCGACGGAGGTGCGCCGCCGCACCCCGTTCAGCGTGAAGGCGATTTCAAGTGTCAGAGACATCGTCGAGCATCCTTCGTGTCATGTTGCGCACCAGCTCCTGGCGGTACCAGGCGGTGGCGCGCACGTCGTCGATCGGCGTCGCCTCCTCGGCGGCGCATTGCGCGGCTCGTGCCGCCAGCGTCGCGTCGAGCACAGCGCCTTCCAGCAGCGCCTCCGTGCGGCGCGCGCGCAACGGCGTCGGCGCCACCGCGCCAAGGGCCACGCGCACGTCGTGCAGACGGCCGGCGTCGTCCCGGCGAGCGGCAAATGCAATCGAAATCGTCGAGATGTCCAGCGCCGGCCGCGTACCGGTCTTGTAGAAGCGCACGACCTGCCCGCGTGGCGCCAGCGGCACGCGCAGCGCGGTCACCAGCTCGCGTGCTTCGCGTTGCGTGCGACCCGGCCCGGTGAAGAAACCATCCACCGGCAGCCAACGCGTCCTGACCGAGCCGTCGCCGTCCAGCGAGGCCAGTCCGACCTCGGCATCGAGCGCGAGCAGCGGCGTCAGCGTGTCGCCGGCAGGCGAGGCGTTGCACAGGTTCCCGCCGAGGGTGGCGACATTGCGGATCTGGTCGCTCGCGAAGTGGTCGGCGGCCAGCGCGAGCAGTGGCGCGTGTTCGCGCACCAGCGCGTGCGTGAGCAGCGTGTCCATCGTGATCAACGCACCGAGACGCAGCGCGCCGGCATTGACCTCGATCGCATCGAGCCCCGGCACGCGACGGATGTTGAGCAGCGTGCGCGCCGGCCGTAGGCGACCGGCATGGCTTTGCGGCATCAGGTCGGTCCCGCCGGCCAGCACGGTGACGCTGCCGCCGTCGCCGAGCGCCGCCAGTGCCTGCACCAAGCGAGTCGGCACGAGGTAGCGTTCGACGGCATTCGTCGATGCATTCATGCCACGAGCTCCTCGTCGCGGTGATCGAACCGCACCGGTTCGACGAAGCGCCCGAACACCTCGACCATGCGCTGCGTGATTTCGCCGACGCTGGCGTAGGCCTTGACCGCCTCCAAGATGGCTGGCATCAGGTTGACGCCGGAGCGCGCATCAACCTCGACGCGGCGCAGTGCCCGCGCGACGGCCGCGGCGTCGCGCTCGGCGCGCACGCGCGCCAGAGACGCAATCTGCGCGCGCGCATCATCGGCCCGGTAGGGGTGCATCTCGACTTGGTGTTCGGTCTCGCCGTCGTTGCGATAGCGGTTGACCCCGACCTTCGGAAAAGCGCCCGATTCGATAGCCCGCTGCATCCGATAGGCCTGCGCCGAGACCCGCGACTGGATCGTGCCCTCGGCGACCAGCTTGACGATGCCGCCCGCCGCGTCGGTCTCCTCGATGATGCGTTCCATCTCGGCGCGCATCTGGTTGGTCAGCGTCTCGACGTAGAACGAGCCGCCGAGCGGGTCGACGGTTTCGGCGAGACCCATCTCCTCGACCAGCAGCTGCATCGTGCGCAGCGAGATGCGCTGCGCGTATTCGCTCGGGATCGTGTAGGCCTCGTCGTAGCAGCACAGCGCCATGGTCTGCGCCCCCGACAATGCGGCGATCAGCGCGTAGTAGGCGCCGCGCACGATGTTGTTCTCGGGCTGTTCGAGCGTCAGGCCGCCGCCGCCGCCGCCGGCGATCATGCGCAGCCACATCGAGCCGGGCTGCGTCGCACCGTACTCCTCCTTCATGATCCTGGCCCACAGGCCGCGGCCGGCGCGGAACTTGGCGACCTGCTCGAAGAGGTTGCCGAAAATGTTGAAGTTGTATGACAGGCGCCCGGCGAACTCGTCCACCGGTACGCCGCGCCGGATTACCTCGTCGGCGTAGGCACGCGCGATGCAGAAGGCCCAGGCCATCTCCTGAGCCGGTGTCGCCCCCGATTCGCGGATGTGGTAGCCGCACACCGACACCGGGCTGTACTTGGGCGCCTGCTCGGCACAGTACTCGATCGTGTCGCCGACCAGCCGGATCGAGGGCTGGACCGGGAACACCCAGGTGCCACGGCCGACGAACTCCTTGAGGATGTCGTTCTGCGCCGTGCCGCGCAGGCGCTTCAGGTCGAAGCCCCGCTTCTCGGCCATCGCCAGGTACATCGCGATCAGGATCGCCGCGGCGCCGTTGATCGTCAGCGAGACAGTGATCTTGTCCAGATCGATGCCCTCGAAGGCGATCTCGAAGTCGCGCAGCGTGTCCACCGCCATGCCGACGCGTCCAATCTCGCCGTCGGCCTGCGGGTCGTCGGAGTCGATGCCGCACTGCGTCGGCAGGTCGAACGCGACATTCAGCCCCGTCTGGCCGTTTTCGATCAGGAACTTGAAGCGCTGGTTGGTGTCGGCGGCGTTGCCGAAACCGGTGTACTGGCGCATCGTGAACGGCTGCTTGCGGTACATCAGCGGGTGGATGCCGCGCGTGAACGGGTAGGCGCCGGGCTCGCCCAGCATGGCCAGGCCACCGCTCGCCTCGACGTCGGCGGCGCTGTACAGCGGCCGGATCTCAATGCCGGATTCGTTGCGTACCGGCCGAGGGAGGTTGTCGCGTTTCATGATCGATTGGCCTTGATGAAGTCGCAGATCGCGTCCAGCCGGGAGCCGGTCTGGAAGACGCCCTTGAAGCCGAGAGCGCGCAAGCTCTCGTGGTCCTGCGCGGGCAGATTGCCGCCGATGATCCAGAGGCGGTCGCCCAGGCCGGCGGCTTCGAGCAAGGGCTTGAGCCGGGTACAGAAGGGCAGGTGCGAGCCGGCCATGCTGGACAGCGCGATGACGTCAGCCTTCTCGCGCAGCGCCGCGGCCACCACCTGCTCGGGCGTCTGCCGCAGGCCCGTGTAGTACACGTCGAAGCCCGCGTCCAGCATCGCCCGCACGACGACCTTGGCGCCCTGGTCGTGGCCGTCCAGGCCGGGCTTGGCAAGGACCACCTTGATGCGTTTGGCCGCGTTCACGAGGTCCTCCCGACGGGCAGACTCGAGGGCGCATGCACCCCCTCGGGGGGCAGCAGCGAAGTGACGTGGGAGAAGTTCATCCGACCTCCTTGGCGATGATCAGCTTGAGGATTTCGCTGGTGCCGCCGCCTATCAGCGTGAAGCGCACGTCGCGCAGGTAGCGCTGCACCGGGTATTCCATCGCATAGCCGTAGCTGGCCAGCACGCGGGCGGCCTGGTCGCAGATGCGCGCCGCCGCCTCGCTGGCGTTGAGCTTGGCCATCGCGGCCTCCTTGTGGTGCGGCCGGCCGGCGTCGTGCAGCCAGGCCGCGTAGTGCACCAGGTGCACGGCGGCTTCCAGCTCGGTGGCCATTTCCGCGAGCTTGAACTGGATCGCCTGGAAGCGATTGATCGTCTTGCCGAACTGCTTGCGCTGCGCCGCGTAGGTCACGGCCGCCGCCAGCGCCGCGCGCGCCACGCCGAGCGCCATCGCGCCCGTGATGATGCGGATCTCGGCCAGCGTCTTGCGCAGTTGCGCCTCGCCGTCGCCCTCCTCCTTCGACAGGCGATGGCTGGCGGGCACGAAGCAGTCGTCGAAGGCGACTTCCGATGTCGGCAGCGCCCACACGCCCATCTTGTGAATCTCCCGGCCGACGATGAGGCCCTTGAAATGCCTTTCGACCAGGAAGATGGTGAGCTTGCCGGCAGCGCCGGCTTTCGCGAATACGGTGAAGAAGTCGGCCACCGGTGCCGACGTGATCCAGGTTTTCTGGCCATTCAGCACATAGCCGCCGTCGACCGGTCTGGCCGTGGTGGCGATCGATTCCAGATCGGAGCCGGCATTCGGCTCGGTCATGCAGATTGCGCCGATCTTCTGGCCGCGCAACGCGGGCTTGAACAGCCGCTCGATGATGTCGGAGTTGCCCAGCGCGTGCAGGAACTTGGTGCCCATCAGCGACTGCATCGCCGCCGCACCGGCCAGCGACATCGAGCCGCGCGCGATCTCGGCCAGGGCCAGCGAGAACTCGCAAAGACCCGTGCCGCTGCCGCCGACGTCCTCGGGATAGCGCATGCCGAACAAGCCGAGCCCGGCCAGCTCCTGGAACAGCTGGTGCGGAAAGGCGCGCGCCTCGTCAATTGCGGCCGCCTGCGGTGCGATGCGCTCGTCGCAGAAGCGCGCGAACGCGTCGCGGATCGCGCCCTGTTCCTCGGTCAGATCGAAGTTCATGGGGCGTCCAATTCGAGCTCGGTCATGCCGTAGTCGCGCAGGGCGGCCTTTCTCGAGACCACCCCGTTGCGCACTTCCTCGGCAATCGTCCGGCGGTCGCGCTTGCGCGGGTCGCCCCAGCCGCCGCCACCATTGGCCACCTGGTGGTACACCGTGCCGCGCGGCACGCTGGTGATCAGGTCCTTGTTGCGCGGCACGACCGTCTGCCCGTCGGGGTAGCACAGGCGGATGGAATTGAGCCCCGCACCGTGCCCGCCAGCCAGGCCGAACGCACCCTCGAAGTCGCCGTCGCCGAAGGTCACGAGCTGGGTGTCGTCCGAGCCGATCTCGAAGATCGTCTCGACACCCAGGCCGCCGCGCCACTGGCCGGCGCCGGCCGAATCGGTGAGCAGTTCGTGCTTGATCAGGCGGTGCGGCGTCTGCTGCTCGAACATCTCGTAGTCCTGGTCGAGCACGCCGCCCGAGGCATCGATCATTCCGATGTGGTCGTAGCCGTCGCAACCCTTCATCGCGCCGGAGCCGCCCTTCAGGCCCATGAAGCCGATGTCGACGTACTTCTCGCCGGTGCGGGGGTCGGTGCCGGTGGTCAGCGCGGCCAGCAGATTGTTCCAGCCGGCCGTGACGCGGTCCGGCAGCACCGGCGCCAGAGCGCGCTGGATCGCGTCGGCATTCGGCGGGCACAGGTGGTTGCCGAAGGTCGTCGCCTTTGGATAGGCAGCGTTGAGTATCGTGCCCTGCGGGATGACGATCTCGATCGGCTCGACCATGCCTTCGTTGTGCGGGATGTCGGGGTTGACCATTTGCAGCAGCGTCAGGATCGTGGCCGATGCGCTCGACGTGAAGGTGCCGTTGACGAAGCCGTTGGTCTGGACATCGGTGCGCGAGTAGTCGAAGCTGATGCGCTTGTCCCGCACCTCGATGTCGACCCGGATCGTGAACTTCGAGCCCTCGTGGCGGCCGTCGTAGTAGACGTAGCCTTCGCCGCTGTAGCGGCCGTTCGGGATCTTGGCGATCTCGGCCTCCATCATGCGTCGCGTGGCGTCGAAAAGCGCCTGCTTGTGCGCCCGGTAGCTGGCCACGCCGTACTTGCGCAGCAACTCCAGCAGGCGCCGCTCGCCGACCGTGCAGGCACCCATCTCGGCCTTCATGTCGTGCTGCACGATGTCCAGCCGCACGTTGGCGAAGATCAGGTTCCACACGTCTTGGCGCAGCTTGCCGCGCTCGACGATCTTGACCGCCGGAATGCGCAGCGCCTCCTGCCAGACCTCGACCGCGTTCGGGTTGTACCCGCCGGCCACCGCGCCGCCGATGTCGGCCTGGTGGCCCTTGACCGCCGTCCAGCCGACCAGCTCGTCGTCGAGGAACACCGGCTTGAACGCGGCGACATCGTTGTTCTGGTTGCCCAGGCTGAAGACGTCGTTGTGAAAGAACACGTCGCCAGGGTAGATCTCTCCGTCGAAGGTCTTGCGGATGTGCTTGCATACCGGCGCGAGCGAGAACGCCAGGATCGGCAGGTTCTCGGTCTGCTCGAGCATGCGGCCCTCGGCGTCGTACAGGCCGGTGACGTAGTCCTTGGCCTCGCACAAGATGGGCGAGCGCGTGGTCTGCTCCATCGAGATGCTCATCTCGTCGGTGATCGACTTGAAGGTGCGCGCATAGACCGACAGCAGGATGGGATCGACGGTCATGCGATGGCCTCCTCTTTCGCACGGGCGGCGCCGGCGCCCGCCAGATCTGCACGCCCCTTGGCATAGAGCACGAAGGAGCCGAACGCATCGACCGCGCAGTCGTAGGAATCGCTGACGAAGATCGTCGTCGTCTGCTGCTCGACCAGGGCCGGGCCCTCGAGGCGGTGGCCGCAGTGCATGCGGTGGCCGTCGTAGACCGCGACGTCGGCGAACGCGTCGCGCTCGGGGATGTAGACGCTGCGCCGGCCCTTCAGCGCGCCTCGGGCGTCGGCGTGGCCTGGCGCCTCGCTGCGATAGGCCGGTCGGTCGGTGGAGCCGATCGCCTGCAGGCGCACGTTGATGATCTCCACGGCCGCACCCTCAGCCTCGAGCGAGTAGCCGAACAGCCGCTGGTGCTCAGCATGGAAGGCGCGTGCGATGGCGCCGGCGTCGCGTCGCTCGATCACTGCCAGCGGCAGCACCACCGAGACCTCGTGGTACTGCTTGATGTAGCGGCAATCCAGTCGCAGCTCGACGCGCTGGCGCGCCGGCGCGATACGCTCCTCAGTCAGCAGCCGTGTGCCCTGGGCAGCCATCGCCTCCACCTGTGCCGCCAGGCGCATCCAATCGATGCCTTGCAGGCGGGCGACGAAGGTCCGCACGAAGTCGTGTCGCAACTCGCACATCAGCATGCCGAAAGCGCACAGCACCGAGGCCTCGCGGGGCACGACCTGCAACGGGATCGACAACTCGCTGCAGATCAGGCAGCCGTGGATCGGCCCCGCGCCACCACCGGGAATGAGCGGGAACTCGCGCGGATCGAAGCCGCGCTTGATCGTCACCTCGCGCACCCCTTGCGCCATGTTGTTGCAGGCCACGCGGTACATGCCCGCGGCCGCCTGCTCGATGCTGAGGCCCATCGGTCGGGCGATGTGCTCGTCGATCGCGCGCCGCGCGGCCTGCAGGTCAAGCGTCATGTGGCCGCCCGCGAAGAACGCCGGATCCAGGTAACCGAGCACGACGTTGGCGTCGGTGGTGGTCGGCAGGCGGCCGCCGCGCCCGTAGCACGCCGGCCCCGGGTCGGCGCCGGCGCTTTGCGGACCCATGCGCAGCAGGCCGCCCTCGTCGAGCCAGCCGATCGACCCACCTCCCGCGCCGATGGTGTGGATGTCGAGCATCGGCAGCGCGATCTTGTGGCGCGCGATCTCGCCGTCGTTCTTGACCATCGGCGCACCGACCGCGACCGAGGCCTCGAAGCTGGTGCCGCCCATGTCGGTCGTGATGCAGCGGTCCTGGCCATGCACGCCGACGTAGAACAGCCCCGCGCCCGGGCCGCCGGCGGGCCCCGACAGGAGCGTGAGCGCCGCCTTGTCGCGAGCGGCCTGCGGCGAGATGACGCCACCGTTGGATTGCATGATCAGCAGTAGCCCCCCGAAGCCGACGCCCGCCAGCCGGCCGAGCAACTGCTCAAGGTAGTGCCCGAGCTTGGGGCCGACGTAGGCGTTGAGCGCGGTCGTGCTGACGCGTTCGTAGAAGCGGATCGACGGCAGGACTTCGGTCGACACCGACAGGTAGGCCTCGGGCATCTCGCGCCGGACGATCTCGGCCGCCGCATGTTCATGCGCGCCATTGGCGAACGAATTCATGAAACAGACCGCCACGGCCTGTACGCCCTCGGCACGCCAGAGCGCCACGGCTTTGCGCACCGCGTCGAGGTCGAGCGGCGCCGTCTCGCCGCCATCGCGGTCGATGCGCCCGGGGATGCCGATGCGGCGGGCCCGCGGCACCAACGGCCGCACGTTGGTATAGCGGTTGTTGTATTGCTCCTCGCGGATGCCGCGGCGCATCTCGAGCGCGTCGCGTACGCCCTCGGTGGTCAGTAGCGCACAACGTGCGCCGGTGCTCGTGAGAGTGGCGTTGGTCGTCACCGTCGTGCCGTGCACGATCGTGTCTATCGAGCGCGCGAAGTCTTCCAGGGCCAGCGGCGGGTTCATCGCCGCGGCGATCTGCGCCAGCCCCTCGACGACCGCGATCGACGGGTCGGCGGGGGTCGACAGCGTCTTGTAGATGCGCGGCGGGTCGGCATCGCGCGCGACGACGAAGTCGGTGAAGGTACCGCCGACGTCGATACCTATCTTCAGCGTCATCCGATTGGCTCCTCGTGTGTGGCCCCCGCAGTGGCCAGGCGGCCACCGACGAGTCGCCGCACGTCGTCCTTGCGGACCTTGCCCAACGCGGTGCGCGGCAGCGCGTCGACGATGAGCACGTCCTTGGGATGCTTGAAGCGCGCGAGCCGGTCGCCGAACAGGGCCAGCACGCGCTCGCGCGTCAACGTCACCCCGGGAGCCGGCGCCACGACCGCCACGACGGCCTCGCCCCAGCGGGCGTCGGGCCGGCTGACGACCGCGGCCTCGGCGATATCGGGGCATTCGAACAGCACGGCCTCGACCTCTGCCGGACTGACGTTCTCGCCGCCGGTGATGATCATGTCCTTGAGGCGGCCGTCGATGGTGAGGTAGCCATCGGCGTCGAAATGGCCACTGTCGCCCGAGTGGTACCAGCCGCCGGCCAGCGCACTGGCGCTGGCCGTCTCGTCGCGCCAGTAGCCGCTCATCACGTTGCGACCGCGCACCAGGATTTCGCCGCTCGCGCCGGGTCGGACGTCGCACCCCGCCGCGTCGACGATTCGCAATTCGCAACCGGCAGCGGCGCGTCCGGTCGATCCGGCCTTGCGCACGGCATCGATGGCCTGCAGGCACGCTGCGATCGGCGCGGTCTCGGTCGCGCCCCACACCAGGACCAGCGGCACGTCGCGCTCGTGCACGGCGCGCGTCAGCCGCTCGGGCACCAGTGTCGAGCCGGTGCTGATCATGCGCAGGCTGGACAGGTCGGCGGTGGACCAGCGCGGATGCGCGATCATCGCCTCGAGTTGCGCCGGCACAAGCACGGTCAGCGTGATGCGTTCGCGCTCGATGGCATCGAAGGTGGCTTCGGGATCGAACCTGGCGTGCAGCGTGACCGTGCAGCCGGCTCGCAGTGCCGGCGTGGTCTGGATGTTCAGGCCGCCGACGTGGAACAGGGGCAAGGTGGTCAGCACCCGATCGTCTGCTGTCAGCGCGTGCATGTCGACGCTGGCGTCGGCGTTCGCGGCGAGTGCGTCCTGGGTCAGCAACACACCCTTGGGACGACCGGTCGAGCCCGATGTCCAGCACAGCAGCAGCGGCGCATGGGCGCCGACCGCAGGAGCACGTGGTGCCGACGCGCGCCCGCTGTCGATGAACGCATCCCAGCTCGTCCAGCCCGACGGTGCGGTGCCATTCGCGCTGCCGAACGCGATGCAACGCGTCTCGGCGGAGGCGACGCGGTTCACCGCGCTGGCGGTGGCGAAGCTGGCGTCAACGCACAGCAGCGCCGGCGGGCAGTCCTGCAGCATGGCGCGGTGCTCGGACGATGCGAGGCGCCAGTTCAACGGCATGAACAATGCGCGCAGCCCGGCGCAGGCGAACAGGGTGGCCAGCATCGCCGGGCTGTTCAGACCGAGCCAGCCGACACAGTCGCCGCGGGTCAGTCCACTCGCCGCAAGCGCGGCCGCGATCTCGTCGACGTGGTCCGCGAGGGCCGCATAGCTGAGTTCCTCGCCCTCGAAGCGCAGCGCCGCCTTGTCCGGCGTGCGCCGGGCATTGGCTGCGATCCAGTCGGCAAACTCCATTGCAGCGGCCCCGGACTCAGGAATCGCAGACTTCGAGCACCACCGCCATCGCGCTGTCCCCGGCCGCACAGCCGGTGAACAGGCCAAAGCCACCGCCGCGTAAAGCGAGTTCCTCGATCAGTTCGATGATCGCACGCGTGCCCATCGGCGCTTGCGGGTGCCCCCAGACCAGCGAACAGCCGTAGTTATTCATGGTTCGCCAGTCGATGCCGGTGGCGCGCGCAAAGACGATGTCGTTGAGCGCAAACGGGTTGTGCGTCTTGACCGCCGCGATCTGCCCGATGCTGCGGCCGGCCTGGGCGAGCGCGCGCTGCGCCGCCGGCACGGTGGCCTCGGGCATGTAGGCAAGCTCGGCGCGTGCCATCCCGAAGCCGTGCAGCCGCACCGCGATCTTCGGGTCGACTGCCAGCTGGCGCGCCTGCTCGCGCGTGGTGACGACGAGCGCCGCATTGCCGTCGGCCGGGTGGGTCTGACCCCCGAAGGTGACGCTGCCGCCCGGCGTGACGGGTTTGAGCGCGGCCAGCCCTTGCGGCGTCGAGTGCGAGACGCCCTCGTCGCCCTCGAGCACGGTCAAATTCTTCTTGTAGCCGGCCGCAGGGACTTCGAACGGCAGGCTCATGAAGCGCTTCAAGAAGGCCGAGCCGTCGGCCAGAGCCGCCGCATATTGGGATTCCCGCTGCAGCACCACGTCGTGTTGCTCGGCCGTGCCGACGCCGTGGCGAGCGGCGACGTTCTCGGCGGTGGTCAGCATCGAATGGCCGCCCAATGGGTCGCAGCCGAAGTTGTCCATCACCCAGTCCTCGGCCACCCCGGTGCCGCCGGGGCCGCGCGGATTCGGGTAGTAAAGATGGGGGCCGTTGGAGGTACGGTCGCAGTTGACGACCAGCGCCGTCGTGGCCAGACCGACCTCGATCTCCTGCGCCGCCGCGAGCAGCGTGCGCACGCCGGTGGCGCAGGCCTGCATCAGCGTCGGGCCGCCGGCCTGCATCGCGCCGAGCAGGCCCATGAGCCAAGGCAGGCCGTAGAACGAGTGCTTCTGCGGCACCGAGAAGCCGAGCACGCCGTGGTCGAAGCGCGCCGCGTCGATGCGGCGCCGCGCCAGCTCGCGCCGGGCTACGAAGGCCGCGAATTCGATGCTGTGCAGGTGCGCAAAGCTGCCCTGCCAGCGCGAGAACGGCGTGCTCCAGTAGGCCCCGTAGGGAATTTCGGCCTTGAATTTCATGGGCTCGTTCTCCGCTTGCGACTCTCGGACGTGCTGCCCAGACCGATGGCCTCGATGAAGGCGCGGCGCGCCTGCAGCAGGTGCTCGTGCGTTGCCGCCGCGGCGGCATCGCCATCGCCGGCGGCCAGCGCCTTGGTGATTCGTTTTAGGCCGCGCAGCACCACCATGCGCACGGGCGCATCGTCGAGCGTCAGCGCCCTGATGTGCTGCATGTGATCGGCATACAACTCGACCATCCGCACGAGCCTGGCGTTCGGCAGCAGCGCGAGCCACGCCGCCCGGTAGCGCGCGTTGGCGTCGCGAAAGGCTGCGCTGTCACCGGCGCGGTGCGCGGCCACCGCGTCTGCCAGCGCGGCGTCGATCCATGAGCGCGTTGCCGGATTGGCTGTCAGCGGCGCGATGCGGCGCAATGCCGCCGGTTCGATGAGGCAGCGCACTTCGTAGATGTCATCGATATCGCGGCTCGTCAGCGCCGGCACCGTGAAGCTGCGCTGGTCTTCGGCCAGCAGCCCCTCGCTGGCGAGCCGCGCCATCGCCTCGCGCACAGGCGTACGCGACACGCCGAGCTGTTCGGCCAATTGCACCTCCTGCAACGCCTGGCCCGCTCCGATGCCGCCCTGGCGCAGCTCGGTGCGCAAGGCGTTGTAGACCTGTTCGCCCAATGCCAGCGGGCGTTGGACTAGCTTGAGCGAGCGATTGGGGACCAAGGAAAGCCTTCCACCGCCGGGCATCGCCCGGCTCTGTTTGCATACTGCATACATGAAAGGTCGTGCGCAACCGGCGCGGTACGACTCAATGAACACTTGTTGCGCCAGATCAAACATCGTGCGCAATTTCCCGCGGGCCCTTGTGCCAGAGCATGCCCTGCGACCCGTACGGGCCCTGGCCGCGCAGCACCTGCGAGAACACCGACAGGCTGATCCGCCGGCACCTGCCTAAGGGGACCGAGCTCGGCGTATTCAGCCAGGACGAGCTCGACGCATCGAGCAGGCATTGCGCTTCGGACCTGAAACCGCCATGATTCGGCGAGTCGATGGTCGCGGACCTCGGTCGCAAATGGCTTGGGTTGAGCACAGCTCCAGAGTCCCGGTCCGCGTAAAGACGCGCGCTAGCGCCTGTTCGCCCATGGTCAGCGTGACAAGGAGTCGATCACATGTCGTGCTATGTCGCACCACTACAGGGTGGTGATCCGCGACGCGAAATCTTTCCCGTTTCGGTCGATCTCATGGCCCGCCTTCATTCGATGGGAATGGCGGAAATCTGCGGCCTGCTCGGTGTGAAATTGCTGAGTGAGCTGCCGTTGGGCGCGGCCCAGCATGTCGGCGCCGCGCTCAAGCCGGACGGGACACCGTTTTACCTGACGACGATCGCCCCGGATTTCGGAACCACTGCGAACCCGGTCGGAGCATGGCGGGGTGGGTTCTTCGCACCATTTGGCGTCGGCGATATCGTGGGCACTGTCGAGGGCGATCTGGTCGGCCCCGGGGCACTGCCGACGACGATAAAGGTCAAGGCTCGTTTGCTTCTGGACGCCGGTGGCAATCCGCCAAAGCTGGCGGGGGCGCGCGTCGCCTATATCAGTGTCGACTGGGAGATGCACGGCAACCAGGCCACCCGGCCGAACAAGGCTGCGCTGATCGGTTCCGTAACGATCAACGATCCCGGCCCACACGACGCAGCGGATATTCGGCGCTGCGTGGCCCTGCACGCCCCCCAGCGCAGCTTCGGCGAACCGCGGGCGATCGTGGCCATGCAGTGCGGCGTGGCCGCCGCCTGCCTGCTGGAGGCGATCTGTTGATGACGGCCGCTGCGCAGCGCCGGTGCATCGACCGCTGGTGAGGTTGGCTGCGGGCTGCGCTTCCTCCTGACTCGTTGCGGCATCGCCGATGCGCGCCGGGCTCGAGGTATTGCACGAGCTGCGATTTGTCGACTTCCATGGTCTGCCAGTCCTGCAATAGACCTCTCCCCGGCGGGGCGCAGTATTGCGTCGACTGCGGCGCAAAGGTAGCTGCAGGAGCGACGGTAGGCGCCCCTGCGCAGCTTACCGAACGAAAGTTCGTCACCGTCGTATTCATCGACATGGTCGGCTCGCTCAGCGTCATCCGCGACAAGGACCCGGAAGACGCGCATGAGGTGCTGACGGCGGCGCTGGAGGTCATGACGGAGGCCGTGCACGCCTATGGCGGGGTAGTGGCAGACAGGCAGGGCGACGGCATCATGGCGATCTTCGGTGCACCGGCGGCGCAGGATGACCACGCCACGCGCGCCTGCTATGCGGCTTTGCGGCTGCATTCGCTGGTTGCGCGGACCCTGGCGGCACGCATCGCACTGCGCGTCGGCATGAATTCGGGCGAGGTCGCGGTCGGTTCGGCGCTGAATGACTTCGCGATCGACTACACCGCCACCGGCGCCGTCGTCCATATCGCCGCCCGCCTGCAGGGCTTGGCCGCGCCGAATTCGACGGTGATGACCGCGCAGACAGCGGCGCTGGTCCGCGACGCGATGCTGACGGAACCGATCGGGCGCTCCGTGCTGGAGGGACTAGCGGCGCCGCTTGACCTCCATCGCCTCGTTGGTCCCATGACCACCGAGCGGTACCGCTCGCCGGGGCGGATGCGCCGCGCTTTTGTGGGCCGAGTAGCCGCGCTCGCCGCACTGGACGAGGCGCTCGCAGCGGCCCTTGACGGCCGTGGAGGCGTGTTGGGGGTGTGCGGCGAGGCCGGTATCGGCAAGACGACGCTGATCGAGCGCTTCGCGCACCGCCAAAGGCGCGCCATCGCGCTGATCCGCAGCACGGCCGAGCACCACACCAGCGTCGCGGCGTTCCAGCCCTTCGCCGAGGTGATGCTGCAACTGCTGGGGTTGGGCGAACTGCCACCGGCGCAACGCCGATCAGCCCTCACTGCGCGGCTGGCGGCGTTCGGACTCGATCAGCGGACCTACGAGCCTCCGCTGCTCGATCTGCTTGATCTCGGTGGCCTGCCGGAAAGCTGGGGCGGGTTCGCACCGCTGATGCGCCATGACCTGATCGGCTCGGCGGTGATCGCAGTCCTGCTGGCCGAAAGCCGACGGCGCAAGCTTGTGGTCGTGCTCGAGGACCTGCAGCGGGCCGATTCGGCAACCATCGAGCTGGTCGACCAGATGGCCAAGTCGATCGCCCCGCACCGTCTGCTGGTCATCGCGGCGTTTCGCCCGGAGCTGGCCCATAACTGGGACCGCAACGAAAACTATGCGCAGCTGCGCCTGGACCGGCTGAGCGACGACGATACGAAGGCGCTGATCGCCGGGTTCCTCGACAAGGCCGTGCTGCCGCGGGTCGAGCGACAGTTGGTCGGCTGGAGCAAGGGCAACCCGCTTTTCCTTCGCGAAAGCGTCCGGGCGATGATCGAAGCCGGTGCGGTCGGCGATCCGGAGGCGGCCGCCCGGATCGCCGTTCCGCCCTCGATCGGCGCCGTGATAGCCGCCCGGATCGATCGGCTCGTCCCGGCCGCAAAGCGCGTCTTGTTGGCTGCCAGCGTGCTCGGCGAACAGTTCGCCTTCGATATCCTCGCCAACGTGTGCGGGATGGCCGAGGCCGCCCTGTCGGCCCAGCTCGACGCCTTGGCGGCGGCGGAGTTCGTCCGTCCGCTGGAGCCGATGAGCCGCACCTACTGCTTCGAGCACGGGCTCTTCCAGGAGGTCGGCTACCTCACACTGCTCCGGCGGCAGCGCCGGGAACTACACCAGGCTGCCTTCCTGGCCTTGCGCCGGTCCGAACAGAATGCGGCACCGTCGCCGGTCGAGGAACTGGCGCATCACGCCTACGGCGGCGAGCTCTGGACCGATGCTGTCCCGCTCTGCCGGGAAGCCGGTCGCCGCGCCGCGGCACGCTATTCCAACCGCGAAGCCGCACTCCACCTGGAGAACGCAACGGCTGCGCTTGGCCGCGCCGATCCCGAGGGTCGGCAGCTTGAGGATGCGATCGCGCTGCGCCTCGAACTGCGTTCGGTGATCATGCCGCTGCTGCGCCTGGACCGCATCGGCGCCCTGCTGGCTGAAGCCCATGGCATGGCCGAACGTCTGGGCGACATTTCGCAGCGCGCCAGGATCACTGCGTTCCTTGCCGGGCATGCCTACCTCACCCGCAACCCGACCCGCTGCATCGAGCTCTGCCGCGACGCGCTGCGGCTCGCTGGGCGCGCGCCGGATGCCAGGCTGCGCATCGCGCCCAGCCTCTACCTGGCTCAGGCGCAATACGGGCTCGGCCAATATCGCCGGGTCGTCGCGACTCTCGGAAGGGACCCGTCGTTGCAGGACGCCGCGCTGTCCGGCGCCGCCGTCGGGTTGCCGGTGCGCCCCTTGCTCATGCGCGGCTACTGGGTCGCCATTGCGCAGGCCGAACTCGGCCATTTTGCCGCCGCGGAGGCACTTGCCGGCGAGATGCTGACCCTGGCCGATGAGCGGCAGCCGTTCGAGTCGCTCTACGCGCTGACTGCCCAGGGCTTCGTCCTGATGCTCCGCGGGGAGCTCAAAGCTGCGTTGCAGTCGAGCGCCTCGGCCCTGGCCACCGCCGATCACAACGACATCGCCTTCATCATTCCCGTACTGGCATCGCAAGTCGGCTTCCTTCTGGCGACGCAGGGCCGCGCCACAGAAGGCCTGGCGATGGCTCGGCGCGCGATGCGCAAGGCCGAGGAGATCGGAGGCCACGCTGGTCGGTCGCGGTGGTGCGCGCGGCTGGCGGAAGCCTGCCTCCTCGCCGGGGAGCTGACCGAGGCCCGACGGCATGCCGAGACCGCGCTCAGGGTCGCCGAGGAAGGCGGCGAGCTCGGCTATCTCTGCTCCGCCCTGCGCCTGCGGGCCAAGAGCAGGGTCGCGGACGGCGATCTGGACGCTGCCGCAGGTGACCTGCTGCGCGCCACGGACGTCGCGCGAAAGTTGCAGCTTGGACCGGCGCTTGCCAAATGCCACTTCGATGCCGGCGCTCTGGCACACCGCGCCGGTCGCCTCACTGAGGCTCGGCGCGCATTTCGGATCGCCGGCAAGGGTTTCTTGCGCTACTGCATGCCGGCCGGGACGGCGCGGGTCGGGCATGCGCTTGCGCGGCTGGAGGCGGGATCAGTCGGGCCGACGGCCGAGGCCTTCTTCGGCAGCGCGGAATGACGGCTCACCGCCCGCTGGCCGCCGCGGCCACTCAACCTAACAACGTTTTTTTGAAATCGTCCCCAGGGTCAGATCTCGCAAACGAATTCCTCGAATTTCCCGCCCTTTGAGTTTGGAAGCCGCGATCTCGACTGGACGACACGAATGGCGCTCGGGTAGCCAAGGGCCTGCTGGACGATTGCGGCAAGCGCATGCTCTTGGGAAGCAGATATTTCCTTCTCTGTCACGATCTTGATCTCGATGTCCTGCAGGCTGTGCTGGGTCACCTGGTATTGCAGAACGGGGGCCACCTCGTCAAATCTGTGAAAACCCACCAGAGGCCAATGCCGCGTACCGTCAGGCTTGACGAGAAGATTTCGCTCTCGTCCGAGGATTCGCCTAAGAGTAGGTAGCGAGCGACCGCACGAACAAGTCCCGCCGACTTCCGCATAGTCTCCAATGTCGTATCGAATGAGCGGAGACGCGAAATTCTGGAGTTCAGTGACTACCACTCTGCCGATCTGCCCCTCTCGACAGGGCTGATTGGCAGAGTCCAGGATCTCCACGATCATGGATTCCGCCATCACGTGATACAGCCCGCTCACGGGGCACTCGATAGCGATGACGCCTACTTCCTGCGAGGAATAGCTATCTTCTATTCTCAAGTCGGAGATCTTGCCGAGCCGCCTTCGAAGCACGACATCGCCCGCGATAACCCTCGAGTACGACGCGCACAAGCCACCAACGCGCCGCGATTTTGCGATGCTCAGCGCTCAGTCCTTCAATGAGTTCTCGCAGGCACCCCGCATCCGAGCCGGCCATCGACTCGATGAGCGCGGGAAAGAGATTCTCTTCCTCGTCGGCGTGGTGATGCTTCGCCGACGTATCGAAATAGCGCATCACATGGGTCGCCGCCGTGCGCGCCTCGATGTCGGTGCCGTGAGTGGCGAGGTGCGGTACGAAGCGACGCAACGTCGAGCACTGACGCTCGATGCGGTAGTGGCACGCCGAGAGCATCTCCAGCGGCGCTTCGAATCCGGCGGTGGGTGCCGAATGGCCCGGAACGCCCAGGCTCATGACGCCTGCCTCTCAAGCTCCTCGAGTCGATCGCGTAGCGCCTTCTCCGACAGGTATCGCGCGCTGCAATCCCTGCCCACAGCCACCGAACCGATCACCGAACCAGCCCCGTTCTTGACGAGGCCGAAGCTGAGGTCCACGTACAACTTGCTCCCGAGCTTGTGAATCGACCGTGTGGTCCGCACGTGGTCGCCATGCTTGGTGTGCCCGCTTTCAACGGCCTGACGAAAACCTGCGGAATCGACGGACTACCCGCGCCGCCACATCCGGCAAGTAGCGGCATGAGCAGAGCGACCAAGTCTGGTCTTATTCCCGACTGTGCGGAGCAGCTGCACAGCGCCTTCCAGCGTGGGCAACTTCATGCCCCAGCCCCATCATCACTCTTGACGTGTGTGTGACATGAATCAACGGATCGGGATGTGGCGCAGCGGCGATAGGTCTGAGCATCGCTGTTTCCTGCTCGTCCAGCCTAGGCGCCATCCGAGCGACTTCCCCGCCGCCAGCCCAAGCCGTTGGAGGTTCCGCCAGGAACGGCGCCCCGGCTTGGCCTGTATTCGCATCCAACCCAGCCCAGCCAGGCGCAAGCCGCAGCGACCTCGTCGATGACCTTGAACAGATAGCCATGGTTCAGCTCGCCGATGTCGGGCTCGTGGCGCTCGGGCACACCGGCGATCTGAAAGTGCCCGACGCGCCCGGTGGGCAGGTACTGGCGGATCTTCATCGCGACATCGCCTTCGACGATCTGGCAGTGGTAGAGATCGAACTGCACCTTGAGGTTGGCCGCACCGATGACTTGCACGATCCGGTGCGCCTCGTCCTGCCGATTCAGAAAGAAGCCCGGGATGTCGCGCGTGTTGATCGGCTCGATCAACACCTCGCGCCCGACCGACGCCGCCTGCTGCGCAGCCCAGGCCAGGTTTGCCTCGTAGGTCGATTGCAGTCGCGCCCGTTCCGCGCCCGCCGGCGCCAGCCCGGCCATCACGTGCACACGCGGGCAGGCCAGCGTCTGCGCGTACCTCAAGGCCTGCTCGAAGCCTCGGCGGAACTCGTCTTCGCGGCCAGGCAGGCAGGCGATGCCACGCTCGCCCCGGCCCCAGTCGCCGGGCGGTGCGTTGAACAGCACTTGCTGCAGGCCGTGGTCTGCCAGTCGCCGGGCCAGCACAGCCGGCTCGTAGGCATAGGGGAACAGGTACTCCACGGCCTCGAAACCGTCTTGCGCGGCCGCTTCGAAGCGGGCGAGGAAGTCATGCTCCGGGTAGAGCATCGTGAGGTTGGCGGCGAAGCGGGGCATGTCGTGATTCCTTCAGGCGCTACCAGCGCGCATCGAAGTGCTCGCGCAGTTCGGCGATGCGCTCCGGCGCCAGGGGTTCGGGCCGCGTCATCAGCCACAGGCGAGCGGTTTCTTCCAGCTCTTCGAGCACGGCGCTGGCCTCCGAAGGCGATCGATGCCAGGCGTTGGGCCCGAGCCGGTCGAGCATCACGGCGCGGATCGGCGTGCCGGCGGCATGCATCGCGGCGATGCGCTGCGCCACGGCATCGCCCACTGCCGGGTCGCCCGGCCGGTGATAGGGGATCAAGGGCACGTGGCCGACCTTCATCACGTAGTACGGCGTGATTGGCGGCACGATGTCATCGGCGGTCCACACGCCGGCCAGCGTTAGCGCCACCAGATGGGTGCTGTGCGTATGGATGACGCAGCGCGCCTCGGGGTCGGCGGCATAGATGCGGCGGTGCAGGGCCAGGGTCTTGGAGGCACGCTCACCGCCGGTCTGCTGCCCGCCGACATCCACTTCGGCCAGCCGCGCCGGGTCGAGCCGGCCCAGGCAGGCGTCGGTGGGCGTGATCAGGAAGCCGCTGTCGGTGCGCACGCTGATGTTGCCGGCGGTGGCATGCACATAGCCGCGCGCAAACAGCGATTCGCCGATGCGGCAGATCTCGTCGCGCAGCGCGGTGCTCATGACGCAAGCCGGGCGAAGGCCTTGGTGAAGAAGTCGGAGCTGCCGAAGTTGCCCGACTTCAGCGCCACGTGCAGCGTCTGGCCGCCACAGGCGGGCGACTGCACGGCGGTCCAGGGCACGCCGGGGTCGATCTGCGGGCCGATCTGCATCTGCCGCACGCCCAGCGCCTGCACGACGGCGCCGGAGGTCTCGCCCCCGGCGACCACCAGTTGGCGAACTCCGCGTTCGACCAGGCCGACCGCGATGCCCGACAAGGCACGCTCGACCATCTCGCCCGCCTGCGCCACGCCGAGCTTCGCCTGCACCGCCTTGACTGCGGCCGAATCGGCCGTGGCATGCACCAGCACCGGCCCGTCGGCCAGCAGCGGNNCGCTTGAAATTCAGCACCTGCGCGTTGGTGGCCACCGAGCAACTGCCCGAGATCACCGCCTGCCGGCCCGCGGCGGGCGGCAGGGTGTCGGCCGCTGCGCCGGGGGTCGTTCGCATCGCGGGCCAGTTCTGCGGCAGNNGCGATCTGCACGCCCTCGGCCTGAAGGGCCGCGAAACGGTCGCGCACCGCTTGGGCGCCCTGGGCGACCACGTCGAAGCCCACCAGGCCCACCCGCCGTCGGGTCTGCGGCTGCAGCACCCGCACGAGGTTGGGGTCGGTCATCGGCGTCAGCGGATGGTTCTCCATGCCACTTTCATTGAGCAGCACGTCACCGGCGAACAGGTAACCCTTGAACACCGTGCGCTTGTTCTCCGGAAAGGCCGGGCAGGCGATGGTGAAACCGTGGCCTTCGCCGTGCAGGGCGTCGAGCAGCGCATCGGTGACGGGACCGATGTTTCCACGCGCNNGCATCGGCCCCGCTGGTCAGCGGGCCATCCGGAATGCCGATGGTCTGCACCGCGCGCATGCCGGCGCGCACCAGGTTGTTGGCCAGGTCGGTGGCACCGGTGAAGTCGTCGGCGATGCAGCCGAGCAGCGGTCGGGCCATGGAGTCAGCCCTTCGCGGGCAGCGTGATGCCGGGGAAGATCTTGATCACCGCCGAATCGTCCTCGCGCGCGAAGCCGGCCGTCGAGGCTTGCATGAACATCTGGTGCGCGGTGGCCGACAGCGGCAGCGGAAACTTGCTGGCGCGCGCGGTATCGAGCACCAGGCCGAGGTCCTTGACGAAGATGTCCACCGCCGACAGCGGCGTGTAGTCGCCCGCCAGCACATGGGCCATGCGGTTCTCGAACATCCAGCTGTTGCCGGCGCTGTGGGTGATGACCTCGTAGAGCGCCGCGGCATCCACGCCCTCGCGCAGCCCCAGCGCCATCGCCTCCGCCGCGGCGGCGATGTGCACGCCGGCCAGGAGCTGGTTGATGATCTTCACCTTGCTGCCATTGCCGGCACGGTCGCCCAGCCGGTAGACCTTTGCCGCCATCGCGTCCAGCGCGGCGCCGGCCTTGGCGTAGGCCTCGGGCCGGCCGGCGGTCATCATCGTCATATGGCCCGACGCGGCCCTGGCCGCGCCGCCGGAGATCGGCGCGTCAAGATACAGCAGCCCACGTTCGGCCAGCCGGGCCTCGAGCGCAATCGACCAGCCCGGATCGACCGTCGAGCACATCACGAACAGGCTGCCGGACTTCATCGCGGCGGCGGCGCCGTCGTCACCGAACAGCACGACCTCGGTCTGCGCGGCGTTGACCACGACGCAGACGATGACCTCGCAGTACGCGGCCAACGCGGCCGGGCTGGCACAGGCGACACCGCCCTCGGCGGCGAAGGCCTCTGCAGCCTGCGTCCGCACGTCGCAGACATGAACCTGGTAGCCGGCGCGACGGAGGGAGCCGGCCATTCCCAGGCCCATCGCGCCCAGGCCCACGACGCCGATACTCGATCCAGGACGCTCTTCCATGGTGGGGCAAGTTTTCAACGTGAGTGAAGGACGACACGCGGATTCGCGAGCCCGAGTCTGGAGAACGCCTCGGGCCTCGAACACCAGGATTCACATGTATCTCCCGGAATGTACGACCCGGCGATTAATTGTCCGCCGAAATCGCGGCGCCCCTCTTCGACCGTCCGCAATTGGAGGGGATGGAGCTGCCCGCGGATGAATGGAACGCCTTGCGCCAGCGCTTCAACGCCGGTGCCGTCGCAATCAAGGGGAAAGTCTCGGCCTCAATTCGGCACGATTGGCGGCATCCCGAGTTGCCGGAACAAGGCATTGGCGACCGCGGGATCCATGAGAACCGCTTCCGCTTGATTTCCAGGAGAGACGGAATTGCGATTGATCTCTCTGCGTTGGATGCAGTTGAGCTAATTTCCTGGAGCGGGTGAAGGGAATCG
>PLZH01000274.1 GCA_003152055.1 Burkholderiales bacterium
TACAAGATTGCGACACTACACTAGGAAGCACGCGAACGCGCAGGCAACGCGCCGCGTCCGGTCAATGCGGGGCGTTCGGAAAGAACAGCTGCTCGCCGCCGATCCGGTAGCTGGCGATCGTTGCCTGTCCGTCCGGCGAGAGGACCCAGTCGGCGAACGCCTGCGCGAGCGCGGTCTTGGTCTGCGGATGCTTCGCCGGATTGACGACAATCACGCCGTACTGGTTGAAGAGCCGGCTGTCGCCTTCGACCAGCACGACGAGATCGCCGCGATTCTTGAAGCTGAGCCAGGTACCGCGGTCGGCCAGCACGTAGGCGTTGGACGCGGAGGCGATGTTCAGCGCCGGGCCCATGCCACAGCCGCATTCCTTGTAATTGGCCATCCTGGTCGCGGGCGCATCGATGCCGGCCACCTTCCAGTAGCGCAGTTCGGCCGCATTCGTGCCGCTCTCGTCGCCGCGCGAGATGAATGCCGCCGATGACCCGGCGAGCTTGCCGAGCGCCGCGACGATGTCCCTGCCCTTGACGCCGGCCGGGTCGCTCTTCGGCCCGACGAGGACAAAATCGTTGTACATCACGTCGGTTCGCTTCAGGCCCCAGCCTTCGGCGATGAACTTCTGCTCGGCCGCCTTGTCGTGCACGAACAGCACGTCGGCGTCGCCGCGCCGCCCCATGTCGAGTGCTTGGCCGGTGCCGACAGCGACGACGTGCACGTCGATGTCGGTCGCCTTCGCGAAGGCCGGCAGCAGGTGCGGGAACAGACCCGACTGCTCGGTGCTGGTGGTCGACGCCATCGTAATGAAGCGGTCTTCGGCCGAGACGCCGGGCGTGTGCAGAGCGAACGTAGCGGCACAGACAAGGCCCGGCGCGGCGCGGCGAACTGCGCTTTTCAACCATCGAGCGACCATGACAATTCTCCTTTGAGGAAAAGCTCGGCACGCCCGCGCGCGCCCGCATTGAAAAACTCGCCTGTCGGCAGGTCGGTGTCGAGCCGACCACCATCCATGTAGACGACGCGCGTCGCCAGCCGCTTGGCCTGGCCGAGGTTGTGCGTGCTCATCACGAGCGTCATTCCCTCGGCGGCGAAACCGGCAAGCAGCGATTCGACCTCCTTCTTCGCCGAAGGATCTAGGTTCGCCGTCGGCTCGTCGAGAAACAGGATGTCGGGGCGAATCGCCCAGCCGCGGGCGAGCGCCAGGCGCTGCTGCTCGCCGCCCGAGAGCGACCGTGCCGGTCGATCCCTCAAGGCAGCTAGGCCGACCCGGCCGAGCGCCTGCAGGGCGCGTTCCCGGCGCTCGACCTTGGGCATGCGCCGATGCGCGAGCCAGAGCGCGATGCGCAGGTTGTTCCAGACCGACAGGCGAAGCAGGAACGGACGCTGGAACACCATCGCCTGCACGCCCGCGGCGCCCGAGACCTCGCGCCTGCCCGAGTACGCGACGACGCCATGCAACAGGCGCAGCAAGGTTGTCTTGCCCGAGCCGTTGGCGCCGACGACGGCGATCACGTCTCCGGCGTGGACACTCAGGGTCGCATCGCGCAGCGCCTGCACCCGGCCGAACGAGACCGATGCGTCGCGCAGCGCCAGCAACGTCAAGGGCGCCGGCATCGTCATTGCAGTTGCGCCGTCTGCAGCTCGTGACTGCGCGGCACGAACGCGATCACGACGTTGAGCAGGGCCACGACCGCGAGCAGGACGAAGCCGAGGGCGAGGGCGAGCGGCAGGTCGCCCTTGCTCGTCTCGAGCGCGATCGCCGTCGTCATGACGCGGGTGAAGCCGTTGATGTTGCCGCCGACGATCATCACGGCGCCGACTTCGGCGATCGCGCGCCCGAAGGCGATCAGGAGCAGGGTGACGACGGCCCAGCGCTCGTGCAGCAGCATCAGCAGGGCACACAGGAGCGGCCGCGCGCCCATCGAGCGCAGCTGGTCACCGCCGTCGCGCAACGCGTCGGCAACGACCTGCCTGGCCAGCGCCATGATGATCGGCAGCGCCAGCAGGGTCTGCACGATCACCATCGCCGTCGGCGTGAAGAGCAGACCCCACGAACCGAGCGGGCCGCTGCGCGACAGCAGCAGATACACGGCCAGGCCGGCGACGACCGAAGGCAGTGCCAGCGAGGTATCGAGCCCGAGCAGCACGAAACGCTTGCCGCGAAAGCGCGCCACCGCCAGCCAGGCGCCGGCCAGGAGCCCCAGCCAGGCGGCGCAGAAGCACGCCGTGCCGCTGACCGCGAACGACAGGGCGACCGTGTGGAGCAGGCCGGCATCGCCGCCGACAATGAGGTCGAATGCGGTCGCGCTGCTTTCGGACAAGGTGTTCATCGCGAGTCTTTCATGCGGGCAGGATTCTCGGCGCCGGTACGGCATCGGACGATATGAACGAACATGCATAGGGTAGTGCTCACGTACTCGCTGGCGCCGGGCGGTAGGGATCGGGGCGAGCTGCACCATCCGCTGATGGAGCTTCTCGCCGCGATCCACCGGGAAGGCTCGATCTCGGCCGCAGCACGCGGGCTGCAGTTCTCCTATCGCCACGTCTGGGGCGAGCTCAAGCGTTGGGAAGGCGAGCTCGGCCAGCCCCTGCTGGTCTGGGCGAAAGGCCAGCCGGCGCGCCTTTCGCCTTTCGGGCACAAGCTGCTCTGGGCCGAGCGCCAGGCGCAGGCAAGGCTGGCGCCGCAGCTGGCGGCGATGCGGGGCGAGCTCGAGCGCGCCTTCTCGATGGCCTTCGACGACGACTGCGGCGTCGTCGAAATGTTCGCCAGCCATGACGAAGCCCTGCCGCTGCTGCGCGACTGGGTCCACCGTCACGAGAAGCTCCATCTCGACATTCGCTTCACCGGCAGCGTCGACGCGCTTGCCGCGTTGAACGACGGCCGCTGCATGGTGGCCGGCTTTCACGCCCTGACGCATGCGCCTCGGCACTCGCCGACGGCGCGCGTCTACCGGCCGATGCTGCGACCCGGGCGACACAAGCTGATCGGCTTCGCCTCGCGCACCCAGGGCCTCATCATCGGGGCCGGCAATCCGCTGCAGATCAAGACATTGCATGACCTTGCCAAGCCCGGCGTGCGTTTCGTCAATCGCGGCCGCGGCACCGGTACGCGCGTCGTTCTCGACGAGTTGCTGGCCGCCGCCGGCCTTGTGTCCGAGGCTGTCCAGGGCTACGACCGCATCGAGCCCTCGCATCGGGCCGTGGCGCAGAGCGTGGCCAGCGGCAGCGCGGACGCGGCGTTCGGTATCGAGGCGGTGGCCAGTGCCCAGGGGCTCGCCTTCATCGCCCTGGCACGGGAGGAATACTTCCTCGCGACGCTGGCCGGGAATCTGGAGCACCCGCATGTTGTTGTCCTGCGCCATGCCCTCGCTTCGGCCGAGTGGCAGGCGGCGCTGCGCGCCGTG
>PLZH01000153.1 GCA_003152055.1 Burkholderiales bacterium
GTTCTCCGGCTGCTCGAGCACCAGCTGCACGGTGCCGACGATGCCGCTTTCGTCTTCGGCCACGAGCAGCGCTCGCGCGCCCGTGGCCACGTCGGCGGCCACGCGGCCCCAGAAGGTCAGCGTCTTCGGCATCGACAGAGGCTGCATGAAGCTCACCGAGGCGCCACCTTCCACGCAATCGATCAGCAGCTCGGCCAGGGCCTGAAGCTGCAGCGCGGTCACCGTCGAAAGGCGCCGGACGACAGGGGCGTGAGCGAAGGCAGACGTGGACATGCCGAGATCGATCAAGGAAGGCTTCGTTACGAATTTCCGGTCGCCGCCCCGGCCCAAAGGAGCGTAAAATACACTCTGTTACATGACAAGACCAATGTCATGGGCGGCTTGTGGAAGACAAAGCAAGGAGACGACCATGAATGAAGCCGGACAGATGCGCAAGTACCAGGAATCCAGGATCGAGGACGAGCCGATCCTCGGCTCGGTGCTGGCGCTGCCGGACGGGCGGATTCAACCGCTGACTTTCTTGGAAAGGGTGCTTGTGACGCTGCGCCTGATCAGCGCGAAGTCGCTGGAAGCTCGCTATTTCAAGGCCGCGAACTCCTGAGTCTCGATCTCAGGAAATCCTAGCGAATTTCACCGGCCGAACGGCTGCCAAAGAACCCGAGGCAGCGGCGGTCCTTGCGTCTTCGGTGGGGTCGCTGGCGGCAGCGGCCGGACGGCCGCGCCAACGAAGCTCAACCGAGCGCGATTCGTGGCGCGGGACCGGACCCCTGGCGCTGCCGGCGCCGGGCCATGGCGAGGAGCCCGACCATGCCGATCCCCATGAGGGCGAAAGTCGACGGCTCGGGCACGCTCGGCACGACCGTCACGCCCTGGGTCGTCACGTCGAACGAGAAGCCCGACTGGACTTGGTTGATGTCGACGAAGAACACCTGCAGGTAGTGGTTGCCCGCGGAGATGTCGAAGGGCGTGACGCATGTGCCGGGCGACGAGGCGTGGACGCCGCCGAGGTCACAGACGTTGACGCCGTCGAGATAGGCGAACGCCATGTCGTCGGCCCCGATCGAGAAGCTGACGAGCTCGGTGCCCGGGACGTTGAGCATGCCGGTGAGCGTCGCCGCCTGGTAGCCGTGGTCTCCGCCGTCGCCGCTACCGGTGCCGTTCGGGGGAAAGAAGTTGGAGGGCACGTTGAAGGGCAGGGGAACCGTGGCGCTGCTCGTCGCCGTCACGTCCGAGGTGCCACCCGCGCCGCCGTTGTTGAGGCTCGGGCTCCAATACGTGATCTCGCCGGTCGTGGGCAGAACGTCTTTCGGCGCGACCAGCGAGAAGCAGCCCGCCGCGCAGCCGTAGGCCGGCGTGTTGAGCACGGGCAGGCCGTTCGGGCCGAGCAGGCTTTGCACTTCGTTGTTGACCGTGCCGAAGCCAAGATGATTGGCATCCTGGTCGGACGAGCCGATCGTGAAGTAGTTGATCGTGACTGTGTCGACCGCATGCGCAGCAGACATCGGCAGCAGCACCGAGACGAGCACCGTCGAGGCGGTACCGAGAAACGTTCGCATATTCATGATATGGATCCCATTCAACGCATCGATAACTAAAGGATTCTGTGCCTTCGCCCGCACGGGGTCATCCCGTGATCAGGGGGGTTGACGCAGGTAGCGCGCGCTGACCGATGCAAAGACGAACGCGATGCACACCAGCTAGGCGAGCTCGACCATCATCGGCTGGTGGTCGGAGGCCTGCGATCGACCATCGACCGCGACAGCGCGCAGGCGGTCGCGCAGGTCGCGCGTCGCGCAGATGAAGTCGCAGGCGAACGCCTGCGGCCACTGCACGCGATCGTGCACGCCGGTGGTGGGCGGCTGCTCGAGCGCGGGATGCAGCTGCTTCCAGACGTCGTCGAGCGCCGGCACGCCGCCGCCGAACTCCGCGGTCAGGCACGCCTGCAGGGGATCGGTCGGCCGCTGGTTGAAATCGCCGCAGAGGACTGCCGAGACGGTCTGCGGCTGGCTGTGGAACGGGCCCTGCGATTCGTCGAGCACGCCGCCGCCGAGCGCATGGGCGCAGGCTTCGGCGTGGCGAGCGCGCAGCGCCTCGACCTGCGCCGCCCGCTGCCTGGCCGAGTAGTACTCGAGATGCGTCGTCATCACGCGCAAGAGGCCGAACGGCGCCTCGACCATGGCCTCGAGCAGCAACCTCGGCATGCTGGGAACCGCGGGATCGGCCGGCCACGGCAGCTGCAGGCGCAGCACCTGCAGCACCGGCAGGCGGCTGAGGATCATGTTGCCAAAGGTGCGGCGCATGCCATCGGGCCCGGCGTTATCGACCGCGATGCCGCGAACGGCCGTGTAGCCGGGAAGCAGCCCGGCGATGAGCGCGAACTGGTCTTCGCCGCGGCTGCCCTTCAGCGCCGGGAAGTTGCAGGCGACCTCCTGCAGGCACAGCACGTCGAAGTCGGCAAAGGCGCGGGCCTCGTCGACGATGCGCGCCGGGTCGACCCGGCCATCGCAGCCGAGGCACCACTGGATGTTCCAGGTGACGAGCTTCACTCCGCTCTCCTCAACGAATGCCGGCGCGCATGAACGACTGGACGAACTGGCGCTGGAAGAGCAGAAAGCCCACCAGCAGCGGCGCCGAGGTCATGAGCGTCGCGGCCGTGATGATCGACCAGTCGACGCCCTGGTCGCTCGACGAGAACACCTGCAGGCCGACGGTGAGCGGGCGGGTCTCGACCGAGTTGGTGACGATCAGCGGCCACAGGAAGTTGTTCCAGTGGTAGCTCACGGAAACGAGCGCATAGGCGAGGTAAACCGGCCGGGCCAGCGGCACGTACACCTTCATCAGCACCTGCAGCGCGCTCGCTCCCTCGACGCGCGCCGCATCGTCGAGCTCGCGCGGCACGGTCTTGAAGGTCTGGCGCAGGAGGAAGATGCCGAACGCCGAGGCGAAGTACGGCAGGCCGATGGCAACGATGGTGTCGCGCAGGCCGAGCGCGTTCATGGTCCGGTAGTTCTCGACGATCAGCACGTCGGGCATCACCATCAGCTGCAGCAGGATGAGCCCGAACACGAGGTCGCGGCCTGGGAACTCGAAGCGCGCGAGCGCATACGCAGCGAGCGTGCCCAGCACCAGCTGCGCGGCCAGCACCATCGTGACCAGCAGCGTCGTGTTCAGGAAATAGCGCGCGAAGGGCGCCGCGTTCCAGGCGTTGACGAAGTTCTGCAAGGTCAGCGGCGCACCGATCTCGAAGCGTGTGGAATACGCCGACGGGTGGAACGCCGTCCATACGGCGTAGGCGAGCGGCAGGATCCAGAGCAGGCCGAGCAGCCACGCGCCTGCGGTCTCGAGGGCGCGCGATGCGGGCGCAGGGCGAAAGGCTGTGCTCGCGGTTTCCATCACTGGTAGTGCGTGCGTCGTTCGAGAAACCGGAGCTGGAAGAACGCGACGAGGCCGAGCACCGCGAGCACGACGACGGTGAGCGCGGCGGCGTAGCCGGTATCGAGGAAACTGAATCCGACCTGGTAGATGTAGTAGAGCAGCAGCGTGCTGGCGCTGTCGGGGCCGCCGCGCGTCATGACGAAGATGTGGTCGACCATGCGCACCGAATTGATCAGCGCGTTGATCAGCACGAAGAGCGTCGTCGGCATCAGCAGCGGGAACAGCACGCGCCGGAAATACTGCCACCGCGAAGCGCCTTCGAGCGCCGCCGCTTCGGCCAGCGTTGGCGGGATCTGCTGCAGCGCCGCCAGGTAGAAGATCATGAAGAAGCCCGCCTCCTTCCAGATCGCGACGACGATCAGCGCGCCGAGCACGGTGCTCTTGTCGCCGAGCCAGTTGTGGCTCGGCAGGCCGAGCACCTGCGTGATCTGCTCGAGCAGGCCGTATTGCGGCGTGTAGAAGAAGAGCCAGATATTGGCAACGGCGATCATCGGCAACACCGTCGGCGTGAAGTAGGCCAGGCGCAGGAAGCCGCGGCCGACGAGGTGGCTATTGACCCAGAGCGCCATCGCGATCGCCAGCGCGATGGACAGCGGAATGGTGCCGACGGCGTAGATCACGTTGTTCCACAGCGCCTGCCAGAACACGTCGTCCTGCACCATCGAGCGATAGTTCTCGATGCCGATGAAATGCGAGGGCCGCGCTTTCTTCGCCGTCGAGAAGAAGCTGTCCCACACCGTGGCGAGCGCCGGCCAGTGCGTGAAGGTGACAAGCAGCACCATCGCCGGCAGCAGGAGCAGCCAGGGCGTGACGCGCGTGCGAAAGCTCTCCAAGGCCGTGCTTTCGCGTGCGGAAGCTCCCGATTCAGTGCTTGTAGTCCTTCAGGATGCGCGCCGCTTCGCGCTGCGAATCCTTCATCGCTTCAGCCGGCGGCTTCGAACCGGTGAGCGCCGCCTGCAGGCCGTTGTTGAGTGCCGTCGTGACGCGCTGGTTGTCGTGCGTCGAGAGCTCGGCGACCGAGTACTGCAGCTGGTCGCGCGCCACCAGCGCCTGCGGCACTTCCTGCGCGTACTTCTTCATTTCCGGCGTGTCCCATGCGGCCGGCGTCACCGCGACGTAGCCGGTCGCGATGCTCCACTCGGCGGCTCGCTTGGGCGCCGTCGCCCACTTGATGAACTTCAACGAAGCCGCCTGCTCGGCCGGCGTCGTCTTCGCGAAGACGTAGAAATTGCCGCCGCCGGTCGGGCTGCCGAAGTGCTTCTTCGCCGGCAGCATCGCCACGCCGAACGGAAAGCTCGCGTTGGCGCGGATGTTGGTGAGGTTGCCCGTCGTCGTCCAGATCATCGCGGCCTTCTTCTCGAAGAAGTCTTTCGGCGTCGTGCCCCACTCGATCACGCCGCCGGGCATCACCTTGTACTTGGCCGAGAGATCGACCCAGTACTGCAGCGCCTCGATGACGCCGGGCTTGTCGAAATAGGTCTCGGTGCCGGCCTCGTTCATGAGGATGGCGTCGTTCGTTGTCGTCAAGCCCTGGAACAGCCAGTACGGAAAGCCCGAGGACGGGATCTTCACACCCCACTGCGTGACGTTGCCGCTCGAATCGGTCTTGGTCAGCTTCTTCGCGAACTCGACCATCTGGTCCCAGCTCGCGGGGCCCTTTTCCGGGTCGAGCCCGGCTTCCTTGAAGGCTTCCTTGTTCCAGTAGAGAACGATCGTCGAGCGCTGGAACGGGACGCCCCAGGTGTGGCCGCCGGTGCGGCTGTTCATCATGAAGCTCTTGTAGAAGCCGTCGAGCCACTTCTTGTCGTCGGCGCTCTTGGCGATGTCGTCGATCGGCACGATCGCGTCTTCGTCGATCAGCGAGAACATGTCGGTCGAGAGCAGCACCGCGAGCTGCGGCGGCTTGCCGCTCTTCGTCGCCGTAAGCACCTTGACGATGCTTTCCTGGTAGGTGCCCGAGTAGACGGGGTTGACCTTGATGTCGGGGTTCTCCTTGCTGAACTCGGCCGCCATCTGGTCGATCGTCTTGGTGACCGGGCCGCCCACGGCCACCGGGTAATAGAAATTGACCTCGGTCACCTTCTGCGCCGCGGCGGGCAGGGCCGTGGCGAGGGCAACGGTGGCGAGTGCGATCAGTAGTGCTCTTTTCATGTCGGTCTCCTCATTTCGATCAAACGGGAACGGGAACGATGTCGTCGCGGCGCCTGCCCGTGGCGGCATCGAAAGTGTGACTGTCTTCGAGCGTCCAGCCGAGGCGAACTCCGGCGCCCTCGCGCAGCTCCTGGCGCCCGGCGACGCGGGCGGCAATCGTGTCGCCACCAGCCGCACAGGTAACGATGGTGTCGGCGCCGAGGTATTCGGCGCTCTGCACGACGGCGGGCAGGCCGCCGCTTTTGACGAAGCGCACGTGCTCCGGTCGCACGCCGAGCTTCAGGTCGGGCCGGCCGGGAACCACGACGATGTTCATCGGCGGCGTGCCGATGAAGCGCGCGGCGAACACCGAGGCCGGCCGCGCATAGAGATCGGCGGGCGGCGCGTCCTGCTCGATGTGCCCGGCGTTGAGCAGCACGACCTGGTCGGCCATGCTCATCGCCTCGGTCTGGTCGTGGGTGACGTAGACCATCGTGATGCCGAGCTTTAGCTGCAGCGTGCGGATCTCGCGCCGCATCTCCTGGCGCAGCTGCGCGTCGAGGTTCGAGAGCGGCTCGTCCATCAGGCACACCTTGGTCTCGGCGATGATCGCGCGCCCGAGCGCCACCCGCTGTTGCTGGCCACCGGAGAGCTGCGAGGGCTTGCGGTCGAGCAGCGCGCTCAAGCCCAGCAGATCGGCGACACGGGTCAGGCGCTTGTCGTAGTCGGCCGCAGGTTCCTTGCGAACCTTCACGCCGAACAGGATGTTTTCGCGCACGTTCAGGTGCGGAAAGAGCGCGTACGACTGGAAGACCATCGAGATGCGGCGCTCGGCAGGCGCGATGCCGGTGACGTCGAAGCCATCGATCAGGATGCGGCCTTCGGAAGGCGTGTCGAGGCCGGCGATCATTCGCAGCGTGGTCGACTTGCCGCAGCCGGAGGGTCCCAGGAGGACGACGAGCTTGCCGGAAGGGGTGGAGAAGCTGGCGCGATCGACGGCTTTGGCGGGACCGTAGTGCTTGCTGACGCCTTCCAGACGCAGCGTACTCATGGCGCCGGCCGTGATTGCATCGAGATAGTTTCGACGGCACCCGAGTTGAATTGCAGCCGGGAGAACCCGAGAGCCACCACATGCATGGCGGATGCTGTCATCGTTCCTTCACCAAGCTCGCGTCCGGATACTGACGGACCGCTCGGCTACGATCGTTTGTCGTCGAGCACAGCGGGGAAACGTTGTGGCCACGCCAAGCAACGAAAAAATGGCGGTGCTCTTGCCTGCATTCACGAAGGCCGATCGCGACGCGGCGCGGAGCGCGACGAACTGCCCCCAGCCATCCAGCGCGATCGAGCTACTCCAGCCCTGCTGGCACAGTGCCGACCCAGCTGCGCTCCATTCGCTCGTACTCGTCGAAGGTCGTCTCGGAGGCTTCGGCGACCTCGGGCCTCTCGAACTCTCGCAGAAGCTCCTCTTGTTCCGCACGCTCGTGTTCGGCACGCTCGTCGGCCGCGACGCCGATCTCACGCAGCCGTTCGATGAGCATCGCCATCAATGGCGTCGGATCCTGGTTGTCCAGCATCTCTGCCTCCACCAACGCCTTGCCCATCACCGGGCGCGGCAAGGCCTCGACGCCGGACCAGCCGCTGCGCCCGAGTGCCTCGTGTACGAAGACCAGGTTGCGCACCGTCTGAGTCGCAGGGTCGTGGACGAGCAGGCGCGTGCGCAGTTCGGCGCGCATTTGCAGCAACGGCGACTGCGGCGGGTCCGCCGCCGGCCCGCGCCGGGGGTCGATCAGTACCACATGCAACTTGTTGCGCCGCTGCTCCAGGCCGATCGAGCGACCCAGGACGTTTCTCACCCAGCCCAGAGATCCCCGCTTGTCGTTGCCACCCGGGGCCGCGCGCTGGTCTTCCATTGGCTTCGTGCGCTGCGCCTTGCGGGTCGGCGGTCTCGCGGACATGCGGCTTGCCCTCGCTCGTTCTTGGATATCGGCATACCCGGTTTCGGCAGACAGCGTGCCGTCTTGAGACCCCCCGCCAGTGCGGCCGCCTCGTTGCCGGCGCGGTCGTGCGATCCTTGGCAAGGTTTCAGCACATCCCACTCTCGTACCACCGGCTGTGCTCGACAAGCTCCGAAGCAGACGCGAACCGCAGAGCGGGCCCGAGCCGATAACCGCGCCTCACTTCCGCTCAAGCCGCTTGTCGCCGAGGACGATCGATGCGACGCAGAGCGTGCCATCGGTCAGCACCATCGTCTTCACCAGGGCAGCTGTGTGCGGCAGCGCACTGTCGCGCACCCCGTATGCAGGCATCCTTCCCTCATGAGCGTTGCCCCGTGCACTTCAAATCTTGCGCGAGAGTAGGCATTCAAACGACAACGACCGGAGGATTGAAAATGCGCTACGCGATCATCGTGCTTTCGATGACTTTCGGGCTGGCCACCTCGGCCCTGGCCCAATCGAGCATCGGCATCGGGCTTCCCGGGGTGAGCATCGGAATCAATGTGCCGCTGTTCCCTGAACTCGTCCGCGTGCCGGGCTACCCGGTCTACTACGCGCCGCGACTGCAGTCGAATTTCTTCTTCTACGACGGTATGTATTGGGTCTACCAGGGCGACAACTGGTACGCGAGTTCCTGGTACAACGGACCGTGGGGCTTGGTGGCGCCGGAGGATGTACCCGTCTTCGTCCTTCGCATACCCGTTCGGTACTACCGCAGTCCTCCCGCGTACTTCCGCGGGTGGCAGGCCGATGCGTCGCCGCGCTGGGGCGAGCACTGGGGCAATGCGTGGCAGGAGCATAGAAGCGGGTGGGACCAGTGGAACCGCAGGTCCGCTCCGCCTCCGGCGCCGCTGCCCACATACCAACGGCGATATTCGGCCGATCGGTATCCGCAGGCTCAGCAGCAACAGGTGCTTCGCAGTCAGAACTACCACTACGAGCCGCGCGACGCGATGGTTCGCCAGCGCTTTCAGCAGCAGGCGCCCCAAAAGTCGCCAGCGCCACCGCCGCGCGAACCGCAAACCGCTGCGCCCGCCCAGCGCCCGAAGCCGTCGCAGCCGGGTGGCGAACCTGTTCGCAGGCCAGAACCGATCCAGGCCGCCCCTCAGCCGAAAGCACCCGCGGTTCACGATCAGAGGAAGCAGCCGCAGCCGGTAGTCCCGTCGCGTGAGCAGCAGCGCCCCGCCTCGAGCCAGACCGCCCCTCAACCAAGAGCGCCAGCGGTTCAGGATCAGAGGAAGCAACCACAACCGGCGGTCCCGTCGCGTGAGCAGCAACACCCGGCCTCTCGCCAGACCGCTCCTCAACCAAGAGCGCCAGCGGTTCAGGATCAGAGAAAGCAACCGCAACCGGTGGTCCTGTCGCGTGAGAAGCAGCGGCCAGCCCCGACGGGAGTTGCTCCTCAAGCGAGAGGACCCGCAGCTCAGGATCAGAGGAAGCAAGCACCGCTGGCGGCGCCGCGTGAGCAGCCGCTACCAGTCTCAAAGCAAAAGGAAGCTACGCCAGCCAAGAGAGCGCCTCCGCAGCAGCAGCAGCCCGTGCAAAGGCAGGGCAAGGGCCGCGAGAGCAGCGACGAACCGGGTCAGGAGCGCACTAAGTAGTGCGACCGGGGGGCGCCGGGCCAAATGACCGGCACGCGCAATCCTAAAGAGACAGCAGGCGTTGGAAGAACGAGCGATAACGCCGCAGCGCAACCCGCAAATTCTCCGTCGACGCCTGTTCTGTCTGGTCCACCTGGCCTTCAAGCTCGGCGCGCTCGTTGGAAAACGTTTCCGCCAGGCTCTTCATGACTTGGGCAACCAACTCGTCTGCTTTTCGCACCGCCTGTTTCGGGTCATCGACAAAACCGATCTGGACGGCGTCCCAGCGAGCGCGGAAGGACTTGGCCGCATCCGGCAAGAAAAGCGCGGCGAGTTGCTCGTCCTCGCCTCTCGCATGGAAGTCTTGGTTCTCGATGACGGGTTCTTTGAGCTCCGGGTCGACTTCCCGTCGCGACTTCGGTGCCTCCGCGGCGGCTGCCAAATCTGCAGTGGTGAGACTCTTTTGCGCTGCCTCGACGTTCATGATTGCGTCTCCATTTGCTTTGCTGGCATGAGGTGTGGCTTGTCTTGCCCCGCCTCCAGCAGTTCATCGAACAGGGCGCGGTAATGCACCACCGCTTTGCGAAGCTCCTCGGTGTCGGCCTCGCCTCGCTGGTCGCGCGCCGCAATGACCTGCGCCGCCCGGTAGTGGGTTACCACGGCAGGGTGATCGACCGATATGTCGGCCGCACGGCGCTCAAAATCACCCATGGGGTAGCCCCGCTTCAGCAGCAGCTCACGAACCAACTGGTCCGCCTCGACGACGACCCCCTTGGGGTTATCGACGAAGTTGCCCTGCAAGAGCTTCCAAGCCTGACTAAACCTGTCGGCTTCAGCCGGCGCCAACGGTACGATGTTGAGGTGCTCAACCCGCTTTTCGCGCGTCTTGAGTTCGGTCTCAGCCTTTGCCCGGCTGCCAAGTTCCTTGACGGCTCGACCGTATTCCGGGCCGAAGCGTTGTTCGAGCCGATGAGATTGCTTTTTCTGGTAGAGCAAGTACGCGGCCAGTGCAATCAACACGATGACCACGACGACACCGAGAATGATCCATGCCTGAGTGTTCATCGTAACCATGCGAATCTCCTAGTTTGGGTCAGCCTAACGGGGTGCTGGGGCGGGCCAGCTATGCAACTCAGTTCGTCGGCGCCGACGCGGCGGGCGGGACCACGATCACTGTGGTGCTATCGCCTGATCTGCCCGTGTCGCCCTTGTTGCCTTTGTTGCCCTCCATGCCCTGGGTACCCGTCGCACCCGTATTGCCCGTATTGCCCGTATTGCCCTCGTTGCCTTGAATGCCGGTTGCGCCTTGCGGACCTGCGGGTCCCGGCACCGCGACTGCGGGCCCCGGCACCTCGACTGCGGGTCCCGGCACCGCGACAAGCGCCGGAGAAGTCACGACCGTGGGTCTGTCACAAGCCACCAAGCTCAATGGGACGATCAGTGCGGCAATCCATATTGAACGGTTCATTGGAAATCCTTTCGTGTCGACAAGTAGCGCCTGGGATGGCTTCGAGTCGGTCGCGAGCAACCTGTCGCGAATCAGTGTGTTGCCATCGAAGCCTTGGCAACATAGGCGCATTCGGCCGTCGTACGGTCTCTTAAACGGTTGATGATCCGGTTATCAGAAGTCCTGCTCGGTGCTCGGCGTCATCGTTCCAGTTGGAACGGTAGGCCGTGCCGCTGCCCAGCCGCGTAGGACATCCTCGGCACCCGGCGTGGGNNCCCTCCGGCGCATTGGCGGGACTGCGGACCCGTGCGCTTCGCATTCGGCCGCTCATGCCAAGGGAGAACGATCGTGATCTACACCATTGCTCTGGTACTTCTCATTCTTTGGGTTCTTGGACTGGTGACTTCGTTCACCGCCGGGGGCTTGCTCCACATCCTGCTGGTGGTCGCGGTGATCATGGTTTTGTACCAACTGATTTCCGGACGCCGCGCAGGCTGAAGTGCCCGGCCTGCTCTAGCTAGGGCTGCGCTAGGGCGAATCGCCCGATGCCGCTCTTTCTCGTCTTCGCCGCTTGCGCCTTCGCGAGCGGTTTCGCGCTGCGCCTGGCCGACCAGATGGTGCGGCCGGTGGCGACGTACTTCGCCGTGTCGCCTGCGACGGCCGCGATGCTCAACACCGCGTACGCGCTGCCTTATGCGATCGCCCCGCCCTTTCTCGGCCCGCTCGGCGACCGCCTCGGCAAGCGGCGCTGCATCCAGGTCTGCGTCGCCGGCCTGACGCTGATGCTCGCCGCCGGTGCCTTCGCGACGAGTTTTCGCCTTCGTGCTCGCGACGCGCATTTGCGCCGGCATCTTCGCGGGCGGCCTGATCCCGCTCGTCCTCGCCGGGCTCGGCGACGCCTACGCGATCATGGAGCGGCAGGTGATGATCGGCCGCATGCTCTTTNNCGACGACGCGCCGGGCTCCGGATCGTTCGGCGCGCTCTACGGCCGCGTCTTCGCCAATCCGAAGGCGCCGTGGCTCTACGGCTCGGTGCTTTTCGCAGGCGCCCTCTTCTACGGCCTGTTCCTCGTCATGGGCGAGCTTGTCCTGGCGACGACGGCGCCCGGATTGCGGGTCGTCTCGATCGAGACCGGGGCTCGTCCTCGGCGCCTTCGGCCTCGGCGGCCTGCTCCATGCGGCGAGCGTGCGCCGGCTGCTGCGTCTCTTCGGCGTGCCCCGCATGTGCCTGATCGGCTCGACCGTGGCAGCCGCGTGCTACGCCGCGCTGGCGATCTCCCCGCTCTGGTGGCTCGACGCCGCGGCGATGTTCTGCGCCGGTGCTTCTTCTACATGCGGCACAACTCGATGTGCACGGAGGCTGCAGCGTCGG
>PLZH01000088.1:0-16338 GCA_003152055.1 Burkholderiales bacterium
GCACGGTCGCGGCTGTCGAAGATGAAGCGATACGCCTGGATCAGGCCGGCCGGGCCGACGAACTTGTCCGGATTCCACCAGTAGGAAGGACACTGGCTGCTGCAGCAGGCGCACAGGATGCACTCGTAAGCGCCGTTCAGCTTGTCCCGCTCGGCCGGCGACTGCAGGCGTTCCTTTTCGGGCGGGGGCTCGGAATTGACCAGGTATGGCTTGATCGAGTAGTACTGCTTGAAGAACTGGGTCATGTCGACGAAGAGATCGCGAATGATCGGAAAGCCCGGCAAGGGGCGAACTACCACCGGCTCGCGAAGCTCGCTCACTCGCGTGATACAGGCCAGGCCGTTGCGGCCGTTGATGTTCATCGCATCGGAGCCGCACACACCTTCGCGACACGACTTCCTGAACGACAGGGTGCTGTCCTGGGCCTTGACCCGCAGCAGGACGTCCAAAAGCATGTGATCGGTCGAGATGAGCTCGATCTCGTAGTCCTGCAGATAGGGCTTCGCGTCGCGTTCAGGGTCGTAGCGGGAAATCGAAAGTTTCATGAAAACTCCGTTGATCGTGTCCAAGCGCGGTCCAGTTCACGCGTGCAAACGAAGCAGGATCCACAGGAGCCAAATGCCGAGACCGAACAGGACGAAGGCCACCGCGGCGAGCAAGACATGGCGCCGAGCGGCGGGCCGGGCATAGTCGAGAAGCACGTCGCGCAGGCCGACCCACATGTGCCCAAGCAGCGCAGCGAAGAAGACAAGGAATGCGACCGACGTAGCTGGCCTAGCCATCCAGGCGTGCCACCGGGGGAACGCCCGTAGCGGCTGCAACGCGAAGGAATAGAGCAGGAACAAGACGAAGAGCAGCATGTAGACCGCGCTCACGCGTTGCACCCACCAGGCCTTCAGGCCCGTGAACCGAACTCTCACCACAGGACTCCGGCCGCGAGCAGCGCCACGGCGACGCCGACCAGGTTCACGAACCAGGCAGTGCGGCGCGCCACCCTCAGCGGCGAACCGACGTCGACATCGGTCAGCAGGTGGCGCACGCCGCCAAGCACATGGTGGGCAAGCGCCCAGACCACGAGGACCACCGCCGCCTTGACGGCCAACCGCGTGAACAGCGTTGTTACCTGCGCGAAGCCGGCTTCGTCGCGAAGGGAAAGGCCGAGCAGACAGACGGCTATCGGAACGCTCGCCGCGAGCACGACGCCGCTGATTCGATGGCCGATCGAGGTCAGCGCACCGACCGGCATCTGGATCCGCATCAGGTCGAGGAACACGGGACGATGCAAGCGAACCCCGGCATGCGCTCCAGCGCGGGGCCCGGGAAACTGCGGGTCCGAGCGGTTGCCCGAAGCGTCAAGCCTTTGATCCGAGGGCGGCGTCATCTGTACTTACGGAGGTAGTCGAGGTCGAGCGCTTCATGGACTCGCCCCATCGTCTCCCTGGCGATTGCGCGGGCTCGGCCTGTGCCGTGTTCGAGCGCATCGCGCACCCGCGCCATGTTGCCTTCGTACTGCGCGCGCCGTTGCCGCATCGGCTCGAGCAGCTCGTTCAGCACCCGCGTGAGTCGATCCTTCAACTCGACGTTGCTCACGCCATGACGTGCGTAGCGCTCCTTCAGGTCACTCACCTCCGCGGCGTCGTTGTCGAAGGCATCGAGGTAGCCGAAGACCGGATTCGCCTCGACCTCGCCCGGCTCGTTCGCGCCGCGTGGCGGGCCAGCGTACATCACGCGCACCTTCTTCGCCACGACGTCGGCGCCGTCCTTCAGGTCGATCGTGTTGCCACGCGACTTGCTCATCTTCACATTCCCGTCGGTACCCAAGAGACGCGGCACCCGGCCGACGAGCGCCTCGGGCTCCGGGAAGATCGGCTTGAAATCGTGGTTGAAGCGGCGCGCCGTTTCCCGCGCCAGCTCGACGTGCGGCAACTGGTCTTCGCCGACTGGCACGAGATGCGCACGTGGCAGGAGAATGTTCGCGACCTGCATCACGGGATAGATATAGAACGCCACGGGAACCGATTTTCCTCTCGTCGTCGCGTCGTCAGGATTCTCGATCGCCTCCATCTCGGCCCGCAACGTCGGGTTGCGCTCGAGCATGCCGACAGGAAGCAGCCACGCCAGCCACGTCGTCAATTCCGCATGCTCAGGCACCCCGCTTTCGATCACGAAGCTGGCGCTATCGGGATCGAGCCCCGCCGCCAGCCAGTCGAGCGCCACATCCCAGACAGCACTGCGCACGCGCGGAAGATCGTCTGCATGGTCCGAAACCTGGTAGTCGGCGATAAGGAAGTAGCAGTCGTACTCGCACTGCAGCTCGAGCCAAGTCGAGAGCGCGCCGGCGTAGTGGCCGAGGTGCAGCGGCCCAGTGGGCCTGACTCCCGTCAGGATGCGCATTCTCTCAGGCATGACTCGGCACAACCCTCATAAGCGGCTCAGTTTTCGGTCGGCGCCGACAAGGACACGGAGAGATTTCTCCAATCGGCTAGGCCTCGCTCCAGGCGCTGGCGAAACCGCAGAGAAGTCGGCTGGGAGCATCGTCATCGTGGATCTCCATCGGCGATCCGTGTACCCGTCGCATAGACGGAAGGGGAACGAGTCAGAAGGACTGCCGAACGAAGGAGGGCCTCCGCTTCTGCTGTGGTCCGCGTAACGATCCTGGCCGCCCCCTCCACTGCTGTGATCAGGTCGACCGCCTCGCCTGCCCAGACCATGGCTGTCTCGAAGTCCTCGGCGCGAGCCGCGTCCTGGAAGGCGGCGGATTCCGTGGCCACCGCGGTCGCCAATTCTCTTTCGCGACCCTGCCAGCGCCTCATGAAGCGGTTGCGAAGCGCGCGGCCCGAGTAAGAAGGCGGCCAAGCGAGCCCACGCACGATGTCGAATGCCGTCGTCCGTTCGGTCTCGTCGCCGGTCGCCGCGGCAATTCGCTGCTTGGCGCGATCCGAGCCGAGCGCTTCATCACTCGCATAGAAGCGCGTGCCCATCAGGGCGCCGCACGCGCCGAGCATCAGCGCCGCCGCCAGACCGCGTCCGTCGGCAATGCCGCCCGCGGCCACCACCGGAAGCGGCGCAACGACGTCTACCACTGCAGGCACCAGCGCCAGCGTGGCCCGTTGACCACCGTGTCCGCCGCCTTCCGTGCCCTGCGCGACGATGAGGTCGGCTCCGGCGTCGCGAGCCGACCGCGCGCCCGCCACGTCCTGGACCTGACAGATCAGCCGGCACCCTGAATTCTTGACGAGCTCGGCATATGGGCGCGGGTCACCGAAGGACAGCATGACTGCGTGCGGCCGGTAACCGAGCGCCAGCTCGACCAACTCGTGGTCAATCGACCACGTGATAAAGCCGACGCCCCAAGGCCGCTGAGTCTCGCTTCGCACGAGTTCCAGTTCCGAGCGAAGCCAGGCAGGGTCGCCGTAGCCACCGCCGACCAGACCGAGGCCACCGGCATTCGACACCGCAGCCGCGAGGCGCCCGCCAGAGACACCGCCCATGGGTCCCAGCACGATGGGATGGGCGAGATCAAACATGGCGGTCAGGTCAGTGACGATCACGTTCGCCGCCTCTCTCCGACTTCTTGCTGGTGAACTTCGATCATCAGATTCGGGTCGAACCGCGGGTTCTCGTTCACGCCATCCTTCGCGTAGCCACGTGGATTGCAGATGACCCGCGTTCCGTTGACCAGATAGTCAAAGGTGTCGTGGGTGTGGCCGTGAATCCATAGCTGAACCCGGGACCCACCCAGGAGGCGTTCCGCGTCCGATGCGAAACATGCGCTCAGCAGCGAGCGAGCGAAGCGAGGGTGGATGCTCTTGCGGGACGGCGCGTGATGGGTGATCACCACAGTCGACCCCTCATGCGCAGCATCGAGCCTTGCGTCGAGCCAGCTGGCGCCCTGCTCGAAGAGCGCCGCGGCGTCCTCCGGCGAGAACACCGTATGGCCCCCCTCGGTGAGCCGAATCCTGCTGAAGTCGCGTATCAGGTCCTGTCCCTGCGCCATCGCTGCCGCCCTGTTCTCGTCTTCACCGAATAGCTCGAAGTCGGTCCACAGCGTCGTGCCCAGGAAACGCACGCGACCGATGACGATCTCAGCGTTGTCGAGCACACGGATGCAAGTGCCGGCAGAGAGCCGCTCGAGCTCGGCAGCGACCCCATCCAGGCTTCCGCCATAGAACTCGTGATTGCCCGGAACGTAGAGCACGGGCTTGCCGAAGTCACGAGCCCAGGCTATGGCCTCGCCCGGGCGGGCGATGTCCCCGGCAAGGATGACGACGTCGGCATCGTTCTCGGGCCGGCTGAACCCGCAAACGTTCAGGTGGATGTCCGAAAGGATGTTGAGCTTCATCGCAAGCAAGCTTCCGCGGTCGTGTGAGCGGCGGTACTGGCGTCCGCGCGGTGAAAGAGGTTGTTGCTCTCAGCCGACTATACATCACGATATGATATGCTTCCGACAGGGCAGGCTATGTCTTCGCGCAAGCTTTCAAAGACCGATTTCGAGACGCTCGCTGCCTTCCGCTATGAGCTGCGTCGTTTCCTGCGATTCAGCGAGGAAGTGGTCCATCGCAATGGCGTGACGCTTCTCCAGTACGCGTTCATGCTGCAGATCCGAGGCTTTCCTGATCGCGCATGGGCGACCGTGGCTGAGCTCGCCGAGCGTCTGCAAGCCAAACATCATGGCGTCGTATCGCCCGTCTCGCGGTGCGAAGCGGCGGGCTGAGTTCCCCGCGTCGCGAGTCGGCGCGACGAACGGTGCGTCGAAGTGCAGCTGACGGCCCGAGGCGATGAGTGTCTGGACAACCTTGCAAGGCTGCATCGCGATGAGCTGCAGTCGGTGCGGACCGGGTTCTCTGTGCCGGGACTGGCAGAACTCCGACAGCCGGTGACCAGCCGGCAAGCCGTGTGAACGATCAACTCATGCCCCGGCAAACCGGATCGCGGCTGTGCGACGCGATCCTCGCGCAGGCTCCGGACGCGATCATCTTCGCTGACTGCGACGGGCTGATCCGCCTGTGGAACCGCGGCGCAGGGCTTCTATTCGGATTTCCCGCCGTAGACGTCATCGGCGGCAGTCTCGACATCATCATCCCCGAACGATTCCGCCAAGCGCATTGGGAGGGCTTTCGTCGGGCCGTGGCAAGCGGCCACACCCGGCATGGCAACAGCGTCCGGACGACCCGTGCGGCCCACAAGTCCGGGCGCAAGCTGTACGTCGATCTGAGCTTCGGCCTCGTCAAAGACGATTCGGGATCGGTGATCGGCTCGGTCGCCGTGGGGCGGGATTGCAGCGTCCGCCACTCGGAGGAAAAGGCATTGCGCGAGCGACTCGTAGCGCTCGAAGGGTCTTCATGAGCGCGAGCTTGCCGGGTCATTCGGCCCCGACCGCGGGATTCGAGGTTCCGTTGGAGATGCTCTCGGCCTGTCACCGACGGATCGAGCAACAGTGCTCGACGTTGCGTCGCCTCGTGCCGCACCTGGCCGCGCACGGCATCGACAGCGAAGCCCGGCTGGCAGCCGCAAGCGTGATTCGCTACTTCGAGACGGCCGCGAAGGATCATCACGCCGACGAAGAAGAGGATCTCTTTCCTGCCCTGATGGAGTCGATGGCCGGCTCGGATGCGGTCTGCCTGCGTGAGCTGACCCATGGGCTCGCTGCCCAGCATCGCGAGCTCGAGACGCGCTGGCGGCACTTGCGCTCCACGCTCGAACGAGTCGTCGCGAAGCAGAGCGCATTGCTCACGCCTTCGGATGTCGAGACATTCGTTGGGCTGTACGAGCATCACATCGAGCGCGAGGAACGCGAGCTCCTGCCGATGGCACGGCGATTGCTGAGCGAAATTGAGCTCGACCGAATTGGTCGCGCCATGCGCGAGCGACGCGAGATCGGTTTGGAGCCATGAGAAAGCTCGGGCAGCGTTCTGCATCTTCGAAGCCTGCGCGGTCGAGCTCACCGTGAGATGCCGTATCTCCTCCATCATCGCCCGCCACCTCGATGGGCCCGCAACTGGCGGAGTAGAGTTGGCGTCGTGCGAGTTCGCCATGGACCGTCGCTCGCCGACCACCCGCATGCACGCCCTTCTAGAATCGCTCCTCGCCGAGCATCAAGATTTGCGTCGATTGGTGACCTTGCTTGATCGTCAACCGTCGCTGCACGCCGATGCGGCAGCACCGGATGCCGGGCTGCTGGTGGACGCGCTGTTCTACCTCACGCGTTTCCCGGATGTGACGCACCACGCGCTGGAAGATCGAATCGCTGAACGACTGCTCGCGCGGCATGCCCTGGATCCGGATCTGTGCGCCGAGATCGAAGCGCAGCACGCAAGGATGGCGCGCCAAGGCCTTGATCTGATGCGCGACCTGGAAGGGGCGATGCGCCAGGAATCGATGTCAAGCGAACTGGTGACATCGAATATCCGCTTGTACGCCGAGCGTCTGCGCCACAACATGGCGTTCGAGGAACTGGCCCTCTTTCCAGCGGCAGCAAGATCGCTTGACGACGACGACTGGCAAGCCATCGGACCGCGTGCGCAGCGCGATACGCCCGACCCGCTTTTCGATTCGAACGTGCAGCAGCGCTTTGCGCAATTGCACCGCGCCATCTCTGCGGAGTCCGGCTGCGGCTGCGATCTGCCACGCACCTGACAGCCATCCATTCGAATTCGTGCCAAGACCGGCCCGGGTGCAATGGGGAATCCACGCCGATGGCCCACGCGCAGGCGTTCGGCAACGATGCGGAAAAGGCTGCTTCCTGGCGCTTGCGTAGCCGCGAAACCGAGCCGGCACTCGCCGCTGCGATCGCGGGCCCGGATCACACCAACGCGTTCGTCGCGCCAACCTGCCCCACCCCTGCGCGGTGTGTGCACCTCGCGCGGCACCTGTCGTCATGGCTCGCGTGCACCGTGTGCAAGCGATGACCCTGCGCATCTTGGACTGGACCGCCGTTGCGGGGGTGGCTTGGCGGCGCTTGAAGCCCGGGGTCTGATTCCAGGGCCCCTGCCCTCGCTCCTGGAGGTCAGACGATCCGCAGAGCCAGGGCCTCGAAACCGCCAGCAGGGTAGTGGGCAAGCGCCGGGGGGCGCTGCGCGATCGGGTCGACCCGCGTGGTTCGCTCGAGCAACTCCTGCATCGCCACCCGCAGCTCCATGCGCGCCAGCGGTGCACCGGGACAGACGTGGATCCCCTGGCCCCACAGCAGGTTCGCGGCTCGATCCCAGTCCGGCCTGAACAGGTCCGGATCGCCGAAGACGGCCGGATCGCGGTTGGCCGAAATCCAGTTCAGCGAGATCCGTTCGCCCGCACCGATGCGTCGCCCGCCGATCACGACTGCGCGCGTCGTGACGCGCCGATTTGCGACCAGCGGGCCATGGATGCGCAGGATCTCCTCGATCGCCGCGGGCAGCAATGAGGGACGCGCACGCAACCGCTCCTGCAGATCCGCGTGCACCGACAGGTAGTGCGTCAGGATGGCGACGCTCGCGGAAATCGTGCCTACCTCGCCAACGGTCCAGTTGCGCAAGATGCTGACGATCTCATCATCTCGTAGCGGTCGGGTTCCGACATGTTCGCGTAGCAGGCGGCTGGTGGCGTCGTCGCCAGATGCGCCGGCCCTCCGCCGCTGGCGCAACAACTGCATTACGTAGCCCTCGAACTCCTCGGCCACCCGCCGCGTTGCGGCAGCGTCTTCGCCGAGCCGCGCCTGGTGGTTCTTCTGCGTCCACTGGTGGATCGGCTCGTGCAGTTCGTCGGGCCAACCGAGGAAGGCGCATTGTGAGCGCACCGCAAACCAGCCCGTGAATTCGCCGACGAACTCGACCTCCTCGCGCCCAAGCAGCGGCTGCACGAGAGCGGCAGCGATCTGGCGGCATCGCGGCTCGAACGCCTGCACACGATCGGCGGCGAAATAGGGCTCGATCAAGCGCCGAAACACCGTGTGTTCGGGCGGATCCATTCCGTTGGGCACCGCAGGATGTCTGGATACGGCGTTGCTGAACGTCGCCGGGTCGTTCAGGGCACGGACCACGTCCTCGTGTCTGAACAGCGACCACCCCAAGAGCTCGCTGCGGGCCACCGGGCAGCGATCACGCATCGCGTCGTAGGCGGCGCGCTGATCGCGCTGGATCGCGCTCGACTTTGGATCCCAGTCTTGCGAAGTTTCGTTCATCGTGCATCCCGGCCGATGAAGGTCTTCGAGCCACCAGGGCATCGACCTGTCGGGTCGGCCCCGAAGTGTATGGGCATGCCGGGTCGACACATCGTGCTCGGCAAGCGCGACGACTACCGCGCTTGCTGCGGGGGCCTTGGCGGCTGTGATCGATCCCCGCGACAGGAACGTCCTGAGCGAATCGAACCCGGGCGTGCGGATACATCGACCGAACCCAGCCTGCGGGCCCGAAGCCTGATCCAATGTGGCATGGATGAATCGTCTTCGAATGCAAGTGGCGGATGGCATACCAATGCATGTCGTGGAGGCAAGAGGCGAGACGGCTCTCGCGCTCAACTGGATCAGCGCTGAACGAGTGGCGCTGCCAGGCGCTGGCAACATCTTTGCAGACCCGGGCGACCGGCACCCGACGCCGCGAATCGACCCGCATTGCGTCGGCTTCGCGCTGAAGCAGTTGTCACCAAGACTCAGAAGATGCACTAAAACTATATATATCTGCTAACGCATCGCCTTTTCGTGTGCACCACCCCCGCCGATCGACAGCCACCACGAAGAGCCGGCACCGGTCGCCTGCCGCACCGGGGGCTGCGAAGGTGAGCGCAACCTGGCGCGTGCCGACTGCCCGGCGCGAGCCTTCGGATCGGCCCCCCGCCACCCAAGTCGAAACAGAGAGTCGTTTGACTCGGGGACACCGCGCATGCTCCTGAACATGGTTCGTGGCCTGTCGCCGGCCTACTTCGGGATGACCATGGCTACCGGCATCGTGGCGATTGCCTGCCATCTGCTGGACCTGGGCTGGATCGCGGCGATCCTGTTTCCCATCAGCGTCGTCGTCTTTGCGGCGCTGACGGCGCTCAACCTGTGGCGTGCTGTCGCATTCAGGTCGGAGTTCCTGTGCGATCTGGTCGATCACCGCAAAGGGCCGGGTTTCTTCACCTTCATCGCCGGCGCCTGCGTCGTCGGCGACGAGTTCATCCTGATCGGCGGCAACCCCACACTCGCCCGTCTGTTCTGGTGGGTCGGCGTCGTCGCCTGGGTGGTGTTGACCTACACCATCTTCACCGCCTTCACGGTCAAGGACCAGAAACCGACGCTGGCCGACGGCATCGACGGCGGCTGGCTCCTGGCGGTGGTGGCCACGCAGGCGATCGCGGTCCTGGGCGCCTTGCTGGCCTCCGGCATGGTCCAGCCGGTGAAGCTCGAGATCAACTTCATTGCGCTGTCGATGTGGCTGTGGGGCGGAATGCTCTACATCTGGATGATCGCGCTCATCTTCTACCGCTACACCTTCTTCGCCTTCCTGCCCGAGGACCTGTCGCCACCCTACTGGATCAACATGGGCGCGATGGCCATCTCCACGCTGGCTGGATCGCTGTTGATCGTCAACAGCCCGAACGCACCTTATCTGCACTCGCTGCTGCCGTTCATCAAGGGCTTCACCGTCTTTTTCTGGGCCACCGCCACCTGGTGGATTCCGATGCTGCTGGTCCTGAGCGTGTGGCGTCACGTCTACAAGCACTACCCGCTGCGCTACCACCCGCTTTACTGGGGGTTGGTGTTCCCGATCGGCATGTACACGGTCAGCACGCTGAAGCTGGCCGAGGCGATGGACCTGGAATTCCTGCGCTTCATTCCGCGCGTCTTCGTCTACCTCGCGGTGGCCACCTGGACCTTCACCTTCGCCGGTTTCCTGCACTCTCTTGCCAGGGGAGCGCTGCACGCGCTGCGCGACCGGCGCTAGCGACAGCGGCGCGCGGCCAGGCGCGGCGGCTCGGCGATGGGTTCTCGCATGAGAGTGCCTTGCCTGTGGCCAAGATGACGACAGTGCGATTCCCGAACGGACCTTCGAGAAGTCGTGCTCGCGCAGTGACCGTAGCTGCCGTTGACGCGTCGGGTGCCGGGATCACGCGCCGCAGCCGCAATGCATAGGTCCAGGAAGCGGCTCATGGTGGCCCGCTTCATATCAGGTCTTCGCCACGACCACTCCGAGCCAGCACTTGATCGCCGCGATCGCCAGCGAAACGGCACCGAAAACGATGAAAACGAGATCCCCGGGGCATGCGCAGCCACTCGATCAGGCAGGCCGTCCCGGTGCCGGTGTAGTCCACGCTTCTCGCGTGCCCGTAGCCGTGTTGCATCACGTCCAGCACTTGCAGCATGCCACTCGGGAACAGCTGAACATGGCCATCATCGCTAGCCCGATATTGATGCCGAAGAACCACGAATCCCACCTTGACGTACTTCTCAAGGTCACGGTTCGAAAGCCATCGCCCGATTGATGGGAACGTCGCCCGACGCCATCGACGCCAGATTCCGCCGCTTGAACGCCAAACTTCACAGCCCGAACAGGCGCGTGTCCTCAAGGCTCGCTGCGGTATATGCGCTCACCTAAGACTGACGAAACACTCCTCTGCGCACACCCAGAGCGACCCGGTACGACCTCCTGCGCCGACGTCGAGCTCGTTCTGTCCATAGCCATGGTGCTCCCATGCATGCATGGAGGCGAGCTTGCCCATGGCGGCTCTGAACGAAAATCAACGATCGAAACGGAAGCGCCGCTCGCGCGGTACGACGAACCATGAGTGACTCTAAACTTCTGCGTGACTCGCTGAGCAGGCTTCGTTCAGAGATTCAGGCGCTGGACATCCGTGATGAGGAAACCAAGCAGCGACTCGACACGCTCGTCTTCGAAATCGAGACGAGGATCAAGAATCCGAACGAAGCCGGTTCCGATGAGCGGCTCATCGGTCCACTCAAGGCTTCGACGCTGAATTTCGAGGTTTCCCATCCTCGACTCGCCGGCCTCATGAACGATGTCCTCGAGAAATTGGGGGCCATGGGAATCTGACTGCAGCAAGGAAGAAGGCTTTGACGATTGCGTGCTCTCTTATCGCGACGGGCCCGTGGACACACCCTGATTTTGGTGCGCCGCACTCTTGCGGTCTATCGCGCGCCATGCTCAGTCGAAGTCACTTCGCGCGCACCGGACAGTCCCGTGGGAAGATCATTGCCTCATGCTTCAGTTTTCGCCACTGGCTCGCGTCGAACGGTGGTACACAAGCGGGGACCCGCAGCTACGTTGAGCACCGATGAAGCGTGCGCATCGATCGCGATAGGNNATCGATCATGATCCGACGCGCCGGCAGGAGTTTCCCCGGCACTGAGCTGAAGCGGTCGAGCCTGCTTCGGGAAGAGGCGGCATCAACGCTCGCGGGAGGTCAACACGCGTCGAGCACCATCCGCCAGAGGCTTCCCGTCGGCCTTTCGGCTTGCGGGTCGCCGCGAACAAAGACGATCGCTCTTCCCATCGGCGACCAGGCCGGAAAGCACGCCGGCGTCGGGGCGAAGGTCAACTGCTGGCGGTTCGAGCCATCGGCCCGCATGACCCAGATCTGGCTGCTTCCAGAAGCCGCACTCGCGAAGACGATGTGCGAGCCATTCGGCGAAGGAAACGGGGTGACGAACGATGTGCGCTCGTCTTCGACGCCTAGGCGGAATGCCGGCGCGCCCTGCGCGGCCTCCTGCTGAAAGACGCCGTCATCTCCTGTACGTCGGGAGTGAAAGACGAGGCGCGAAGTGCCCGGCAGGAACCAGGGCTGATCCCCATAGGCCTTGCTGATGGTGAGCGGCTGGATGGCCTCGCGGAGACGCCCGACATACAGGTGCGGCCTGCCCGAGCCGATGATCCGAAAGAATGCGAAGTGGCCGTCAGCCTCGGGGAGGGTCGCAGGCCCGTAGTCAGCCTCGTCCGCAGCAGGCTGGGTGAGCGGCTCGACAAAGCGACGCTTGAGATCGGCAAGCCAGATCGCCGGCTGCCCCAGACGATCGCTGACGAACGCGAATTCGTCGCGGCTGAAGAATGCAGCCCGGCCCTGGACCTTCCGGGCGCCGTTGTTGCAGATCTCGAGGCTTTCGGGTTCTGATTTGACGGTGTTCCCCAGGCGAAGGGAACACAGCATCGATCCGTCCGATGTTTTGCGCTCGAAGATGATGGACTGTCCATCGACATTCCACTGCGGGCGCAGGNNAGTAAGGCCATGTCCAGCGCGGGTGTTTCGCGCGCGTGCGCTGTTGCGCGCTTCTCTCGCCGAGGAGTTGGACTTGGCGACGAGCGACGCTTTCAGCTTTGCCGGACTGCGCTGCGACCGCGTCGTAGCCGGCGTGCTCGAGCGGCTGCGCGTTCTGGACACCGGGTGGCGTGGGCCGGCTCTGCAAGCGTGAGATCGCCGCTGCTGGGAGCAGGGATCTTCGACGCGGCATCTAAAGGCCGCGCAACGGACGAAACACGAAAGGTCGACCATGAAGATACTCATCACCATCGCGGCAACATCACTGCTGCTCGTAGGGAACGCCATGGCCCAGGCGCCGAACGATGCCCAGATCGCCTCCATCGTCGTTACGGCCAATCAGGTGGACATCGACGCCGGCAGGCTGGCCGAATCGAAGGGAAGCAACTCCGAAGTGAAGGCATTCGGCAAGCAGATGGTCACTGACCATTCGGGAGTCAACAGACAGGCCGTCGCCCTAGTCACGAAGCTGAAGGTCACGCCTGAAGACAATCCGACCAGCAAGAGCCTGAAGGCGGGCGGCGTCGACAACGTCAAGAACCTCAAGGGCTTGTCTGGGATCGCCTTCGACCGTGCCTATATCAAACACGAAGTGGTGTACCACGAGCAAGTGATCGACACCATCGACAAGGTCCTTATTCCGAACGCCCAGAACGCGGAACTGAAGAGCCTGTTGGTCGCCGTGCGACCGGCGTTCGTGGCGCACCTCGTGCATGCCAAAAGCCTCGAGACGACACTTGGCAGCAATTGAGTTGCAAGGCCACTTGGTGGTCGCCCGCTCTGGCAGCTGGGCACGGCGTTTGCCTTCGGCAACGCCTCGGTATTCAAGCACATCGCCGACGACTACCCGACCCACATCGGCGCCATCAGCGGCAATGTCGATCTGGCCGGTGGCCTGGACGGCTTCGTGCTGCCGATCCTGTTTGGTGTGCTGATGGACTTCACCGGCATCCGCTCGTCGGCCTTCATGCTGATGTACGGTGTCGTCTGGGTTTCGTTGATCTGGATGTATTGGACGGCAGTGCGCAAAACAGAAGTCATGGGCTCGAACGCCCGGGAATTCAGGGTCGCCGGCTGCGTGCCGCTCACTCCGAAATGAGGACTCCATGAACGCCACGACAACCAACCCGGGCGTCGTCCCGGTCAAGGCGGGCAGCGGCGCGGACATTGTTGATTGGCGTCCCGAAGACGAAGCATTCTGGGCAGCCACGGGCAAGAAGATCGCCTACCGCAACCTGTGGATTTCGGTGCCCAGCCTGCTGTGCGGCTTCGCGGTCTGGGGCATGTGGGGAATCATCACGGTGCAGATGCTCAACCTGGGCTTCCCGTTCAGCCAGGCCGAGCTCTTCACGCTCACCGCGATCGCCGGGCTGGCCGGCGCGACGATGCGCATCCCGGCCTCGTTCCTGATCCGCCTGGCTGGCGGGCGCAACACCATCTTCCTGACCACCGCGATGCTGCTGGCGCCGGCCATCGGCACCGGCATCGTGTTGCAGCACAAGGACTGGCCGCTGTGACCCTTCGAGCTGATGGCGCTGTGGTGTGGCGTGGGCGGCGGCAACTTCGCCAGCTCGATGTCGAACATCAGCACCTTCTTCCCGAAGCGGCTCCAAGGCACGGCGCTGGGCCTGAACGCGGGTCTCGGCAACTTTGGCGTCACGAGCATGCAGATCGTTATTCCGCTGGTGATGACGGTGGGTCTCTTCGGCGCCTTCGGCGGCGATCCGATGACGCTCGTGAAGGACAGCGGCTGGATCTTCGGCAAGATCAAGGCCGGCACGCCCACCTGGATCCAGAACGCCGGCTTCGCCTGGCTGCTGTCGCTTATTCCGCTGTCCGTCCTGTGCTTCTTCGGAATGAACAACCTGAAGACGGTCTCGCCCGACATCGGCGGCACCATCGGCGCCTTCCTCAAGATCATCTGGCTATACACGCTGTCCTTCGTGCCCGCCGGCATCGGTCTGTACCTGTACCTGCCAGGGCCCAGCGGCTTGGGACTGTTGAACATGTGGGTGGCGATGCCGCTGATCATCGCCGGCACCCTGCTCGTGTTGAAGCTCACCGCCTTCGGCACGATGAAAGAGGGCATCGCCAAGCAGTTCGAGATCTTCAGGAACAAGCACACCTGGTCGATGACGCTGCTGTACATCGTGACCTTCGGCTCCTTCATCGGCTTCTCGATGGCGCTGCCGTTGTCGATCAAGGTGATCTTCGGCATCAGCCACGTCGCCGACGCGGCCGGTGTGATGCAGCACACGCTGAACAACCCGAACGGGCCAGCGGTGCTGGCCTACGTCTGGATCGGGCCTTTCGTCGGCGCGCTGATCCGCCCGGTCGGCGGCTGGATCGCCGACAAGGTCGGCGGCTCGATCGTCACCCAGATCATCTCGGCGGTGATGGTCGTGGCCTCGGCCGCGGTCGGCTACGTGATGCTGCTGGCCTACCGATCGGCAACGCCCGAGCAGTACTTCGTTGTCTTCATGCTGCTGTTCGTTCTGCTGTTCGCTGCCAGCGGCATCGGCAACGGCTCGACCTTCCGCACCATCGGCGTGATCTTCGACCGCACCCAGGCCGGCCCGGTGCTGGGCTGGACCTCGGCCGTGGCCGCCTATGGCGCCTTCATCGCGCCGGTGGGTGATCGGCGCCCAGATCCAGGCCGGGACGCCGGAGCTTGCGATGTACGGCTTTGCCGTGTTCTACGCCCTCTTCTGAACTGGTGGTTCTACCTGCGCCCGAACGCGTACGTGAAGAACCCCTAAGCACTACGTTCCCGGAGACTTTTCATGAGTCATTTCCTCGACCGCCTCAGCTACTTCGCTCAGCCCAGGGAGGCCTTCTCCGGCGACCTCGGCGTCACCACCGGCGAGGACCGGACCTGGGAAGACGCCTATCGCAACCGCTGGGCGCACGACAAGATCGTGAGGTCGACCCATGGCGTCAACTGCACCGGCTCGTGCTCGTGGAAGATCTACGTCAAGGGTGGCATCGTCACCTGGGAGACCCAGCAGACCGACTACCCGCGCACCCGCTGGGACATGCCGAATCACGAGCCGCGCGGCTGCTCGCGCGGCGCGAGCTACAGCTGGTATCTCTACAGCGCCAACCGCGTCAAGTACCCGATGGTGCGCGGCCGCCTGCTCAGACGCTGGCGCGAGGCACGCAAGGCACGCGGCCCTGTCGAGGCGTGGGGCGCGATCGTCGAGGACGACGCCGCGCGGCGCGACTACCAGAGCGTGCGCGGACTGGGCGGCTTCGTGCGTTCGAACTGGGACGAGGTCAACGAGATCGTCGCGGCGGCCAACGTTCACACGATCAAGAAGCACGGGGCCGACCGCGTCGTCGGCTTCTCGCCGATCCCGGCGATGTCGATGATCAGCTACGCGTCTGGCTCACGCTACCTGTCGCTGATCGGCGGCGTCAACCTGAGCTTCTACGACTGGTATTGCGACTTGCCGCCGTCGAGCCCGCAGGTCTGGGGCGAACAGACCGACGTGCCGGAATCGGCCGACTGGTTCAACTCGGGCTTCATCATCGCCTGGGGCTCGAACGTACCGCAGACGCGCACCCCCGATGCGCACTTCTTCACCGAGGTTCGCTACAAAGGCACCAAGACCGTCGCGATCACGCCCGACTATTCCGAAGTCTCGAAGCTCTCCGACCTGTGGCTGCACCCGAAGCAGGGCACCGACGCCGCGGTCGCGATGGCGATGGGCCACGTGATCCTGAAGGACTTCTATTTCGGCGGCAACGGCCGGCCGCGCTCGGCCTATTTCGACGACTACGCGCGCCGCTACACCGACCTGCCGATGCTGGTGGTGCTGAAGGAGCACACGCTCGGCGACGGCCAAACCGTGATGGTGCCCGACCGCTACGTGCGCGCGTCCGACTTCGCGGACCAACTCGGCCAGGCCAACAACCCCGAGTGGAAGACGGTGGCGATGGATGCACTCGGCGCTCTCGTGCTGCCGCATGGCGCGATCGGCTTTCGCTGGGGAGCGGACGGGCGCGCCGACGCCGGCCAGTGGAACCTCGAGGCCAAGGATGCGCGCCACGACGGCGACGTGAAGCTCAGGCTCTCGCTGCTCGAAGGCGACACCCCGAGCAGCGACAGCGCGA
>PLZH01000088.1:16444-18720 GCA_003152055.1 Burkholderiales bacterium
GTGCCGCGCGCCCAGGTGATCGCGGTCGCGCGCCAGTTCGCCGAAAACGCCGAGAAGACCGAGGGCCGCTCGATGGTGATCATCGGCGCCGGCATGAACCACTGGTACCACAGTGACATGAATTACCGCGGCGTCATCAACATGTTGATGATGTGCGGCTGCATCGGCAAGAGCGGTGGCGGCTGGTCGCACTACGTCGGCCAGGAAAAGCTGCGCCCGCAAACCGGCTGGACCGCGCTCGCCTTCGCACTCGACTGGATTCGCCCGCCGCGGCAGATGAATTCCACGAGTTTCTTCTACGCCCACACCGACCAGTGGCGCTACGAGAAGATCGGCGTCGACGAGGTCTTGTCGCCACTCGCGGACAAGAAACTCTACGGCGGCAGCATGATCGACTACAACGTGCGCGCCGAGCGCATGGGCTGGTTGCCGTCGGCGCCGCAATTGCAGGCCCACCCGATGCAGGTCGTGCGCGACGCCGAGGCCGCCGGCCTGGACGCGAAGGACTACGTTGTCAGGTCGCTCAAGGACGGCACGCTGCGCCTGAGCTGCGAAGACCCGGACCACCCGGACAACTGGCCGCGCAACATGTTCGTCTGGCGCTCCAACATCATCGGCTCGTCGGGCAAAGGCCATGAATACTTCCTCAAGCACCTGCTCGGAACGAGCAACGGCGTGCAGGGCAAGGACCTGGGTGCCGAAGAGGCCAAGCCTCAGGAAGTGACCTGGCACGACAAGGCCCCCGAAGGCAAGCTCGACCTGCTGGTCACGCTCGACTTCCGCATGAGCACGACCTGCCTCTACTCCGACATCGTGCTGCCCACCGCCACGTGGTACGAGAAGAACGACCTCAACACCAGCGACATGCATCCGTTCATCCATCCGCTGTCGACCGCGGTCGATCCGGTGTGGCAATCGAAGAGCGACTGGGAGATCTACAAGGGCTTCGCCAAAAAATTCAGCGAGGTCTGCGTCGGCCACCTCGGCGTCGAACGCGAAATGGTGCTGACGCCAATGATGCACGACTCGCCCGGCGAGCTGGCGCAGCCGCTCGACGTGAAGGACTGGAAGCGCGGCGAGTGCGAGCTGATCCCCGGCAAGACCGCGCCGCAGATGCAGGTGATCGAACGCGACTACCCGAACGTCTACAAGCGCTTCACGGCGGTCGGACCGCTGATGAACAAAATCGGCAACGGCGGCAAGGGCATCGCCTGGAACACCGCGACCGAGGTGGAGCAACTCGGCCAGTTGAACGGCCTTGTCACCGACAAGGGCGTCACCAAGGGCATGCCGAAGATCGACACCGACATCGATGCCTGCGAGGTGGTGCTGCAGCTCGCGCCCGAGACCAACGGCCACGTCGCGGTGAAGGCCTGGGCCGCGCTGTCGAAGATCACCGGCCGCGAGCACACGCATCTGGCGCTGCACCGCGAAGACGAGAAGATCCGCTTTCGCGACATCCAGGCGCAGCCGCGCAAGATTATTTCCAGTCCGACGTGGAGTGGCATCGAGTCCGAGACCGTTTCGTACAACGCCGGCTACACCAATGTCCACGAGATGATCCCGTGGCGCACCCTCACCGGGCGCCAGCAGTTCTACCAGGACCATCCGTGGATGCGCGCCTTCGGCGAGACGCTGGCCTCCTACCGGCCGCCGGTCGATCTGAAGGCAACCGCGGCCATCCACGGCCTGCGCTCCAACGGCAATCCGGAGATACTACTCAACTTCATCACCCCGCACCAGAAGTGGGGCATACACTCGACCTACACCGACAATCTGATGATGCTCACGTTGAGCCGCGGCGGGCCGATCATCTGGCTGAGCGAAGACGACGCGAAACGCGCCGGCATTGTCGACAACGACTGGGTTGAGTTGTTCAACGTCAACGGCGCCCTCGCGGCGCGGGCGGTGGTGAGCCAACGGGTATTGCCGGGCATGGTGATGATGTACCACGCACAGGAAAAGACCATCAACATGCCGGGCTCCGAGATCACGGGCGCGCGTGGCGGCATCCACAACTCGATGACGCGCATCGTGCTCAAACCCACCCACATGATCGGCGGCTATGCGCAACTGAGCTACGGCTTCAATTACTACGGCACTATCGGCACCAACCGCGACGAGATCGTGGTGGTCCGCAAGATGGCCAAAGTCGATTGGCTGGACACGCCGGCCACAACCGAACCTGCTTTGGATGCCCAACAGGCTTAAGGAAATCAGATGAAAGTACGCGCTCAAATCGGCATGGTGCTGAATCTGGACAAGTGCATCGGATG
>PLZH01000185.1 GCA_003152055.1 Burkholderiales bacterium
CACGTCGTCATCGACGGTGCGATCGACACGCCCTTCATCGCCGAGAACTTTCCCGAGCGCTATGCAAAGAAGGCCGATGCTGGCATCCTCGAGCCGGACGCGATCGCCGAGAATTACTGGAACCTGCACCACCAGGCGAAAAGCGCGTGGACCCACGAGCTCGACCTGCGGCCGTGGATCGAGGCATGGTGAGCGTATGAGCGACAAAGACAGACGTGTCGAATACTTCTTCGACTTCGGCAGCCCGACCTCGTATCTAGCCTCGACCCAGCTGCCGAAGATCGCCGCCGCGGCCGGCGCCGAGATCGTCTGGCGGCCGATGCTGCTCGGCGGCGTCTTCAAGGCGACGGGCAATAACAGCCCCGTCACGGTCCCGGCGAAGGGCCGCTGGATGAACGAGGACATTGGCCGATGGGCGGCACGCTATGGCGTGCCGTTCCGGCACAACCCGCACTTCCCGATCAACACGCTCAGCCTGATGCGCGGCGCCGCGGGGCTGCAGATGCGCCAGCCGCGGGATTTCGTGCGTTATCTCGACGCGATGCACCGCGCGATGTGGCAAGGCGAGANNCGCGCGGCGTCTTCGGCGCGCCAACCTTCTTTATCGGCGAGGCGATGTTCTTCGGCCAGGACCGGCTCGACTTCGTCCGCGAGGCGCTCGTTCGCGCCTGATCGTTCGAGCCGGGCGGCTACTTCGGCCGGCTTTCGACCGCCTTCAGCCGGCTCTCGAGAACCGCGAAACGCGANNCTGGGCCTCGGCCTCCTTCTTCTGCTTGTCGGCCATCGATTTGGCTTCGGCCTGCAGGCGCAACTCGAGCGCTTTGCCCGTCTTGACGCGCTCGTTCGCGTCGAGCTGATTGGCCGTCGACAGGTCCTTCTTCAGCACCATCTGGACGCCGAGGCCTTTGACGAGCGTGTCGAGAGTGTCGACGCGCGTCTTCATCGTCTTCACGTCCTGCGGGAAGTTGCCGACGCTTTGTGCCTGGACGTCCTTGCGCAGCGTTTCGATCGCCCGCTCGATCGCATTGAGGCGCTTCTCGGCCGCCTTGAGCCGGAGTTAGGTTTTATCGACCAGGCGGGGTTCCATCGGCCAGGGAAATGTTGCGGAGTCGGACCTAACGGTGCGGTCTAGAGATCGGTCCGCAATTTCCAGATCTCGGGAAAGAGAACGACGTCCAACATCTTTCTCAGGTAGCTCACACCGCTGGTGCCACCGGTACCGCGCTTGAAGCCGATGATGCGTTCGACCGTCGTGACGTGGCGGAAGCGCCAGAGGCGAAACGTGTCCTCGAGATCGGTCAGCTCCTCGCCGAGCTGATAGAGATCCCAGTACGCCTCGGGATCGCGGTAGACGACGAGCCAGGCCTGCTCGACGCCTTCGCTTGCGACGTAGGGATCGGCCCACTGGCGCTCGACATGGCTCGCCGGCACCGGCAGGCCGCGGCGTGCGAGCAGGCGCAGCGCCTCGTCGTAGAGCGATGGTGCTTCGTGCGCGGCCGCGACCACTGCGAGGATGTCGGGCCGATGGGCGTGCGGCTTGAGCATCGCCGCGTTCTTGTTGCCGAGGCGGAACTCGATCATCCGGTACTGCCAGCTCTGGAAGCCGCTGCTCGATGCGAGCGAGGGCCGCATCTGCGAGTACTCGGGCGGCGTCATCGTCGCCAGCACGTCCCAGGCATGGACCAGCTGCTCCATGATCTTGCTGACGCGGGCGAGCATCTTGAAGGCGCGTTGCAGCTGGTCTTCGGCGACGGCTTGAATCGCGGCCTCAAGCTCGTGCAGCAACAGCTTCATCCACAGCTCGCTGACCTGGTGCTGGATGATGAAGAGCATCTCGTCGTGAGCGCCGGAGCGGCGCTGCTGCGCCCCGAGCACGACGTCGAGATGCAGGTAGTCGCCGTAGCTCATGTCGCGGCTGAAGTCGACTTTCGCGCCGGCGCCGGCTTCGCCGGGCTCGTTCGCCATCACGTCACCGCGGCGCGACGGCCAAAGCGCGGCTCGCGCCAGATGGCGCTCGCGAGCACGTCGGCGATGGCCTCGGCCGCATCCCAGGCGTCGACGAAGCGGGTGTAGAGCGGCGTGAAGCCGAAGCGCAGAAGATTGGCTTCGCCGCTTTCCGCATGGCCGGCGCGAAAGTCGCCGATGACACCGCGGGCGATGAGCGCCTGCATGATGGCGTAGCCGTCGGAATGCGCGAAGCTCACCTGGCTGCCGCGCTCGGCTCGCTCGCGAGGCGTCGCGAGCTCGAGACCGTGGCCAAGGCAGCGTTGCTCGACGCGCTCGATGAAAAGATCGGTGAGCGCTGTCGACTTGGCGCGCAAGGCCGTCATGCCGCCTTTGCCTTTTGCTTCGGAAAACACTTCGAGCCCGCATTGCAGGGCACGCATCGCGAGGATCGGAGGCGTACCGCAGACGAAGCGGCCGATGCCCGCGGCCGGCCGATAGCTCGGTGTGAAGTCGAACGGCGCCGCGTGACCAAGCCAGCCGCAGAGAGGCTGGCGCAGGCCTTCGTCATCCATCCGTTCGGTGTGGCGCGGATGGGCCCAGACGAAGGCCGGCGCGCCGGGGCCGCCGTTCAGGTACTTGTAGCCGCAGCCGACGGCGAAATCGGCGTCGACCCCGTGCACATCGACAGGCACGGCACCGGCAGAATGCGCCAGATCCCATACGACGAGGGCGCCGGCCGCATGCGCAATGCGCGTCGTCCCGGCCATGTCGTGCATGCGGCCGCTGCGGTAGTTGACGTGCGTGAGCATGAGCACGGCGACGTCCTTGTTGAGGTCATCGGGGAGGTTCTCGGCGTCGATGAGGCGCAGCTTCAGTCCAGCCGAAGCGGCGACGCTTTCGGCGATGTAGAGATCGGTCGGAAAATTGCTTCGCTCGGAAACGATCGTCGTGCGGCCTGGCGCGTGGGACTTCTGCAGCGCCGCGGCTGCCGATAGCACCTTGAAGAGATTGACCGAGGTCGAGTCGCCGACGCTCACTTCGCCTGGCCCGGCGCCGACGAGTTCGGCGATGGCGTCGCCGATCCCGTGCGCGAGAGTGATCCAGCCGGCATCGTTCCAGCTGCGAATCAGGCCTTGCCCCCATTCCGCTTCGATCGTCTGCTGCACGCGCGCGGCGGTGCGCCTGGGCAGCGCGCCAAGCGAGTTGCCGTCGAGGTAGATCATGCCCTCGGGCAGGGCGAACTCGTCGCGCAGCGGGCCGAGGGCGTCGGCGGCGTCGAGGGCGAGGGCGGCGTCGCGCGTCGAGATCTTTGCCATCACAGCTCGCGCAGCACGGCACGCACCGGCGACGCGTCGGCGTTCATCAGCTTCAGGGGCAGGGCGATCAGCTCGTAGTCGCCGGGCTCGACCTCGTCGAGGACCAGGTTTTCGAGGACGCGCATGTCATGCGCAAGCAGCTGGTGATGGCTCGGCAGTTCCTTGCTTTCGGCCGGGTCGACCGACTGGCTGTCGATGCCGACGAGCTTGACACCGCGCGCCGCCAGCCAGCGAATTGTCTCCGGCGCGAAGGAGGCGAACTCGGTCGACCACGCCGTCGGTGCCTTCGCGCAGGTGCGGACGAGGACGCGCGGCGGCAGCGCCGGCTCGGCGTGGGCGAGGTCGGCCGGGGCGATCAGCGGGCCGCGGCCGATCGCATCGATGACGCGGCACGGCCCGAGGTAAGGATCGAGATCGAGCTCGCCACTCGTCGCTGCGCCCGGGCCATAGTGCAATGGCGCATCGGCGTGCGCGCCGATATGCGGCGACATCGTGATCGCGCTCAGGTTGACCGGGCAGCCGGGCGCTATCGTTGCCGTCCACTCCTGCGAATAGGCGCGGTCGCCGGGAAACAGCGGCGACGTCGGCGACACTGGCGGGGAAATGTCCCAGAGCTTTTTCTTCTGCATGACGATGGTGACGGTAGCAAAGGATGGCGCCGCGTGGTGTCGGTTAAATCTCACACGGCACTGAGCGCGGGTCATTCGGGCACGCCGCTCGCAAAGAGGCTCGGCATCGCGGCCGGATTGCGCACCTGCCGGCAGCGCGTGCCGGGCGACTATCGCGAGCGGGTCACGGCCCGGCCGGAAGGCGCCGATCGCGCCGCGCGGGCCGATGTCGTCCATCTCTGCGTGTGCGAGCGCGCTGTGGTGCGCGGGCCGACGCGCCCGTGAGAGCCGCCCCCGACCACCTGCCGACGCCGCTGGCGAGGTCCGAGCGCTGGCTTCTCAGCGCCTATTTCGTCACCGTCTGGGGTGCCGGCTACGTGGCGACGCGCATCGCCCTGCAGTACGCGGCGCCGTTCACCTATATCGGCGTTCGCTACGCGATCGCCTTTGTCGTCGCGATGCTGGCGTTCGGCCTGCGCGCTTCGTGGCCGAAGACGCCTTCGCAATGGGGCCACATCGCCACGGCCGGCGTTCTCAGTCACGCCGGCTATCTGGGCGGCAGCCACTACGCGCAGCGCTGGGGCCTCTCAGCGGGGGTGACGGCGCTCATTCTCGCCCTGCAACCGCTGCTCACGGCGGTAGTCGTCTCACGCTGGCTGCACGTGCGGCTGTCGCGGCTGCAGATGCTCGGCGTCGCGATCGGTCTCGGCGGCGTCGTGCTCGTCGTCGCGCATCGGGTCGACGGCGGCGCGGTCACGGCGCGGAGCCTCGCGGCGGTCGCATGGGCTCTCGCCTGCGTCACTGGCGGCACGCTCTACCAGCGCCAGTTCTGCGCCGCGGTCGATCTGCGCTCGGCGGTGTGCATCCATTTCGCGGCGACGGCGGCGGTCATGCTGCCGCTCGGCGCCGCGGTCGAAGGTTTTGCGATCATCTGGAACTGGCAGATCGCAGCGACGCTGCTGTATCACGTCGTGCTTTCCTCGATCGGCGCCTACACGATCCTGCACCTGCTGTTGCGCCGCGGTGAGGCCACCGGCGTGACAAGCATCCTCTACCTCACGCCGCCGGTGGCAGCACTGAGCGAATGGGCGATCTTCGGCACGCCGCCGACGCTGACGATGTGGCTAGGCATGGCGATCGCGTGCGTCGGCGTGGCAATGGTGACGACGAGCCGCGCCGCGCAGTCGAATACGACGATCATCGAAGAGCCATCGTGAATCCTCCGTGGGCGCCGGCCGTAGACGAAGCCAGCCGACAAGCCGTCGATCGGCGGGCTTATGCCGCGGCGCGCACGACCGTGACCGTGCAGTCGGACTCGGCCACCACACGCGCCGATACGCTGCCGAGGTAGCGACGCAGCCGGCCGCTGCTGCGCGCGCCCATCACGATGTGGTCGACCTGGTTCCTGCGTGCGTAGTCGACGATCGCCGCGGCCGCGTCGGGTGCTTCGATCACGTGGAAGGTGACCCGGCCGGCTGCCTCGTCCTTGCCAGGCGTCGCCAGCGCCTGGACCAGCGGCCGGGCCCAGTGCTTGAGCTGGACGAGAAGATTGAGGTGCCTGCTGCTGCCGTCGGCGTCGACGAGCTCGTCCATGCCGAGGCGATTGATCTTCATCACCGTCAGGCAGGCGAGACGCGCTCCCGGCTCGGTCAGCAACAGGCGCTGCACAGTCAGGCGCGCCGACTCGAGCAGCGCCGGCTCGGCGCCGAGCATATCGACGGCAGCAAGCAGGATCGGGCTGCTCGCGGTCTGCTCGGCGCCACCGCCGTTCGCCTCGGCCTCGCGGCCGATGGCGATGAACCAGCGCTTCATCGCATCCAGTGTGCCGTTGCGCGCCGTGCGCGTGGCACGCTCGGTGAGCGCCACCTGGTCGGGGTGGCGCAGGTCGAAGGCAAGTTGCGCGGCGGTCTGGTAGCGACGCTCCGGCCGGACCTCGAGGCAGCGCAGGATCACCTCCTGAAGCCACGGCGGGCAGTCGGTTCGCAAGGCGCGCGGCGCCAACGGGTCTCGGTAAAGCCGCCGGCGCAGCCCGCGCACGCTGTCGGGGGTGCCGAACGGTCGTTCGCCGGTGACCAGGTGGTAAAGCATCACGCCGATCGAAAACAGGTCGCTGCGCGGGTCGTTGCGAACGAACCGGACCTGCTCGGGCGACATGTAGGGGGAGGTGCCCATCGGCAGCTCGAACTCCTCCTCGAGCAGGTCGGGTAGCCGGTCGTGGTGTGAAAGACCGAAATCGATCAGGACTGCCTCGCCGCCCTCACCGCCGACGATGGGGCGAAACATGATGTTGCTCGGCTTCACGTCCAGGTGGATCACGTGCTGGCGGTGCAGGTCGTGCAGCGCCGTCGCGACCTGCCAGCCGATCTGCACGACCTCGTCGAGGGGAAGAGGGGCGGCGTCGAAGCGCGACCGCAGCGACGGCCCGTCGATGCGTTCCATCACGATGTAGGGCAGGCGCGTGAAGTCGCCCTTGGCGACGAACTTCGGCACGTGCGGCCCGACGAGCGAAGGCATGATCATCTGCTCGACCTCGAAGCCGACGATGCTCGCTGGATCGTCGCCTCCTTTGATGCGCGGCACCTTCATCATCAGCGGCAGGTCGGGCTCGTCTGGCGGCGGCGGTTCGACGCGGGTGACGTGCCACAGCGTCGCCATGCCGCCTCGGTGCATGCACTCGTCGAGCCGGAAGCCGTCGACGACCTGACCGGCCTCGAGCGATGCGGGTCGAACGACGCCCTCAGCCGCCATGGGTCAGTCGATCGGCAAGGCCCCGCGGCAAGCCGGCGGCACGGATCTTCGCGGCCGCGGCCGCATGGTCGTAGGGCACGCGGTGGAAGGTCAGGGCGGGCGCGGCGACGTCGAACATCGCGTAGCAGGCGGCCGGGTTGCCGTCGCGCGGCTGCCCCGTGGAGCCGGGGATAGCGAGCCATCGTCGCTGCTCCGACAGCGGGATGACCACCCCTGGTGTCGGCGCGAATTCGCCGGCCTTGCCGGTGCCGGTCAAGTGGTACAGCATCGGCACGTGCACGTGGCCGCAAACCGTGAAGCGACAGGCGGTCGCGTGCAGGCTACGCATCGCGTCGCTGCGGCTCTGGATGTAGTCCCAGCCTCCGGGCGCCCAGGCGTTGGCATGCACGAACAGGGTCTCGTGCTCGATCATCGACATCGGCAACGCGGCGAGGAAAGCGAGCTGCTCTGCGTCGAGACGGGCGCGTGTCCATTCGATGACCGCGCGCGCGTCGGCCATCATGCTCGGCAATGGCCCGTGCACGACCGCAGCATCGTGATTGCCGAGCACCGCCAGGGAGTCCTGCGCGACGTGTTCGCGCACGAGGTCGACCGCCCAGGCGGGGTCGGCGCCGTATCCGACGAAGTCGCCCAGGAAGGCGTAGCGATCGGCGCCCTGACCGCGCGCATGGTCCATCACGGCGGTGACTGCCTCGCGATTGGCGTGCAGGTCGGCCACGAGTGCGAGCTTCATCGGGCGACCGCGCGGTGATCAGCCGATCCGGCCCAGGAGGAGGTACTCCATCAACGCCTTTTGCACGTGCATGCGATTCTCGGCCTCGTCCCACACGACCGATTGCGGCCCATCCATCACTTCGGCATCGACCTCCTCGCCGCGGTGCGCCGGCAGGCAGTGCATGAAGAGCGCGTCGGGCCGCGCCGCGGCCATCATCTCGCGGTCGACGCACCAGTCGGCGAAGGCGACGCGGCGCTCGGCGTTCTCGGCTTCGTAGCCCATGCTGGTCCAGACGTCGGTCGTCACGACGTCGGCGTTGCGGCAGGCGTCGATGGGGTCGCGGAAGGTCTTCAGGCAATCGTCGCGGCGCAGGCCGACGGCCATCGGGTCGATCTCGTAGCCGCCCGGCGTGCTCACGTGCAGCGTGAAGTCGAGGATGTCGGCCGCCTGCAGCCAGGTCGTCGCCATGTTGTTGCCGTCGCCGACCCAGGCGACGATCTTGCCGTCCATCGGCCCGCGCTGCTCGATGCAGGTGAACACGTCGGCGAGGATCTGGCAGGGGTGGTATTCGTTGGTGAGGCCGTTGATGACCGGCACCCGCGAATGCGCTGCGAAGGCCTCGATCTTGGCCTGCTCGAAGGTCCGGATCATGACGATGTCGACCATCCGGCCGATGACGCGCGCCGTGTCTTCGACCGGCTCGGCGCGGCCGAGCTGGCTGTCGCCGGTCGTCAGGTGCACGACCGAGCCGCCCATCTGGTACATGCCCGCCTCGAAGCTCACGCGGGTGCGCGTCGAGGCCTTCTCGAAGATCATCGCCAGCGTCCGGTCGACGAGCGGCGTGTACTTCTCGTAGTTCTTGAAGTGCTTCTTGATCGTCGCCGTGCGCTCGAACAGATACGCGTATTCCTCGGCGCGGAAGTCCCTGAACTGGAGGAAGTGCTTGATCAGGCTCATGCCGCGCCTTATTCCGAAGGCGCGCTCAGAAATTCCTTGATCAGCGGGCAAAGGATGGCGACGATCTGCGCGGCTTCGTCTCGCGAAATGATCAGCGCCGGCAGCAGGCGCACGACGCGGTCCGCGGTGACGCTGATCATGAGCCCGGCCTCGGCCGCCTGGCCGAGCAGCACGCCACAGGGACGGTCGAGCTCGATGCCGATCATCAGGCCCTGGCCGCGCACCTCGACGACGCCGGCCACGCCGGCGAGCTCGTGCTCGAGTCCCCTCTTCAGAAGGGCGCCGACGCTGGCTGCGTTCTCGAGCAGGCGCTCTTCTTCCATGATGCGCAGCGTCTCGACGCCGGCGCGCATGGCCAGCGGGTTGCCGCCGAAGGTCGAACCATGGTTGCCCGGCCCCATCACGTCGGCGGCGCGCGGCCCGCAGACGACGGCGCCGATCGGCACGCCCGAGCCTAGACCCTTGGCGAGCGGCATGACGTCGGGGCGGATGCCGGCCCACTGATGCGCGAACCACTTGCCGGTGCGGCCCATGCCGCACTGCACTTCGTCGAGCATGAGGAGCCAGCCTCGCTCGTCGCAGATGCGCCGCGCTTCCTTGAGGTACTCGACCGTGGTCGGCCGGATCCCGCCTTCGCCCTGGATCACCTCGAGGAATATCGCGACGACGTTCGGGTTCGTGCGCGCGACGTTCTCGATCGCTGCCGCGTCGTTGAGCGGAACGCGGACGAAGCCCTCGACGAGCGGGCCGAAGCCCGCCTGCACCTTCGTGTTGCCGGTCGCCGAGAGCGTCGCGATCGAGCGGCCGTGGAACGCGGCTTCGTAGACGACGATCTCGGGGCGATCGATGCCTTTGTCGTGGCCGAATTTGCGCGCGATCTTCAGCGCTGCTTCGTTCGCCTCGAGGCCCGAGTTGCAGAAGAAGACGTTCGTCAACCCCGAGAGCTCGCAGAGCTTTGCGGCGAGGCGCTCCTGCAGCGGCACGAGGTAGTAGTTCGAGCTGTGGATCAGCCTTGCGATCTGCTCGGTGAGCGCCGGCACGAGCTTCGGGTGCGCGTGGCCGAGCGTGTTGACGGCGATGCCGGCGAGCGCATCGAGGTACTTGCGGCCTTCCGTGTCCCAGAGCCAGCAGCCTCGGCCGTACGACAACGCCACGGGCAAGCGCCCGTAGGTCTTCATCACGTGCGGCTCAGGCGCGGCGGGGAGCTTTTCGGGCGCGTTCATCGTCGTACTCCGCGGTCGGGCAACACGCGCTCGGTATGCAGCGCGCAGGAGGGCGGATTCTAAAGGCCGGCATTCCTCCGCGCCGCGGCGATGTTGCAGCGCAGCACCCGGAGGTTCGCGTGGTGACAATTCGCGTCGGCGAACTCTTTGCACCCGCGTGCCCCAGCCTCGAGAACTCTTCATCCAGGGCGACGGCAAGCCCTTTCGCCCACGCGACTGGGCTGAGCGGTTGGCCGGCGCGATGTCGTGCTTCCGGCCGGATGGCGGCGGTGGCCTCGGCGCGTTCATCGGCTACTTGCCGTACTGCGTGCCCCGCATCGTCGACAACGTCAAGGGCGTTCTCGTCAACGAGGCCCTTCGCGAGCTCGAGCCGATGGCCTGGGACTTCGTCATGAACTTCGCCCGCCGACAACGACATCGTCGTCGTCGAGCCCGCGNNAGGCGGCTCTTGTGGCGCGCCGCCTTGTTCTTGTGAAAGAGGCCCTTGTCGGCCACCGAATCGATGACCGGCTGGGCCGCCTTGAACAGCTCGGCGGCCTTGGCCTTGTCGCCGGCCTCGACGGCCTTCTGCACGTTCTTGACGACGGTGCGAAAGTGCGAGCGCATGGCCGTGTTGGCGGCATTGAGCTTGACGTCCTGGCGAGCGCGCTTGAGGCCCGAAGCGATGCGGACGGTCTTTTTCTTGGCTTTGGAGGCGGTGGCCATGAGAGCTAGCTAGGTTTCGGCAAAGAGCGCGAGTATAGCATCTGGGGTCATGAACTTGCTCCGGGCGGCGTCGACGATTTCGCTGTTCACGCTCGCCTCGCGCATCGCCGGTCTGGCGCGCGACGTCGTCATCGCCTCGGTCTTTGGCGCCGGCGCGCCGCTGGACGCGTTCTTGGTCGCCTTTCGCATCCCGAACCTGCTGCGGCGCCTCTTCGGCGAAGGTGCGTTTTCGCAGGCCTTCGTTCCGACGCTGGCACATCTGCGCGCGAGCGAAGGCGACGATTCGACGCACCGCATGATCGACGCGGTCGCCAGCGTCCTCTTCTACGTGCTGCTGCTGACCTGCCTCGTCGGCATCGCCGCGGCGCCGCTCGTCGTCTGGCTGATGGCCTCGGGCCTGGCCGAGTTCGACGCCGCCGTCGTGATGACGCGCGTGATGTTCCCCTACATCGGCTTCATCTCGCTGGTCTCGCTCTCGGCCGGCGTCCTCAACACATGGAAGCGCTTCGCCGTGCCGGCGGCGACGCCGGTGCTGCTCAACGTCGCGATGATCGGTGCGGCGTTGCTCCTCGCGCCGCGTTTCGAGCGCTCGGGCTGGCCCTCGATCTACGCCCTGGCCGTAGGCGTGATGCTAGGCGGCGTGCTGCAACTGGCGGTGCAGGTGCCCGCCTTGCGCCGCGCGGGTTGCCTGCCGCGGATCGCGACCACGGGAGCGGCCATTGGCGCTGCGTGGCGGCATCCCGGCGTGCGCCGCATCATGCGGCAAATGGCGCCGGCACTGCTCGGTGTTTCGGTGGCGCAAGTCTCGGTCCTCATCAACACGCAGATCGCCACGCATCTGGGCATCGGCGCGGTCTCCTGGCTCGACTATGCGGCGCGTCTGATGGAATTTCCGACAGCGTTGCTCGGTGTTGCGGTCGGCTCGGTCCTGATTCCGCAGCTCGCGGCGGCGCAGGGGCGCAACGATGCCGAGACCTATTCGGGCCTGCTCGACTGGGGCCTGCGCCTGACGCTCGTCCTCGCGCTGCCGTGCACGGTGGGCCTGCTCCTCTTCCCCCAGGCCATCGTCGCGACGCTCTTCGAGCACGGTCGCTTCGACGCGCTGGCCGTCGCCAGGACGGCCAGCGCCCTCCAGGGCTACGGCGCCGGGCTCCTCGGCCTGATCGGCGTGAAGATCCTGGCGCCCGGCTTCTACGCCCGCCAGGACATGCGCACGCCGGTGACGATCGCGATCATCGTCCTGGTGCTGACTCAGGCGATGAACCTGGCCTTCGTGCCCTGGCTCGGCCACGCCGGACTCGCGCTGTCGGTTAGCCTGGGCGCCGTCGTCAACGCGGCGTGGCTCTTCATCGGGCTGCGTCGCGGTGGCTGGTACCGGCCGGCGGCCGGCTGGGGGCGTTTCGTCGCATCGGTGGTCGTCGCCGCGACGCTCATGGGCGTCCTGCTCGGCGCGGCCGAGGCGCGTATCGACTGGATCGGCCTTGCCGACCGCCAGGCGCTTCGCGTCGCGGGGCTCGCCGGCTGCATCGCCGTGGCGGCGCTCGTCTACTTCGGGGTCCTGCTCGCCGCCGGCCTTCGACCTCGCGATTTTTCGCGCCGCGCCTGAGGCGGCGCCGCTACGCGAAACGCGGCCGCCCGCCCGGCCATTGCCGCGAGGTTCTAAACTCACCCGATGTCCGGGCTCCTGCCGCTTCTGCCGCCGACTGCGCTCGACTATTTCACATCGCTCGTCGCCGACGACGAGACGCTGCCGTTGCTCGAGACGGCGATCGCGATCGCCCAGCACGAATATCCGTCGTTCGATACGCAGTCGACGCTGACCGAGATCGACGCGCTCGCGGCTCGTCTGAAGGCCCGCATTGCACGCGACGCGATGCCGATGCAGCGGCTGCGCCTGCTCAACCGCTTCTTCTTCCAGGAGCTCGGCTTCGCCGGCAACGTCAACGACTACTACGATCCGCGCAACAGCTACGTCCACACCGTCCTCGAGACGCGGCGTGGCATTCCGATCACGCTGGCCCTGATCTACATCGAGCTGGCGACGCAGAGCGGCCTCGACGCGCACGGCGTCTCTTTCCCCGGGCATTTCCTCGCTCGCCTGCGCATGCCGCAGGGCGATATCGTCATCGATCCGTTCACAGGGCAATCGATGTCGCGCGACGCGCTCGACGCACTGCTCGTTCCCTACCGGCGCCGCCATGCGCTCGCCGACGGCCACGAGCCGCCGCTCGGCGCCTTCCTGCAGGCGGCCAAACCGCGTGAGGTGGTCGCTCGCATGTTGCGCAACCTGAAGGAGATCTTTCGCAGCGGCCAGGATTCGGCGCGCCTGCTCGGCGTCGCCGAGCGGCTCGTCATCCTGCTGCCCGATGCGTGGGAGGAGCGGCGCGATCGCGGCCTCGTGCACGCCGCGCTCGGCGCTCGCTTTCCGGCGATGGCCGATCTCGCCGGCTATCTCGAGCATGCGCCCGACGCGCCCGATCGGCCGGCGATCAGAAAGCGTCTTGCCGAGCTCGGACACGACGGCACGTCGCGCCAGTACTAGACCAATGCGGTCTGCCATGCGGCTCACGTCATCGCAGCGGCGTGCCCTCAACTGGGCCGCCGCCGGCGTGGGGGCTCCGTGAAGCAGATTCCGCTCGCGATCGGGGCCGAGCCGGCGCGCACCTTCGAAAACTTTCTTCCCGGGCCGAACGCTGCGGCGATCGCCCACCTGCTCGCGCTGGGGCCGGGCGCGCCGCCGGTCTACCTTTGGAGCGCGGCCGGCAGCGGCAAGACGCACTTGTTGCACGCCATCGTCCATCGTGCCCAGGAACGCGGCGAATCGACGGCCTGGTTCTCTGCGGAATCGACACTGCCATGGCAGGTGCCCGAGCACTGCGACTGGCTCGTTTTCGACGATTGTGGCGCGTTCGACGAGGCACAGCAGCACGCCGCCTTCTCGCTCTTCGTCGACGCGACCGGGCGCGGTGCGGTCGTTCTCGCCGCTGGAGGCGTGCCGCCGGTCGATCTCGCCGTTCGCGAAGACCTGCGCACCCGCCTCGGCTGGGGCCATGTCTTCGCGCTCGAGCCGCTTGCCGAGCCCGAGGTGCGAGCCGCTCTGCGCCGCGAGGCCGACCGGCGCGGCACTTTCCTCTCCGATGACGTGATGGACTATCTGCTCACGCGTTTCGCGCGCGACCTGAGCCATCTGATGGCGCAGCTCGACCGACTCGACAAGTTCTCTCTGTCGACCAAGCGCGCGATCACGGTGCCGCTGCTTAAGCAGATGCAGGCGGAAGAAGGCGAGACGTGAATCTCTGTCTTTTCGACCTCGACCACACGTTGCTGCCGATCGACTCCGACCTCGCCTGGGGCGAGTTCGTGATCAGCCTCGGTTGGGTCGACGCGGCGGCGTTCAAGCGCGGCAACGACGCGTTCTATGCGCAGTACCGCGAAGGCCGGCTCGACATCGATGCCTACATCGACTTCGTCACCAAGCCGCTGCGCGAGCGCTCGGCCGATGAGCTCGCGGCGGCGCATCGCCGTTTCATGAGCGAAGTGATCGGGCCGGCGCTCCGGCCGGCGGCGCTCGATCTCGTCGCCCTGCATCGCCGGCGCGGCGACCGGCTCGCGCTCGTCACCTCGACCAACGATTTCATCACCGCTCCGATCGCCGCGGCCTTCGACATCGAGGCACTCATCGCCACCCGCCTCGAGCGGGACGCTAACCGGCGATTCACTGGCCGTATCGAGGGCACGCCGGCCTTTCGCGAAGGCAAGGTCACGCGTGTCGGACAATGGCTGGCGGAAAGCGGCGCGAGCTGGGGCGATTTCGACCGCGTCAGCGTCTACAGCGATTCGCTGAACGACCTGCTGCTCCTTGAACGCGCGACCGAGCCGGTCGCCGTCAATCCCTCGCCCGATCTCGAGGCGCTGGCCCGCGAGCGAGGCTGGCGCATCATGAAGCTGTTCGAATGATCAAGAAATTCATCAAAAAGTTTCTCGGCAAATCGGCCGCGCCGGAGCGCGCCGGCAAACGCGTCGAGGTGCCCAAGGCCGAGCACGGCATCGACCCGAAGCTCGTCGACGAGCGCGCCGTCAAGGTCGTGCAGACGCTGGCCGACGCCGGCTACGAGGCCTACGTCGTCGGTGGCGCCGTGCGCGATCTGCTCGTCGGCCTGCGTCCGAAGGACTTCGACGTCGCCACCGACGCGACGCCGGAACAGGTCAAGGGGCTCTTCCGGCGCGCCTTCATCATCGGCCGGCGCTTTCGCATCGTCCACGTCGTCTTCGGACGCGGCCGCCAGGACCGTGGCCTTTCCGAAGTCATCGAGGTCTCGACCTTTCGCGCCGTGCCCGACGCGAACGCCGCAGAACAGGTCGCCGGCAACGAGAAGACTTCGAGGAGCGATCTGGCGGGCAAGACCCACGTCGTCGACGCCGAAGGCCGGGTCCTGCGCGACAACGTCTGGGGCCCGCAGATCGAGGATGCGGCGCGGCGCGACTTCACCGTCAACGCGATGTACTACGACCCGATCCGCGAGGTCGTCGTCGACTACCACGGCGGCATCAAGGACGTGAAGAAGAAGTTGCTGCGCATGATTGGCGATCCGGTCACGCGCTACCGCGAAGACCCGGTGCGGATCATCCGCGCCGTTCGCTTCGCGGCCAAGCTCGGCTTCGAGATCGAGGCGAAGACGCGCGCCCCGATCAAGGAAATGGCGGCGCTGCTCGACAACGTGCCGCCGTCGCGTACCTTCGACGAGATGATCAAGCTGCTGCAGACCGGCCACGCGCTGGCCAGCATCGTCGAGTTGAAGAAGCTGGGGCTGCATCGCGGCGTCTTCCCGGTACTCGACGTCGCGCTCGACGAAGCGCAGCGTCACGACGGGCGCGAGAAGTTCGTTCGCGCCGCGCTCGCCGACACGGACCAACGCGTCGCCGCGGGCAAGCCGGTCGCACCGAGCTTCATGTTCGCGGCCATGCTCTGGCACGACGTCCTGGAAGGTTGGACAGAGCGCCAGGCAGCGGGCGAACCGCCGTTCCCGGCCTTGCAGCAGGCGATCGACGCGGCGTTCGACGCGCGCATCGGCGACATCTCGGGGCGCGGCAAGCTCGCCGTCGACATGCGCGAGATCTGGATGTTGCAGCCGCGCTTCGACCGGCGCGCCGCCAATGCCGTGTTGACCCTGCTCGAGCAGCCGCGCTTTCGCGCCGGACTCGACTTCCTGCGTCTGCGCGGCGAGGTGGGCGAGGCCGATCCTGCCCTGGCCGTCTGGTGGGAAGCGCTCTACGGCGCCGGCGAAGACGAACGCCAGCGCCTGCTCGAATCGATTCGCGAGCCGCGCGGGCCGCGTCGCGTGAAGAAGGCGGCGGGCCCGGTCGTGCCGCGAAGCTCGATCGACGCGAGCGGCGACGAAGCACCGGGCGCCGTGACCTCGAGTGACGATGTGGGCGCGAGCCCGGACGCGGCCGCATCGGAGCAGGGCACGCCGCGCAAGCGGCGTCGGCGCCGACGCCGGCCGAGCGAGCCCGCAGGCACGGCGACATGAGGTTCGAACTCCGCATCGCCCGCGACGCCGCGGGCGCGACCAATCATTGATTGGCCCGTCGTGGAAAGCGAGGCGGGCGCCTTCATCGGCCTCGGATCCAACCTGGGCGAGCGCGCCGGCCATCTCGAGGACGCGCTGCGCGAGATCGCGGCGTTGCCCGGGACGACCCTCGTCGCACGCTCGTCGCTCTACGAATCGGCGCCGTTCGAGGCCGGTGGCGGCGACTACCTCAACGCCGTCGCGCGGGTGCGGACGTCGCTCGACGCACTCGCCTTGCTCCACGCGCTGCAGGCCATCGAAGCGCGGCACGGACGCGACCGACTCTATGCCAACGCACCGCGCACCCTCGACCTCGACCTGCTGCTGCATGGCGAATCCCGGCAGGCAACGCCGGAGCTGACGCTGCCGCATCCGCGCCTGCACGAACGTGCCTTTGTGCTGCTGCCGCTCGCCGAGATCGCGCCCGGTCTGCGCATTCTCGGTCGCGGCACCGTCGACGATTTGCTGCGGGCATTGGGCCCGCAGCACGTGGCGAGATTCGCGAAACCCTAAACTCGGCCGATGATGAGTTCTCTTCCCGCGCCGCTTCGAACCGCGGCGCTTCTTACCGCATCGAATGTCTTCATGACCTTCGCGTGGTACGGGCACCTCAAGTACATGGAGCAGCGGCCCTGGATCATCGCCGCGCTCGTCAGCTGGGGCATCGCCCTGTTCGAATACCTGCTCCAGGTGCCGGGCAACCGCATCGGCTATGAAGGCGGCATGAGCCTGTCACAGCTCAAAATCATGCAGGAAGTGATCACGCTCTGTGTCTTCGTGCCGTTCGCCTTCGTCGTCATGAAGCAGTCGCTCAAGCTCGACTTTCTCTGGGCGAGCCTGTGCATGGTCGGCGCCGTCTACTTCGTCTTCCGTTCAGCATGAGCGAAGGCCTCTCGCGTTTTCGCCACATCGCCATCGAAGGCCCGATCGGCGCTGGCAAGACGACGCTCGCGCAGCGACTGGCGGCAGGCATCGGCGCGGAGCTGATGCTCGAGCAGCCGGCCGAGAACCCCTTTCTCGATCGCTTCTACGACGACATGAAAGGCTATGCCTTCCAGACGCAGCTCTTCTTTCTCTTCCAGCGCCAGAAGCAGGTGCAGGCGCTGGCCCAGATGAGCATGTTCGCGCCGACCGTCGTCAGCGATTTCATGTTCGAGAAGGACGCGCTCTTCGCCAAGCTGACGCTGAGCGACGATGAATACCGGCTCTATGCGCAAATGCATGTCGCCGTGGCGGCGCAACTGCGCGAGCCCGATCTCGTCGTCTGGCTGCAGGCCTCGCCGCCGACCCTGCTCGCCCGCGTGCGTCGGCGCGGCGTGGCGATGGAGCAGGGCATCGGACTTCGCTACCTCGAGCGCCTGTGCGACGCCTACGCCGAATTCTTCGAAGCCTACGACGGCGCGCCGGTCTTTGCCGTCGATAATGAGGATCTCGACCCGGCGAATCGCGAAGCCGACCTCCTGCGCCTGATCGCGCGCCTCGAGCGGTTCGATGGCCGCCGCGACTTCTTCGGCACACGGGTCGACGTTGGATTCGATTGAAGCTCAACCCATGATGGAGAACCTGATGAACTCACGCCGCCAATTCATTCGCCTGGCTGCCTTTTCGGGCGCGCTGGCCCTCGCTTCCCGTGAAGCGTTCGCCGACGCGCCTGTGCTCGACGAGAAGGATCCGCAAGCCGTCGGTCTCGGCTACGTTGCTGATGCGGCGCATGCGAACAAGGCCAAGTACGCGAGCTACACGGCCGGCCAGGCGTGCTCCGGCTGCCAGCTCTATCAAGGCAAGGCCGGCAGTGCGACGGGCCCGTGCCCGTTGTTCGCCGGCAAGCAAGTCGCGGCGAAGGGCTGGTGCAGCGCCTACGTCAAGAAGGCCTGAAACGACGCGGGCATGTAGGCCCGCCGCCGTGATCAACGCGATCCGACGACGTTGTCGATCCGGATGGCGATGCCGCTCGCGCCGGGGCTGACCGGTGTCGCTTCGCCCGAAAGATCGCCGGCCTGCGGAATCGCGTTGCCGCTCTTGCTGATGCGCGCGCCGACGATCACCTGCTTCGCGCTCGAGAGCGTGGTCGTTGGCGTCATTGCCATGCTGTCGTCGAGCCTGAACGACAGCGGCAGGTCTGCGACCTTGGCACGCTGCACGGCCAGCGGCATGCGGCCGCCGCCGGCCGCCCGGGCGAAGACGAAGACCGTGTCGTCGCGCGCCACATTGGCGGCCAGCTCGGGCGCGAGCGTCACGGTCCCGCTCACGCTCTTGCCCGATGCGGCGATGCTGTTCTTCGCCGCCGGCGGTGCCGCGCCGGAGGCACCGGCGCGTTCGCGCGCCTCGGCGATGCTCGACTGCACCCTCTTCAGGATCTCGCTGTCGGCGGGCAGCGTGTCGGCCATCTGCTGCCAGCGCGTGATCGCGCCGTTGTAGTCGCCGCGGTCGAAGGCGATCGTGCCGGCGAGCGCCAGTGCCTTCGGCTGCGCCGGATCGGCGGCGAGGGCGCGCTCGACGAGGGCGACCGATTCCGGGTTGTCGGCGCCTCCCTGGGCCGCAGCGACGGCATCGGCGTAGTCGGCGAGCAGGACGGCGTTCTTCGGTTGCAGCTCGGTCGCGCGCTTGTACGCCGGGATCGCTTCGCCGAAGCGGCCGAGCACGCTGTACGAGCGTGCCAGCATGAGCCAGCCCTCGGCGTCGTCGGGGCGTTCCTTCATCCGCGCGGCGAGCTTGTCGACCATGGCAGCGATCTGCTGCAAGCCGTTCGGCGCCGCTTCGCTGGCGCCGGCTTCGGGCGCCGCCGCGATGCTGGCTGGCAACGCGCTCTCCGGGCCGACGCTTGCCAGCGAAGGTGAGCCGGTTTTCCAGTAACCAGCGGCGGCGACGGCCAGAACCGCGACCGTGAGGCCGGCGACGAGCCGGCGCGACGGCCTCGCTTTCGCCTCGCCGCCGCGGAGCAGGTGCTCGCCGATCTCGCGCTCGACGGCGCGTCGTTCGCTGTCGTACCGCGCGGCATCGAGCGTGCCGGCGTCGTGCAGCGATTTCAGTTGTAGAAGGCGACCGCGCGCCGTCGCGAGGAAGGTGTCCACGCTAGGGCCTGGGCACGACGCCGCTGGCGGCAAGCGCGGCGCCGGCCTCATCATCGTCGTCGTCGTCGGGATCGAAGGCGGCGGCCGTCATCCGGCTGCGCCGCCGCAGGACGATGACGAGCACGGTCGCGCCGATCGCGAGCATCAGAGCCGGGCCGAACCAGAGCAGCACCGTGGTCGGGCGCATCGGTGGCCGATAGAGGACGAAATCGCCGTAGCGCGCCGTCATGTAGTCGACGACTTCGCGGTCGCTCTTGCCCTGCTTCAGCAGTTCGCGCGTCTCGCGGCGCAAGTCGGCGGCGAGGTCGGCGTTCGAATCGGCAATCGTCTGGTTCTGGCAGACGAGGCAGCGCAGCTCGGAGGTGATTCGCGTCATCCGCGCTTCGAGCGCCGGATCGGCGGCCTCGGGCGCCGCTTCCTTCGCCGCGGCGGCCAGCGCCGTCAGGGCGACGACGATGCCGACGACGATGGCGACGACAGGTCCTGGCATGCGCCGATGCATCGAGCCCTCAGGCATCGGGCTTCTTCAGCTTTTCGAGCAAGGGTTCGATCTTCGTCGCGAGCGCCTCTTCGGTAAGCGGGCCGATGTGCTTCATGCGAATGACGCCGTTCTGGTCGATGACGAAGGTCTCGGGCACGCCGTAGACGCCGAAGTCGATGCCGACGCGGCCTTCGCCGTCGAAGAGCGATGCCTCGTAGGGGTTGCCGAAGCGCGCCAGCCAGCCGCTCGCATCGGCGCGCTGATCCTTGTAGTCGAGCCCGTAGATCGGCACGACGTGCTTCTTTGAGAACGCGACCAGCAATGGGTGCTCCTCGCGGCAGGAAACGCACCACGAAGCCCAGACGTTCAGCATCCAGACCTTGCCGCGCATGTCTTCGAGGCGCATCGTCTTCGCCGCGTCGTCGAGCCGCGTCAGCGCGAACTTCGGCGCCGCTTTGTCGATGAGCGGCGAAGGCACTTCGTGCGGGTCGAGCTTCAGGCCACGGGCGAGAATCGCCGCGAGCGCGAAAAAGGCCGCGAGCGGAATCAGGAACCAGAGCCGCTTCATGTCGCGGCGACGCCGGCGCCATGCGCCATCGCTGACTGGCGCGCCTTCGAGCGATAGCGCCGGTCGGTCGCGGCGATGAGGCCGCCGAGCGCCATGACGAAGCAGCCGCCCCAGATCCAGTCGACGAAGGGCTTGTAGTAGACGCGAACGATCCAGGCGCCGCCCGCGACCGGCTCGCCGAGCGAGACGTAGAGGTCGCGCGTGAACCCGCTGTCGATCGAGGCTTCGGTCATCGTCGATTGCGTCGAAGGGTAGAAGCGCTTTTCCGGGCGCAACGTTGTCAGCGGCTTGCCGTCTTGCGTGATGTCGATCTGTCCCTGCACCGCACGATAGTTGGGGCCCGGCATATCGCGCACACCGCGGAACGTGAAAGTGTTGCCGCGAATCTCGGTCGTGTCGCCGACGCCCATTTTCACGTCGCGCTCGACCTCGCCCGTCTTCACCATCGTCACGCCGAAGATGAAGATGGCGATGCCCAGATGCGCGGCCATCATGCCTAGCACGGCGCGGGGAATCTGGCGTGCGCGATGCAGCACGCTCGTGCGCAGGCCGCCCGCGGGGCGAAGACGCTCGGCGAGATCGGTGGCGAGCGAAGCGACGATCCACGCCGCCATCAGCAAGCCGAGAGCTCCGACGATGCCGACGTCGCCCTTGAGCCAGACGGTGATGATCGTCGCGACGACGCTCGCGCCCGCCGCCCAGCGCAGGCGATGGGCCAGGTCGGGCAGTTCGGTCTGCTTCCAGCGAGCCAACGGGCCGACGCCCATGAGAAAGACGAGCGGCGTCAGGAGCGGCACGAACACGGTGTCGAAGTACGGCGGCCCGACCGAGATCTTGCCGAGGCCGAGGGCGTCGAGCGCGAGCGGATAGAGCGTGCCGAGCAGCACGGCGCCGCAGGCGACGACGAGCAACACGTTGTTGGCGAGCAGCAGCGTCTCGCGCGAGAGCAACGCGAAGCGGGCGCCGAGTCCCACGGTCGGCGCGCGCCACGCGTAGAGGGTGAGCGAAGCGCCGATCACGATGACGAGGAAGGCGAGGATGAAGAGGCCACGCCTGGGGTCGGTGGCGAACGCGTGTACCGACGAGAGCACGCCCGAGCGGACCAGGAAGGTGCCGAGCAGCGACAGCGAGAANNGCGAGGATGGCGAGCAGCACGGTCCACGACTTGAAGCTGTTGCGCTTCTCGGTGACGGCCAGCGAATGGATGAGCGCCGTGGCGACCAGCCAGGGCATGAAGGAAGCGTTTTCGACCGGGTCCCAGAACCACCAGCCGCCCCA
>PLZH01000205.1 GCA_003152055.1 Burkholderiales bacterium
GCCGGAGAGCTGGTGCGGGTAGGCGGAGAGGCGCCGCTTCGGCTCGGGCATGCCGACTTCGCCGAGCAGCGCTTCGGCGCGCTTCATGGCCGCGCGGCGGCCGAGCCCCAGGTGCTTGATCAGCGGCTCGCTGATCTGCTGGCCGACGGTGAACACCGGGTTAAGCGAGCTCATCGGGTCCTGGAAGACGCAGGCGATCTCCTTGCCGCGGAGCTTTTGCAGTTCATCGCGCTGCAGCGCCAGCATGTCGCGGCCGCGGAAAGTGATGGCACCCGAGCGTTCGGCGTTTTCCGGAAGCAGGTTGAGAATCGACATCGCTGTCACGCTCTTGCCCGAGCCGGATTCGCCGACGAGTGCGACCGTGGTGTTTTCGGGCACGTCGAAGCTCGCGCCCCTGACGGCCTCGACGCGGCGCACGACGCCGTCCTCCTTGCCGAGACGAAAGGCGACGCGCAGGTCGGCGATCGAAAGGAGCGCATCGCTCATTCGAGGCCTCTGAGCTTGGGGTCGAGCGCGTCGCGCAGGGCGTCGGTCATCATCGAGAACGCCGTCACGAAGACCGCCATGAAAGCGGTGGCCGCGACCAGCTGCCACCAGTAGCCGAGGATCAGCTCGCTCTGCGCTTCGGCGAGCATCGTTCCCCAGGACACGTCGTCGACGCCCACACCGAGGCCGAGGTAGGAGAGGATGACCTCGAACTTGATGAAGGCGACGACCAGCAGCGACATGCGCACCAGGATGACGTGGCTCACGTTCGGCAGGATGTGTTTGAACATGCGCGACGTTGCCGAGGCGCCGATCGCCTCGGCCGAGCGAACGTAGTCGCGCGTCGAATGCTTGATGAACTCGGCGCGCACCTGGCGATAGACGCCGGTCCAGCCGACCAGGGCCAGGATGATCGCGACGCTCGTGATGCCACGGCCGAAGATGACGGCGAACGAAAGGAGAAGCAGGATGTCGGGAATCGACGTGAAGACGTTGTAGACCCACTCGAGAAAATCGCCGACCTTGCCGCCGAAGAAGCCGGCGAGGGCGCCGAGCACGGTGCCGATGATCGTGGCGACGATAGCGGCGAGCAGACCGACGAAGACGGAAGTCTGCGTTCCCTTCATCGCCTTGGCGAGCACGTCGCGGCCGAGCCGGTCGCCGCCGAACGGCAGCGTCTGCGCCTTCGGCGCTTCGACCGTCTTGTACTTGGCGGCGCGCTCGGCCCATTCCTTGTAGCGAGGCGCGAGCGGGTCGACCGCCGAGATGTCGACGGGCGGTCCGGTCGGCCCGGCGATCGCTTCGGATTCGACGGCCTTGGCCGGGCCCATGAAGCTCGGCGGTGCGCTCGGCACGCCGACTTCCTTCTGCCAGCCGCCGGCGACGAGGCCGGTTGCCGTGAGCACGATCATGAGTACGAAGACAAGCACGATGGCGAGCGAGACGACGCCGACCTTGTCCCTGCGCATGCGCCGCCATGCCGCGCGCCAGACGCCTTCGGAGCGCGCCGCTGTGCCGGAGGCCGGCGCCGCGAGCGGTGGCAGGATGGCGCTCATGCCGAGGGCCTTACTTCAGCACGACCCGCGGATCGACGAGCTTGTAGAGGATGTCGACGCCCAGGTTGACGAGCATCGTGATCATCGCCAGATAGACCGTGAAGGCCTGGATGACCGGGTAGTCGCTGCGATTGACGGCGAGGATGACCTCGCGGCCGACGCCGGGAATCGAGAAGAAGACCTCGAGGAGAAACGAGCCGACGAAGATGCCGGGCAGCGCCAGGCCGACATTGGTGAGGATCGGAATCATCGCGTTGCGCAGCACGTGCTTGAAGAGCACCGTCTTTTCGGTCATGCCCTTGGCGCGCGCGGTGCGCACATAGTCGTGGCCGAGCTCGTCGAGGAAGAAGGTGCGGTACAGGCGTGTCTGCGGCGCCAGGCCGACCATGAGCGCGAGCATCACCGGCAAAGGCACGTAGGTGACGAGGTTCTTGAAGACGCTGTCGCTCCAGCCCTGCACCGGAAACCAGCCGAGCTCGAAGCCGAACACGTACTGGCCGAGGATGATGTAGACGAGGAACGAAACCGAGAGCGCCACCGTGCTGATGATCATGATGGCGCGGTCGCTGACCGAGCCACGCCGGTAGGCGACCCACATCGCGACCGGCAGCGCGAGCAGGGTATCGAAGACGAGGATGGGCGTCATCACCGTGAGCGTTGCTGGCAGCCGGGTGGCGAAGATGTGGCTGACCTGCTCGTGCGTGGCGAAACTTTCGCCCCAGTTCAGCGTGACGATGCCCTTGAGATAGATGCCGAGCTGCACATACCAGGGCTGGTTCAGGCCGAGCTGGTCGCGGATCGCCTGCACCTGCTCCGGCGTGGCGTTGAGGCCGCCGAGGATTTCGGCAGGGTCGCCGCCGAAGAACTTGAAAAGGAAAAAGACCAAGAGCACGACGCCGAGCAGCGTCGGAATCATCTGCCACAGGCGCCGGAGGAGATAGGCAGCCATTTCGAGAATGGAGTCTAGCGCCTAGACTCCATTCGAAGAGATTCCTAAGGACCGTGGACGAATGAAGCGCCGGCAATTGACCCAAGCCCTGGCCGCGGGCTGGGCGGCCGGGGCGCTGCCCGGCATCGGCGTCGCAACAGCCCTCGCAGCGGAAGGCCGCGCCGGAGAAAAGGTCTTGCGCTACGCATTCCAGATCGCCGAGACGGGCTTCGACCCGGCCCAGCTCAGCGACCTGTATTCGCGCATGGTCACGGCGCACATCTTCGATGCGCCCCTCACCTACGATCACCTGGCGCGGCCCTTCAAGCTGAAGCCGCTGGTTGCCGAGGCGATGCCCGAGGTCTCGGCCGACTTCCGCACCTTCACGTTTCGCATCAAGCCTGGCATCTGGTTCGCCGACGATCCGGCATTCAAGGGCAAGCGGCGCGAGCTCGTCGCCGAGGATTTCATCTTTTCCTTCAAGCGCATCTACGACCCGACGCTGAAAAGCCCGAGCCAATCGAATCTCGAGGACGAAGGGATCATCGGTTTGCAGGAACTGCGCGACGCGGCTGTGAAAAACAAGAAGCCCTTCGACTACGACGCCAAGGTCGAAGGCTTGCAGGCCATCGACCGCTACACGCTTCGCGTTCGCCTGCGCGAATCGCGGCCGCGCCACCTCTACACCTGGGCTGCACGCGACGTCCTGGGCGCGATGGCGCGCGAAGTGGTCGAAGCCTACGGCGATCGAATCACCGACCACCCCGTGGGCACCGGCCCGTTTCGCCTTGCCGGGTGGCGACGCAGCTCGCGCATCGTCCTGACGCGCAACGCGGGCTATCGGGAGCACATATACGACGCCGAACCGAATGCGGGCGACGACGAAGGCCACGAACTCGCGCGGCGCTTCGAGGGCCGACGCCTGCCGATGATCGATCGCGTCGAGATCGCGATCATCGAACAGCCGCAGCCGCGCTGGCTCTCGTTCCTCAACGGCGAGCATGATTTTCTCGAGCGCCTGCCCAACGAGTACGTCGATCAGGCGGTGCCGGGCGGCAAGGTGGCGCCCAACCTCGCCAGGCGCGGCATTCGAGCCTATCGTTCGCCGAGCCCCGACGTGACGCTGACTGTCTTCAACATGGACGATCCACTCGTCGGTGGCTATACGCCGGAGAAGGTGGCGCTGCGTCGCGCCATGGCGCTGGGCAACGACGTCGGCCGCGAAATCAGGATCGCGCGGCATGGCCAGGCGATCCCGGCGCAGTCGATCCTGCCGCCGATGATCGAGGGCTATCGAAGCGATCTGCGAACCGAGATGAGCGAATACGATCCGGCGCGCGCCAAGGCGCTGCTCGACATCTATGGCTATGTCGACCGCAAGGGCGACGGCTGGCGCGAGCAGCCCGACGGCCGGCCGCTGCTGCTCGAGATGGCGACCCAATCCGATCAGGTCTCCCGCCAGCTCGACGAGCTGTGGAAGAAGGACATGGACGCGCTCGGCCTGCGCGCGACGCTGAAGACGGCGCAATGGCCGGAGAACCTGAAGTCCGTGCGGGCCGGCAAGTTCATGCTCTGGCGTGTCGGCTCGCTGGCGTCGAACCCGGACGGCCAGGGCGCCCTCGAACGCGCCTACGGTCCATCGGTCGGCAAAGGCAATCTCGCGCGGTTTCGCCTCGCCGCTTTCGACAAGGTCTACGAGCAGCTGAAGGTGTTGCCGAGCGGGCCCGAGCGGCAGGCGCTCTTCGACAAGTCGGTCGAGCTGATGGCGGCGTATGCCCCTTACCGCGCGGGCACGCACCGGATCGTTACGGACCTGAGCTATTCCTGGCTCACGGGCTACCGGCGTTCGCCGTTCTGGATCGACTGGTGGCAGTACGTCGACATCGACGCAGGCGCGCAGCGAAAGGCCATGGCATGAGAAGGCGCGAAGTCCTTAGGGCTGCAGCAGGCCTTTGGGCCGTCGCGGGTGCCGAAGTCGCCGCCGCTGCCGAATCCGAGGGCGCGGCTTCGGCGGCGAAGATCCTGCGCTATGCCTTCGTGGCCGCCGAAACCAATTTCGACCCGGCGAAGATTACCGACCTGTACTCGCGCATCGTGACGGCGCATGTCTTCGAGGCGCCCTACCGTTTCGACTATCTCGCGCGGCCGGTCAAGGTCGTCGCCCACACGGCGGTCGCCATGCCTGAGGTCAGCGACGACTTTCGCGTCTGGACGATCCGTATCCGGCCTGGCACCTATTTCGTCGATGACGCTGCATTCAAGGGCCAACCGCGCGAGCTCACCGCGGCCGACTACGTCTTTTCGTGGAAGCGCTTCTTCGATCCGGCGAACATCAGTCCCAGCTACGCGAGCTTCGCCGAGGAAGGCGCGATCGGCATCGACGAGCTTCGTCAGACTGCGCTGAAAACAAAGAAACCGTTGGACTATGACCGCGAGATCGAAGGGGTCCGTGCCCTCGATCGCTACACCTTGCAGTTCAAGCTGGCCAACCCGCGCCCGCGCTTCCTCTACACGATCGCCGACAGCAGTCTCTACGGCGCCCTGGCGCGCGAAGTGGTCGAGTTCCACGGCGACAGGATTGGCGAGCATCCGGTCGGAACCGGGGCGTTTCGACTGGTCGAGTGGCGGCGCAGCTCGCGCATCGTGCTCGAGCGCAACGAGAAATACCGCGAGGTCCGGTACGACGGCGAACCGGCGGCCGACGATGCCCAAGGTCAGGCGCTGCTGCAACAGTTCAAAGGTCGCAAGCTGCCGATGATCGACCGCGTCGAGATATCGATCATCGAAGAAAGCCAGCCACGATGGCTGTCGTTCCTCAACGGCTCGTTGGATCTGCTGATGTCGGTGCCGCTCGAGTTCGCCGACCAGGCGGTGCCGGGCGGTCGTCTGGCGCCCTACCTGGCCAAGCGCGGCGTGCACATGGACCGCTTCGCGAATCCGGACCGGACGTATTACTACTTCAACATGGAGGACAAGATCGTCGGCGGCATGGCACCGGAAAAAGTCGCGCTGCGGCGGGCGATCAGTCTCGCCACGAACGTGGGCACCGAGATTCGCAGCGTACGCCGCGGCCAGGCGATTGCCGCGCAGTCGATCATCGCGCCCGGCGGCTACGGGTACGACCCAAACTATCGGAGCGAGAACAGCGAGTACGACGTCGCCCGTGCCAAGGCCCTGCTCGATATGTACGGCTATGTCGATCGCAACGATGACGGCTGGCGCGAATTGCCCGACGGCAAGCCGCTCGTGATTGAATATGCCACCGAGCCCGATGCTGCGGATCGCCAGTTCGACGAGCTCTGGCAAAAGAACATGACTGCGATCGGCATCCGGCTCCGGTTCAAGAGCGCGCAATGGCCGGAGCAGCTCAAGGCCGCGCAGGCCGGCTCGCTCATGGTCTGGCAACTCGGCGGCACGAATGCCTCGCCCGATTTCCAGGACTCGCTGCAAAACCTCTACGGCCCTGCGGCAGGAGGACAGAACCTCTCGCGCTTCAAGGACCCACAATTCGATGCGCTGTACCGCCGTCTGCAAAGCCTGCCGGATGGCCCCGAGCGGCTCGCTTTGATGCGCGACGCGCTCAAGATCATCACCGCGTACATGCCGCAGAAGTACAACGTGCATCGTATCGTTACCTGGCTGATGCAGCCTTGGCTGCTTGGCCTGCGCGCGCCGCTCTACGGCAACCTGTTCTGGCAGTACGTCGACATCGACGACAGCAAACGGCCGGCGAAGAAGTAATTCGCGCCCGCCGACTGCTGCCATGCCATCGCTCGAACCGCGGATCCTGCGCTACACGCAATGGCTTCGCGAGTCGCGCGGCCTCGACTTCGACGTGACGACGCCCACCGGCTACGACCGGCTCTGGCGCTGGTCCTGTGACGAGCTGCCCGCCTTCTGGCAATCGATCTGGGACTGGTTCGGGATCGAATCGCCGACGCCGCACGACGCGGTGCTCGTCGAAGAGACGATGCCGGGCGCGCAGTGGTTCCGCGGCGCGGAGGTCAACTACGCGCAGCATCTCCTGCGCCACGCCGGGCCGGCGCATGCCGCCGGTCACCCGGCGATCGTTTTTCGCAACGAGACGATGCAGCTCCGCGGCGAGACCCTCGAGATCGGCTGGCCCGAATTGCGCCGGCAGGTCGGGGCGCTGGCCGCCGAGTTCTCGAAGCTGGGCGTCGCCCCTGGCGACCGCGTCGTGGCCTTCATGCCCAACGTGCCGCAGACGGCGGTCGCTTTTCTCGCCTGCGCCAGCCTCGGCGCGGTGTGGTCGGTGTGCTCGGCGGACATGGGCCCGCTCGCCGTGCTCGACCGCTTTCGCCAGATCGAGCCCGTCCTGCTCATCGCCTGCGACGGCTACACCTATGGCGGCACCGCGCACGACCGGATGCCGGTGCTCGCCGAGCTGCTCGCGAAGCTTCCGACCGTGCGCGATGTCGTTCTCTGGCGCAATCTCGACGCCGCCGCCGACCGCGAGCGCCTCGCGACGCGATCGCGCCGGGCGCACGATTTCGACGCCCTCGTCGCATCCGAAGCCGCCTTCGCGCCGCGCTGGCTCGCCTTCGACCATCCGCTCTGGATCGTCTACTCGAGCGGCACGACCGGCCTGCCGAAAGCGATCGTGCACGGCCATGGCGGCGTCATGCTCGAATCGCTCAAGGCGGCGGCGCTGCACAACAACGTCGGCGCCAGCGCCGACGCCGGCGACCGCTACCACTGGTACAGCTCGACCGGCTGGATCATGTGGAATTCGCAGCTCGGGGCACTGCTCGGCGGCACCACCGTCTGCATGTACGACGGCAGCCCTGCGGGCCCGCAAAGCGCCGTCCCGGGCGAAGATCGCCTCACCGACTGGTCGACCATCTGGCGCTTCGCCGCCGCCACGCGCGTGACGTTCTTCGGCGCCGGCGCCGCTTTCTATGCCAGTTGCCTGAAGGCGGGCGTCGAGCCGCAGGCGGCCGGCGACCTGTCTTCGATCCGTGCCGTCGGCGCGACCGGCTCGCCGCTGGCCATCGACTGCTACGAATGGATCTGGGCGAAGCTGGCGAAGGTCGAGGGGCGCGACGTCTGGCTCAACCCGATTTCGGGCGGCACCGATTTCGCGGGCGCCTTCGTCGCCGGAATGGCGACGCTTCCCGTGGTCGCCGGCGAGATGCAGTGCCGCTGCCTCGGCGCCGCGGTCGAGGCCTGGAGCGAGCCCGATTCGCAGGGACACGGCCGCTCGCTCGTCGACGAGGTCGGCGAGCTCGTCTGCACCAAGCCCATGCCCTCGATGCCGCTCTATCTCTGGGGTGACGAGCCGGCGGGACCGCGGGGCCGGCGCTATCACGACAGCTATTTCGACATCTACATGAGCCGTGACGACCGCCATCCGGTGTGGCGTCACGGCGACTGGATCCGCATCACGCCGCGCGGCGGCGCCATCATCTACGGGCGCAGCGACGCGACGATCAACCGGCACGGCATCCGTATGGGCACCGCCGAGCTGTACCGCGCTGTCGAAGCGATGCCCGAAGTGCTCGACAGCCTCGTCGTCGATCTCGAGTACCTCGGACGCGAGAGCTACATGCCGCTCTTCATCGTCCTGCGCGAAGGGATGACGCTGGACGACGCACTCGTCAAACGCATGAAGTCGAGCATCAGGGCCGCGCTCTCGGCGCGCCATGTGCCCAACGAGATCTTCCAGGTCAGCGCCGTGCCGCGTACGCTCTCGGGCAAGAAGATGGAGCTGCCCGTGAAGAAGCTCTTGATGGGAACGCCGGCCGAGCAGGTCTTCAAGACCGGCGCGATGGCCAACGGCGAATCGATCGCCTGGTTCGTCGAGTTCGCGGCGCGACGCGCTTCGTCCGGAACACTTCAGGGCTGAGCGCGCGCATAGGGTGTGCGCTCGCCGGGCAGCGCCAGCGCGGGAATGACCTGGTCGATGTCGGGCAGCGTCTTGACGAGGGCTTCGGCTTTCGCCGCCTGCGCCGCATCGGCGACGCAGCCTTCGAGGTAGATGAGGCGGCGCTGCGCCGTCACCCAAATCGCACTCGTCGCGAGCGAGCTCTCGGCCCGCAGGGAAGTCACCGCGGCTTTGGCGTTGCCGGCGTCGTAGCGATAGGCGTTCGGCTCGGCGCACTTGCCGGCGAGCCAGCAGGAGGTTCCGCGCTCGATGCGCGAATGCGACTCGGCGCGCCGCGCCGTTTCGGTGTAGGCCGGCCCGAGGGGTGCCGGGCAAGGCCGGCCTGCGGTCGCCTGCACGAACGGATCGTTGAAGGGATTCATCAGGAGCGGCTCGCTCGGCTGTGCAAGCAGCGGCGTCGATGCCGCGAGGCCGATCAGGGCCGCGAGTCCGTATCGGCGCAGCGCGATCTTCAAAGCGGCAGCTCCGTGAAATAGCGCCCACCGTGGAAGATGAGCGGCTGCGCGCCTTCGCGGCGCGCGCACCGCTCGACCTCGCCGACGAAGATCACGTGATCGCCTTCTTCGTAGCGGCTGCGGTTGAAACACTCGAACACCGCGGCCGCGCCGTCGAGCACGGGGACGCCGCTCGCGCCGGGCCGAAACGCGACGCCCTCGAAACGGTCGAGTCCACGGCTCGCGAAACGCTCGGCCAGGGCGTGCTGCCCGGCGGCGAGGATGTTGATCGCGTAGTGCGAGCCGCGCGCGAAAGCCGGCATCGAGCCGGCCTGGCGCGACAGGCTCCAGAGAACGAGCGGCGGCTCGATCGAGACCGAGTTGAACGAGTTCGCGGTGAGGCCGACGGGCAGCCCGGCGGCATCGCGCGCCGTCACGATCGTCACGCCGGTCGCGAACATGGCGAGTGCGGCGCGGAAATCGTCGGCGCCGAAGGTCGGCGCCGCGGCGCGCGGAGGTCGGCTCATGGTGCATTGTCGGTCCCTAGAATGATTGCATGACCGCACCGCCGGCCCGCGGCGCAGCTCCCGGCGCGCGCTTCGATCGGGCCGCCCGCCTCGCGGCGGTAACCGTGCTCGGCTTTGCCTCCGGGCTGCCGCTCGCCCTCACCGGCCAGGCGATGCAGGCGTGGCTCAGCGGCGCCGGCATCGACATCGCGACGATCGGCTTCCTGAGCCTGGTGGGGCTGCCCTATACCTTCAAGTTCCTCTGGGCGCCGCTCATGGATCGCTTCGAGCCGCCGTGGCTCGGGCGCCGCCGCGGCTGGCTCGTCGCGACGCAGCTCGCCCTCGCCGGCGCGCTCGTCTGGATGGCGGCGACGCCGCCGGCCTCGGCGCTCGGCGCGTTCGCCCTTCTCGCCGGTCTCGTCGCCTGGCTCTCGGCCTCGCAGGACGTCGTCGTCGATGCGTACCGCGCGGACCTTCTGCCTGCCGCGGAGCGCGGGATGGGCTCGTCGCTCACCGTCCTCGGCTATCGCCTGGCGATGATTCTTTCCGGCGGCATCGCCTTCATCTGGGTCGATCCGCATCAGGGCGGCGGCTGGACATGGCCCGAGGTCTATCGCGCGATGGCCGTCTTCATGGTCGGTGCGGCCGTGTTCTCGGCCTTGCTGGCACCGCGCCTCGTCCACGCGGCGAGGCCGGCGAGCGTCGCGCGGCATGACGTGCTCGGCTTTGTCGCCGTCGCGGCATCCGTGGCGATCGGCTTCGTCGCGACGCGCTTCGTCTTCTCGCCGCTCGCGCGGGCCGTCGTCCTGCCGCTTTTGGCCGGCAGCAGCGTCGCGGCGGCGCTGCAGGAGCGCTGGGCCGATCTCGCCGCGCTCTTCGCCGGCATCGTTTTCACCGTGCCGCTGGTCGCCTGGTCGGCTCGGCGAGCGCGCTTCGAGACCTTTCTCGGCAGCCTGGCGAGCTACTTCTCGAAGCCGGGCGCCACCGCCTTCCTTGTCTTCATCGTCCTTTACAAGCTCGGCGACGCATTCGCAGGGTCGCTGCTGACGCCCTTCCTGTTGCAAGCCATGCAGTACAGCACCGCCGAGGTCGGCGTCGTCAACAAGGTGATCGGCCTGTGGCTGACGATCGGTGGCGCGCTTGTGGCAGGTGCCCTCATGATCCGCCTGGGCCTGTGGCGGTCGCTCATGATCTTCGGCCTCCTGCAGATGCTCGGCAACCTCGGCTTCTGGTGGCTTGCGCTGCACGGCCGGGGCGCCTTGCCCGGGCTCGTCATTCCGCCGTTCGACTGGGGCTTCGTCAAGCTCGCCGCGGCGACGCCGGTCGACGGCGGCCTGCTCATGGCCATTGCCAGCGAGAACGTGACGAGCGGCATGGGCACGGCTGCCTTCGTCGCCTTCCTCATGAGCCTGTGCAACCAGCGTTACAGCGCGACGCAGTTCGCCTTGCTCAGCGCCTTCGCGTCGATCGGCCGCGTCTGGGTCGGGCCGCTCGCCGGCGTGCTCGCGCAGTCGATCGGCTGGCCGGCGTTCTTCATCGCTTCGACCGTTGCGGCGCTGCCGGCGCTGGCCTTGCTGCTCGTGCTGCGGGCGCCGATCGATGGGCTCGATGCCGATCCGTTGCCTGCCGCCGGAGGGGCTTGACCCGCACGACGAAGACGCGGCGGCGCACTGGTAGCGGCGCGGGCGGCTGCGGCGCGACGGCGCCGCCCGTGTGAATAAGTCGCAGCCGCGCAGCGACCTTCGTCATTTCGATCGTTCCATGCAAAGACGACATTGGCCTGACGCGAACGCAGTGGTTGCGCCCGCGAGTCCACTGGAGTTTCTTGATGAACATGAACCGTTCCCGCCTCGACGACACGTTGGGCTTCATCATCGTCGCGGCCATGGCGTTGCTGGCCTTCGGCCTGGAGATCTCCGTTCACGAGGGCTACGTCCTCGATCGCGGCAGCGTCCAGGCACACGCCGATCAGAAGCAGGCGTCGATCCGGATGGCCGCCGCGGCGAGCACGGCAGCCAGGGCGAACGACGTGCGCCTGGCGATGCGCCGTCCGTGAGCAGTAGCGGCGGCGTGAACGCTGCCCTATTGCGTCTACCGGAGGCGGTCGAGCAGCCAGCGCTCGAGATCCGCGATTTCCTCCGCACACACCGAATGCGGCATCGCGTACTCGTGCCAATCGACGGCATGTCCCATCGCGACCAGGGCGTCGCGCGAGGCCCGTGCCCGAGCGATCGGAATGATCGGGTCCTGCGTTCCATGCGCGAGAAATATCGGCACGTCGCGATTCGCGGCGTGCCGCTCGGCTTCAGCCTTGGCCGCCAGCGGCAGGTAGCCCGAGAGGCCGACGAGGCCGGCCAGTCGCTCGTCGTGGCGTAGCCCGGTCATCAGCGTCATCGCGCCTCCCTGGCTGAATCCAGCGAGCACGATGCGTCGCGCCGCGACGCCGCGAGCCTTCTCCCTGGCGATCAGGCCTTCGACGAGACTTTGCGATTCGCGCAATCCCGCTTCATCCTCGCGCTGCTGCGAGTCGAGGCCCAGAATGTCGTACCAGGCGCGCATGACGTAGCCGCCGTTGATCGTCACCGGCCGCGTCGGCGCGTGCGGAAAGACGAAGCGCACCGGCCCGATCGCGCGCAAGTCGAGCTCGCCCGCAACGGGCACGAAGTCGTTGCCGTCGGCGCCGAGGCCGTGCAGGATGATGACACTGGCCGTCGGGTTCGGCGCGGTTTCGGTCTCGATGGATTGCAGGTTCGTGGTCATAGCTTGAAGTCGTAGTCGATGACGAGCGGCGCATGGTCACTGAAGCGCTGCTCGAGGTAGATGCGCTCGCTGCGCGCAAGGGCCGCGACCTTCGGCGTGGCGAGGTGATAGTCGAGCCGCCAGCCGACGTTTTTTGCTCGCGCCTGGCCACGGTTGCTCCACCAGGTGTACTGCTCGGGATGCGGGTTGAGCGTGCGAAAGACGTCGACGAAGCCGAGCTCCTCGAACAGCCGTGTCATCCAGGCGCGCTCCTCGGGGAGGAAGCCGCTGTTCTTGCGGTTGCCCTTCCAGTTCTTGAGGTCGATCTCCTTGTGCGCAATGTTGATGTCGCCGACGAGGATGACCTCGCGCTCCTTGCCGAGGCGTTCGAGATACGGCGCCATCAGGGCGAGGAAGCGGAATTTCGCCTGCTGCCGATGCTCGCCCGACGAGCCGCTCGGGAAATAGCAGCTGACGACGCTCAGCTGCGGCAGCGATTTGCGGCCGTCGCGATCGAAGCGCGCCTCGACGTAGCGGCCCTCGGCGTCGAATTCCCCGTCGCCGAAGCCAAGCCGCACCGAGGTCGGCTTCCTGCGGCTGTAGAGGCCGACCCCCGAGTAGCCCTTCTTCTCGGCGAAGTGGAAATGCCCCTTCATTCCGGCGACCGCGTCGAAGCGTCCCTGGATCGTCTCGGCCTGGGCCTTGATCTCCTGCACGCCCATACAATCGGCGCCGACGCCCTCGGCCCAGGCCTCGAAGCCTTTCGCGGCGGCCGAGCGGATGCCGTTCAGGTTGAGCGAGACGAGGCGAAACACAAAGAGACCGGCATGAGTAGCAAAGCGCCCGACAGCACTGTCGCACGCGAGTTCGTCCAGTTCGCGGTCGAGGCCGGCGTGCTCAGGTTCGGCGAGTTCAAGACCAAGGCGGGGCGGCTTTCGCCGTATTTCTTCAACTCGGCGTTGTTCGACGACGGCGTCAAGCTGATGCGCCTGGCGGAATTCTATGCGCGCCGCCTCGTCGCATCGGGCATCGAATTCGACATGCTGTTCGGCCCGGCCTACAAGGGCATCACGCTCGCGGCGGCGATCGCCATCGAGTTCGCCAGGCGCGGCCGCGCCCTGCCGTTCGCCTACAACCGCAAGGAAGCAAAAGATCACGGCGAAGGGGGCATTATCGTCGGTGCACCCTTGCGGGGCCGCACGGTGATCGTCGATGATGTGATCACCGACGGCGCCTCCAAGCGCGAGTCGGTGGAACTGATTCGCCACGAGGGTGCGAAGCCGGTCGCTGTCCTTATCGCTCTCGACCGGATGGAGCGCGGCGGCATCGCAGGCAACCTGTCGGCGCAGTCAGCCGTTATGGACTTCGAACGCGATCACGGTCTGCCCGTGCTCGCGATCGCGACCGTGGCCGATTTGCTCGAATTTCTGAACTCGGATGCCGATTCTGCCTTTACCGGCTACGCTCATGCGGTGGCTCGTTATCGTGAAAGATATGGCGTCTGAAGGCAAGTCGAGCCGTTTGGCCATGCTGCGCGGCGCCGGCCTGTTTGCGGCTGCCCTTGTCTTCGCCGCCTCGGCTTGGCCTCAGGCGGCGCCGCCGCCTCGCCCGATCTTTTCGTGCACCGATGCCAACGGCAAGAAGCTGACTTCCGATCGGCCGATCCCCGACTGCAGCAACCGCGACCAGCGCCTTCTCAATCCTGACGGTTCGGTAAAGAGCATCGTCCCGCCGACGCCGACCGCCGACGAGCGCGCCGAGAGCGAAGCGCGCGAGCGCGAAGCCAACGCCGAGCGCGTCGCGAAAATGGACGCGATCCGTCGCGATCGCAACCTCGTCGCCCGCTTCTCGGACGAGGCCGCGCACAACAAGGCGCGTTCGAAGGCGCTCGACGACATCCGCAATTCCGTGCGCGTGTCGCAGGACCGCATCGCCTTGCTCAACGTCGAGCGCAAGCCCCTGCTCGACGAGGCCGAGTTCTATGTCGGCAAGTCATTGCCGAGCAAGCTGAAGCTCGCCCTCGATGCCAACGATGCCTCGCTCGAGGCGCAGAAATCGCTGATCCAGAACCAGCAGGCCGAGGTGATTCGCATCAACGCGCTCTACGACGTCGAGCTCGCGCGCCTTCGCAAGCTCTGGGCCGGGGCTCCCGCCGGCTCGCTCGGCCCGGCCCCGGCGACGACGGGTTCTCCGGTCGGGGCCGGCGGCAAGCGCTGATCGCCGCCGCCGGGCAGCGGCTCAGGCGAGCCGGGCGCGCAGGAGCGCGTTGAGTTGCGCCGGATCGGCGTGGCCCTTCGTGGCCTTCATCGCCTGGCCGACGAGCGCGTTGAACGCCTTGTCCTTGCCGGCGCGGAATTCCTCGACCGATTTCGGATGGGCCGCGATCACTTCGTCGACGATGCGCTCGAGCTCGCCCGTATCGCGCAGCTGACGCAGGCCCTTGGCGTCGATGATCGCGTCGACGCTCTCGCCTTCGCCATTGCACAGCGCGTCGAGCACCTGGCGCGCGGCGCTGTTGGAGATCGTGCCGTCGGCGATGCGCGAGACCATCGCGGCGAGCTGCGTCGCCGGCAGCGGCATCGTCTCGAGGCCGCTCGCGTTCATGCGCCGCGAGACTTCGCCCATCATCCAGTTGGCGACGAGCTTGGGTTGCCCGCTCGAGCGGGCCGCCGCCTCGAAGGCGGCGGCGAAGGCCTTGCTCTGCGTCATCATCGACGCGTCGTAGGCGGCAAGCGAGTAGTCGCGCTGGAAGCGCGTCGCCATCTCGCGCGGCAACTCCGGCATGGCATCTTTGACGCGTTCTATCCACTCGACGGAGATGGCCAGCGGCGGCAGGTCGGGGTCGGGAAAGTAGCGGTAGTCGTGCGCGTCTTCCTTTGAGCGCATGGCGCGCGTCTCGCCGTGCTCGGGGTCGAAGAGCACGGTCGCTTGCCGCACCTGGCCGCCGTCTTCGAGCAGATCGATCTGCCACTGCACTTCGTAGTCGATCGCCTGCTGCATGAAGCGAAAGCTGTTCAGGTTCTTGATCTCGCGTCGTATGCCGAAGGGCGCGCCGGGCCGGCGCACCGAGACATTGGCGTCGCAGCGAAAGCTTCCCTCCTGCATGTTGCCGTCGCAGATGTCGAGCCAGACAACGAGCGCGTGCAACGCCTTCGCATACTCGACGGCCTGCGCGCTCGAGCGCATCTCGGGCTCGGTGACGATCTCGAGCAGCGGCGTTCCGGCCCGGTTCAGATCGACGCCCGTCCAGTCACCCGCGTAGTCGAGCGGCGCGCCGTGCGGGGCACGGGATTGGCCACCCTCGCCGCGGGCAATTCCGTGGATCGACTTGCCCGCGTCTTCCTCGAGGTGGGCGCGCGTGAGGTTGACGCGGTGCGCCACGCCGCCGACGAAGAACTCGACCGCGCCACCCTGCACCACGGGCGTTTCGTACTGGCTGATCTGATAGCCCTTGGGCAGATCGGGGTAGAAATAGTTCTTGCGGGCAAAGATCGAGAGCGGCGCGATCGTCGCGCCGACGGCGAGGCCCAAGCGGATCGCGCGCTCGACGGCGCCGCGGTTGGCGACCGGCAAGGTGCCCGGGAGCGCCAGGTCGACGGCCGAAGCCTGCGTGTTCGGCGCCGCGCCGAAAGCGGTCGATGAGCCGCTGAAGATCTTCGAGCGCGTCGAGAGCTGGGCGTGCGTCTCGATGCCGATCACGACCTCGTAGCCGCGAACCAGCGGCGCCGGCGCTCTGGAGACTGTCGTCATCGCGCTTTGCTCATGCCGCAGAGGCGGGCGCGCGCGTGTGCCAGTCGGTGACCTGCTGGAAGGCGTGCGCTGCGTGGAGCAGGCTCGCTTCCTCGAAATAGTTGGCCATGAGTTGCAGGCCCACGGGCATGAGCGTCGCGACGCCACGCATGCCCTTCGCGGCACTCGGCAGGTCGCCCGCCCCGAAGCCGGCGGGGATGCTCATGCCGGGCAGGCCCGCCAGGCTCGCCGGCAAGGTGAAGATGTCGGCGAGGTAGCTGGCGACTGGATCGTCGCTCTTGTCGCCGAGCTTCCACGCGACCGTCGGCGCCACCGGGCCGGCGATCAGGTCGCACTTGCGAAAGCACGCCTGGAAGTCGTCGGCGATCATGCGGCGCAGCTTTTGCGCCTGCAGGTAGTAGGCATCGTAGTAGCCGTGCGAGAGCACGTAGGTGCCGATCATGATGCGGCGTTTCACTTCCGGGCCGAAGCCTTCGCTGCGGCTCGTCTTGTACATGCCCTGCAGGTCGGCGTAGTGCTCGGCGCGATGCCCGTAGCGAACGCCGTCGAAGCGCGAGAGGTTCGACGATGCTTCGGCCGGCGCGATCAGGTAGTAGACGGGGATGGCGAGCTCGGTGCGCGGCAGGCTGACGTCGACGAGCGTCGCGCCCAGGCGCTCGAATTCGGCGAGCGCAGAGCGCAGCGCCGTTGCGACCTCAGCCGCCAGGCCGGCGGGAAAGAATTCCCTCGGCAAGCCGATGCGCAGGCCGTGCAGCGGCCGCGTCGCGGACGCGCCTTCGCGCGAGCGTCCGAGGGCGGCGACGTAGTCCTGCGGCGGCCGTTCGGCGCTCGTCGAGTCGCGTGCGTCGAAGCCGCTCATCGCCGAGAGCAGCAAGGCGCAATCCTCGGCGCTGCGCGCCAGCGGCCCGGCCTGATCGAGGCTCGAGGCGAAGGCGATCATGCCGTAGCGCGAGCACGTGCCGTA
>PLZH01000193.1 GCA_003152055.1 Burkholderiales bacterium
CGCCGTTGCCTTCGACGGCCTCACCCTTGGTCTGGATGTCAACGATGGCCGCCGTGCGGTATCCGTACTGCGCCGGCAAGGCACCGGTAAGGATGCTCATTCGGTCTGCGAAGCGCGTTTCGAGCGCCTGGCCGAAGCCGCTGATCGCTTCCGGAATGACGACGCCGTCGATTCGGTACTGGACGTTGGCGTGGTCGCCGCGAACATGCAGCTGGCCGTACGAATCCTGGACGACCCCGGGCGAGCGCAGGATGACCTGGTTGAGCGGCGTACTGTCGCCGAGCGGCAGATTCTGGATGTCCTGTCCGCTGAATCGGTAGATGCTGCTGCCGGTGTCCGGCGACAGGCCATTGCGCGCGGCGTCGAGCCGCTGCCGCGTCGCCCGGATCTCGACGCGCTGCAGCTGTTGCGGTGCGGCCGACGCCGCACTGGCTGCGCTTGCCGATGCCGAGGCGCTGGCGGCTGCCGAAGGGGCCGAGTCGCCGGAAGCGGCGTGGGCGGCGGGAATGGAGACGAGCAGCGCAGCGGCGAGCGCCGCCCCTGCCAATGGAACAGTCGACATGGAAATCCTCTGACATGACACGAGGCCCGCCGCGGCGAAGCGCCAGCGGACGAGACGGCGGTGGATCTGTCAGGAGAGGACGGGTGGGCCGCGGCTGCGCGGTGCCGGTGTCGCCCCGTCGGCCTGGGCCGGCGCGGCGAAGATCGCGACGCTGTACTTCAGGTCGGCAACGAGGGGCGCGTTGAACGAGTCGCAATGAACCGCTCCGGCGACCTGCGCGAAGGCGAGGCAGATGTCGCAAAGCTTTCCGTCGTGATCGGACTTCGGCGCCTTCGATTCGCTCGCTGCGGCGAGCGCCGACGCATAGTGGCTGAACTCGTGGAGAANNGACGCAGGACGCCACTCGGATCGGCAAGCAGCGCAAGCGTTCGCATCGCCGCCGGATCATACGGACTTCAGGGCGCGAGACGCTCGCGCAGCCATCCGCCTGCCTCGAGGCGGTAGCGCAGGCGATCGTGCAGGCGCGACTTGCGCCCTTGCCAGAATTCCCAAACGTCCGGGCGCAGGCGAAAGCCGCCCCAATGCGGCGGCCGCGGCGGTTTCAGCATGAACCGGGCGCCATAGCGCGCGGCGTTGGCGACGAGCACGGCGCGCGAGGCGATGACCTGGCTCTGCGGCGAAGCCCAGGCGCCGATGCGCGAATCAAGCGGCCGCGTCGCGAAATAGGCATCGGACTCGGCCTCCGTGACCTTCTCGACCGCGCCTTCGATGCGAACGACGCGTTCGAGCTCGACCCAGTGGAATTGCAGCGCCGCGACCGGATGCGCCGCCAGCTCGCGCCCCTTGCGGCTCTCGTAGTTCGTGTACCAGACGATGCCGCGCGCGTCGTAGGCCTTGACGAGAACGATTCGCGTCGAAGGCCTTCGGTCGCTGCCGACGGTGGCGAGCGTCATCGAGCTCGGCTCGGGCAGGCGTGCGGCGATCGCCTGCTCCAGCCAGGCCGCGAACTGATGCATCGGGTCGGGATCGGATGCGGCTTCGTCCAGTTCCGCCCGTTCGTAGCTCTTGCGCAGCGTGGCGATATCGATCACCGCGCGAGTATAGAAAAGCCCGGGCGAAGCTGCGGGCCCGCGCCTTGCCTGGACCCCGCGCAGGTGCCGCTGGCGATCCCGCTTACGGGGAAGGCCTTACGTAGACCTCCCACTTACCGTTTCGTCGCCACTCTTCCATTCTCGAACCATGGCCACCGAATTCACCGTCATCGTGCTTGCAGCGGGCAAAGGGTCACGCTTCTCGGCCGGATCGCACAAACTCGCCGCATCCTTGGGCGAATCCGGCGTCCTGGCGACGACCTTGCGCCACGCCATCGCGAGCCAGCTGCACGTCGTCGTCGTGACGACGCCGGCCTTCGCGGAGCTGGCGCGCAGCAGCGTCGCGGCACGCGACGTCGTCGTGCTTCCCGAGGTCGGCAGCGACCCGCAGACCGGCCTCGGCATGGGCCATTCGATCGCGGCCGGCGTCAGCGCCCGGCCGCATGCGGGCGGCTGGCTGGTCCTGCCCGGCGACATGCCGCTGGTCCAGCCCGCCACCCTGCAGGCGGTCGCCCGCGAGCTCGATCACCACCCAGTCGTCTACGCGCAGCATGGCGGCAGGCGCGGGCATCCGGTCGGGTTCGCGGCCGAGCTGTACTCGGAGCTGGTGGGCTTGACCGGCGACGAAGGGGCGAGGCGCCTGATCGCGCAGTACCCGGCGTTCGGCATCGAGCTCGACGACCCGGGCATCCTGATCGACATCGATACCGCCGACGACCTCGAATCGGCTCGCCGCGGCGGACCGTCGCAGGAGGCTGCACGCGCCGCTGCCGGAAGCCTCAGGCCGTGAGGGCGTGGCGGCGGGCGAGAGCGACCAGACGCTCGATGTCGCGGTCACGGATGCCGCAATTGCGCAGCGTCGTCGCCGTCTCGACGAGATAGGAGAGCGTGCTTCCGTAGCGGCCGTTGGCGGTGCGCAGGATCTCGACCATCTTCTCGTCCGGCAGCGCGCCGGTATGGCTTGGGCTTCTGCGGCTGAGGGTAAATGCAAGGGCGCGGACGACGCCTTGCGGCGTCCGGCAAGGCAGCCATTTCGGATCGTAGACGCCGGTCAGCATCTCGCGGCACCAGAGGCGGCGCATCTCACTTTCGACGCGCGAGCGCTCGACGCGGTAGGCCCGGCCGCGGCACGAGCCGCCGGCCACGAGCGCGAAGACGAGGCCGGGGCATTCCGGCGTGCCGCGGTTGATGCGCGAGCGCATCGCCAGGGCGCGGTGCCAGCCGTAGACGGTCGCGCCCCGATCCTCGATCGACTCGAACTCGGGCCGCCAGATGAGCGAGGCATAGCCGAAGATCCAGGCGTCGTCGTGGCCACCCCAGTGACGCAGCGCCGTGTCGAACAGCTGCTCGGGGTCGCGGCTGCCGTGCAGGAGCGGGTGGGGGCCGTTCATCGCCAACTAGAATCGATCATCGCAAGACAATTCGAACGACACGAGGGATTCATGAGCGAACAAAAGCGGCGCCAAGGTAATTCTTCACGCACCGTCGTTATTGCCGCCATCGTCTTGTTGCTCGTCGTTGCCATTGCAGGAATCGTGCTCGCCGGCCGCAGTCCGCCCGCAGCCCCGGAAGCGGCGCCAGCGTCGACTGCTGCACCTGCTTCAACGCCCACGGGCGCTTCTGCGCCGACAGCGATCAATCCGAACGAAGTCGTCTTCGCCGGCGGCTCCGAAAAGCTGCCGGCCTCGGCCGCGGCTTCGATCGCCCGATTCGCGGAGGCCGCGACCAGCGGCGGCGGCGGCGTTCGAATCTCGGCGCGCTTCCTGACCGGCGAAAACAAGGCGCGCGACCTCGAACTGGCCAAGGCGCGCACCGGTGCGGTTCGCCAGGCGCTCCAAGCCGATGGCATCGCCGCCGAAAAGATGCAGGTCGAGCTGGTCGAGATGCCGGCCGGCAGCCTGAGCGAGCCCGACAGCAATCGGGTCGACCTGACTCTGCGCTGAAGGTTCCCGGCGTTCGGCGCGAGCACCCGGCCGTGAAACAAACCGGAGTCGACCAGGGCGACGCGGGCGCGCCGCTCGAGCCGCTCGATCTGGCCGACCGCGGCCCGGTCATCCCCGTCGTCGTCATCGATCACGTCGAGCACGCGGTGCCGATGGCACGTGCCCTCCTCGAAGGCGGCGTCAGCGTGATCGAGGTGACGTTGCGCACGCCGGCGGCGCTCGCCTCGATCGAGGCCATCGCCCGGGCCGTGCCGGAAACCATCGTCGGTGCAGGAACGCTGCGCCATGCCGCCGATGTTCGCTCGGCGCACGCCGCGGGGGCGCGCTTCGCAGTGAGCCCGGGGTACAGCAGCGCGGTCGTTTCCGCCTGTCGCACGATGGCCTTGCCGCTGCTCCCCGGCGTCGCGACGGCGAGCGAAGTCATGCGCGCGGCCGACGACGGCTTTCGCTTTCTCAAGTTTTTTCCCGCGTCGGCAGCGGGCGGCCCGGCGTTGCTCAGGGCATGGGCGAGTCCGTTCGCCGACATCGTGTTCTGCCCGACCGGCGGCATCGGCATCGACAACGCGCCGGCCTGGCTGGCGTTGCCCAACGTCGAGGTCGTCGGTGGCTCGTGGCTGACGCCGGCCGATGCGCTGGCCGCGCGCGACTGGCCGCGCCTGACCCGCCTGGCCCGCGAGGCGAGTGCCTTGCGACCCTAGCTTAGCTAAGCTAGGGCCTGTTCACACGTCTCGCTCGATGAGCTCGATCTTGTAGCCGTCGGGATCGGCGACGAAGGCGATCACCGTCGATCCGCCCTTCACCGGGCCGGGCTCCCGCGTCACCGTGCCGCCGCCCACGCGAATCTTCTCGCAAGCCGCCTTGACGTCGGCGACGCCGATCGCGATGTGCCCGTAGGCACTGCCCATGTCGTAGCTCGAGACGCCGTGGTTGTAGGTGAGCTCGATCTCGGCTTGCTCCGGGTTCGAGCCGTAGCCGACGAAAGCGAGCGAATATTTCTGCTCCGGCCGCTCGGTCGTGCGCAGCAGCTTCATGCCCATGACATTGGTGTAGAAGTCGATCGAGCGCTGCAGGTCGCCGACCCGCAGCATGGTGTGCAGAAATCTCATGATGAGTCCTTTTTTCAGGCAACCGGCGGCATGGTGTAGTTGAGGGCGAGACGGCCGCCGTCGACGGCGACGATCTCGCCCGTCATGTAGCTCGCCGCGTCGCTGGCCAGGAACGCGCAGACGGCGGCAACCTCGGCCGGCTCGCCGAGCCGGCGCAAGGGTGTGCGGCTCATGATGCGCGCAGCCGCGTCGGCGCTGCCGAGGACGGCCTGGCGCGCGAGCTCGGTCGCGATCGTTCCCGGTGCGACGGCGTTGACGCGGATGCCCTGATCGGCCAGCGACACCGCCATCGCCCGCGTCAGCTGGTTGATGCCGCCTTTGCTGACGTTGTAGCTGGCGATCGTCGGGATCGCCATGACGCCGTTGACCGAGCTCATGTTGACGATGGCGCCGCCGCCCGTCTTCGCCATCTCGCGGGCCACGGCCTGGCCGACGAGGAAGGCGCCCTTGAGATTGACGCCGAGCACGGCGTCCCAGTCTTCTTCGCTGATGTCGAGAAAATCGACGGCGCGAAAGATGCCCGCGTTGTTGATGAGGATGTCGATGCGGCCGAAGCTGGCGATCGTCGCCGCGGTCGCCGTTTCGACGTCGACGCGGCGTGAGACGTCGCAGCGCAGGGCGAGGGCGTTTCTTTCGCCGCCGATGGCTTGCGCCAGCGTCTCGGCCGCGCCTTCGTCGACGTCCCACAGCGCGACCTTCGCGGCGCTTGCCGCCAAGAGCTGCGCGCAGGCCGCGCCGATGCCGTTGGCCGCGCCGGTGATGACGGCGACCTTGCCGCTGAAATCGAAGCGTGTCGAGCTCATGCCGCGGTGCGATCGAGCCAGATGCCGATGCCTCGCGCGTTCAACTCGAAGTCGAGCGCCAGCAGCTCGCCGATGCGCGCGTCGGAAAGCATCACCCCGTGGGCCCGCAGGCTCTGCAGATGGATCGCCTCGAGGCCGCGCTTCAAGGCTTCGTGCCGCGCCTTGTCTGTGGGCAGCGATTTCGCGAGCGCGACCATCTCGTCGAGCTGGTCGAGAAAGAGCGTCGCGAGTCGCGGCACCTCGCCGACGCGGCCGAAGTGCGTCACCTGCAGATGGTTGGGCTCGAAGGCGAGAATTCGTGCGATCGAATGGCGCAGGGCGTCGGGCTGGAACTGCACGGGCGTCGTCGTCGGCATGATCCAGGCGCCTCGGGCGGTATCGAATTCGCGGTACGAGAGGCCGAAGGTATCGCCGGTGAAAAAGCTTCGACTCGCCGCGTCCCAGATGCAGTGGTGATGCATCGCGTGGCCGGGCGTGTCGAGGAAGACGAGCGGCCGGCCGGCAAGCGCGATCGTCATGCCGTCGGTGGTCCGCAGCACGCGCTCGGCGGCGACGCCGAAGATCCTGCCGTAGGAGCGCTCGACCTCTTCGGCACCATAGACCGTCGTCGCGCTCTTGACGAGGCGGACAGGATCGATCAGGTGCCGTGCACCCCGTGGATGCACGATGAGCCGAGCCCGTGGCAAGTGCCGCATGAGCAGGCCGACGCCGCCTGCGTGGTCGAGGTGCACATGGGTCGCGATGACGAGGTCGACGGTGTCGGGCTCGAGCCCCACTGCGCCGAGCGCCGCAAGCAGGCGCGGCACCGAGTGATTCGTGCCCGTATCGACGAAGGCGGCGCGTCCTTTTTCGACGATCAGGTAGGCTGCATCGAAGCGTGGCCGGTGAAAACCGGTATCGACGACGTGGATGCCGCCATCGAGCGCGTCGACGAAATCCGGGAGGCCGGCGACAGGATTTTCTACGCGCATCGCCAGGATTCTAGAGAGCACGTCGCGAACGCGGGTTCAGCGGCGGCTCCAGAATGACCGGGGCGCTGCGGTGCGCGGGCCCTCAAGGAGCGATGATGAAATCGATCGCGAGACGAATGTTCGGTTGGTTGATGCTCGCGTCGATCGCGCTCGCGGTGAGCTCGTGCGGGGTGCTGACTCCGCCCGGTGCTCTGCCGCTCGGGGCGCCGATCGACGAGGCGCGCCACGCCTTCGGCGGCCCGAGCGGCGAATACCCCTTGCCCGGCGGTGGCACCCGGCTGGAATTCAGGCAGCACAAGCAGACATACATGCTCGACTTCGACGCCGGCGGCCGCCTCGTCTCGAAGCAGCAGGTGCTGACGCTGGCGACTTTCGCGACGATCAAGCCGGGCATGACACGCGCCGACGTGCTCTTGCGCATCGGCCATCCCGTCGGGGTGTTCCCGGTCGGATGGCAGAAACTCCAGGTCTGGAACTACCGCTTCGGCGGCATCGAAGGCGATTGCGTGCTGTTCCAGGTTTCCATCAGCAATTCGACCGGCCTGGTGTCGGACGTCGGGCAGGGAATGGACCCGGCCTGCGACGCACCGTCCAGGGAGAAGTGAGCCGTGGCGCGGTCTATGCCGCGAGCAACTGCCTCAACACGAACGGAAGAATCCCGCCGTGCCGGTAGTAGTCGACCTCGATGGCCGTATCGATGCGCAGCGTCAGCAGCACTGAGCGGTTCGTGCCGTCGGTCGAGTGGATGACGAGCGTCGCGTCCTGTTGCGGGCGCAGGTCGGTGGCAATGTCGATGTCGAAGGTCTCGCCGCCCTTGATACCGAGCGATTCCCACGAGGCGCCCGACTTGAACTGCAGCGGCAGCACGCCCATGCCGACGAGATTCGAGCGGTGGATGCGCTCGAAGCTCTTCGCGATCACGGCCTTGATGCCGAGCAGCTGCGTGCCTTTGGCGGCCCAGTCGCGGCTCGAGCCGGTGCCGTACTCCTCGCCGCCGAAGACGATGGTCGGCGTTCCCTCGGCCATGTACTTCATCGCCGCGTCGTAGATGAACATCTTTTCGCCGCCCGGCTGGAACAGCGTGACGCCGCCTTCCTCGCGCGAGCCGCTCGCGTCGGGCGGAATCATCAGGTTCTTGATGCGCACGTTGGCAAAGGTGCCGCGCATCATCACGTCGTGGTTGCCGCGGCGCGAGCCGTAGGAGTTGAAGTCGGCCTTGACGACGCCGTTTTCCTTCAGCCATTGGCCGGCGGGTGACGATTCCTTGATCGCGCCGGCGGGCGAGATGTGGTCGGTCGTGATCGAGTCGCCGAACAGCGCCATTGCGCGCGCGCCCTTGACGCCGATTTCGGCCGCATGCGGCTCCATCTCGAAGCCGGCGAAGAACGGCGGCCGCGCGATGTAGGTCGACTCGGGCCACGTGTAGACCTGCCCTTGCACGCCCTTGATCTTCTGCCAGAGCGGCCCCGGCTCGCTTGCCACCTTGTCGTAGTTCGCCTTGAAGGCCTTGCCGTTCATCGCGTACTTCATGAGCGCGGCGATCTCGTCGCTGGTCGGCCAGATGTCGCCGAGGTAGACGTCCTTGCCGCCCTTGCCCTTGCCGACCGGCTCGGTCATCAGGTCCTTCAGTACCGTGCCGGCGATTGCGTAGGCGACGACCAGCGGCGGGCTGGCGAGGAAGTTAGCCTTCAGGTTCGGGTGGATGCGCGCCTCGAAGTTGCGATTGCCCGAGAGCACGGCGGCGCAGACGAGGTCGTTCTTCGTGATCGCGTCGTTGAGCTCGGGCGTCAGGTCGCCGGCGTTGCCGATGCAGGTCGTGCAGCCGTAGGCCGCGACGTTGAAGCCGAGCTTTTCGAGATAGGGCAACAGCCCGGCCTTGGTTAGGTATTCCGTGACGATGCGCGAGCCCGGCGCCAGCGAAGTCTTGATGTGCGGCTTGACCTTGAGCCCCGCCTCGACGGCTTTCTTCGCGAGCAGGCCGGCGGCCATCATGACGCTCGGATTCGACGTGTTCGTGCACGACGTGATGGCGGCGATCAGCACGTCGCCGTTGCCGACGGTCATGTCGGGCGCGGCCGGCTGCTTGGGCTCGGCTTCGTGCAGCGCGGACGCGAGCGTCGGCTTGTTGGCGTTCATCTCCTCGACGAAGCGCGGCGCGCCGGGCTGCACCGAAGGCGTGTGCGGCACCTTCGCCTCCGCTTCGACGCTGCGCACATCGTGGGCGCGCACCAGGTGGCGCGTGTGCAGGCGTTCGGCCGCCTGGTTGAAGCCGTTCTCGGCCGGCGGCTTGCTGAAGAGCGACGCGAACTGCGCTTTCACCTTGCCGATCTCGATGCGGTCCTGCGGCCGCTTCGGGCCGGCGAGGCTCGGTGTGACGCTGCCGAGGTCGAGCTTGACGACGTGCGTGAAATCGATCTGCCCGGCGCGCGGCACGCCGTACAGGCCCTGCGCCTTGAAGTAGGCCTGGAAGGCTTCGATCTCCTGCCTGGTCCGGCCCGTGCCTTCGAAGTACTCGATCGTCTTGTCGTCGACCGGAAAGAAACCCATCGTCGCGCCGTACTCGGGCGCCATGTTGGCCATCGTCGCGCGGTCGGGTACCGAGAGGCTTTGCGTGCCTTCGCCGAAGAACTCGACGAACTTGCCGACGACCTTTTCCTTGCGCAGGATCTCGGTCACGGCGAGCACGAGATCGGTCGCCGTCACGCCTTCGCGCAGCCGGCCGGTGAGCTCGAAGCCGACGACGTCGGGCATCAGGATATAGACCGGCTGGCCGAGCATGGCCGCCTCGGCCTCGATGCCGCCGACGCCCCAGCCGACGACGCCGATGCCGTTGATCATCGTCGTGTGGCTGTCGGTGCCGACGAGCGAGTCGGGGTAGTAGAGCGGTACTTCGCCGCGCCTGGCCTCTTTCTTGTGGACGCCGCGCGCCAGGTATTCGAGATTGACCTGATGGACGATGCCGAAGCCGGGCGGCACGACGCCGAAGGTGTCGAAGGCCTGCATGCCCCACTTCATGAACTGGTAGCGCTCGAGGTTGCGCGTGAACTCGAGCTTCATGTTGAGATCGAGCGCCTTCTTCGTGCCGAAGTAGTCGATCATGATCGAGTGGTCGACGACGAGATCGACCGGCACCAGCGGCTCAATCGTCTTCGCGTCCTTGCCCATCTCGTCGGCGACGTTGCGCATCGCGGCGAGGTCGGCGAGCAGCGGCACGCCGGTGAAATCCTGCAGGACGACGCGGGCGACGACGAAGGGTACTTCGTCGAGGCGCGGCGCATTGGGCTTCCAGCCGGCCAACTCGACGACGTGCTCGGGCAGGACCTTCCTGCCGTCGCAGTTGCGCAGCACCGACTCCAGCACGATCCGGATCGAGACCGGCAGGCGCGAGACGTTCGGGTACTGTTTCGCGAGCGCCGGCAACGAGTAGAACTTGCCCTCCTTGCCGGAGGCCGTCTCGAACGACTGCAGGGTGGAAGCGAAAGCGTGGGGCATGGCGAAACCTCGTGTGAACGGTGCGTTTGGGGTCGGTTTTGTCTCAGGCGGCCTTCGGCACGATGACCTTGAGGCCTTTGAAGTAGTCGCGAAAAAAGCTCGCGTCGCGGGTAATCAGGCCCTTGCATTGAAGCAGGGCGTGGGCACCGACGAGGAAATCGGGCACGGCGCGCGTCGACGCAAGCCCGCGCCCTTCTGCCTTCAGCCGCTGCCTGTAGCGTCGCTGCATCTCGCCGGCCCGCACCGCGGCGCGCGCTTCGGTGGCCAGGTAGCCGATGCCGGCTTCTTCGAGCACGTCGAACAGCTCGGCGCCGAAGCCGAGACCCGCGACGACCTCGCTGACGACGACGTCGCAGACCACGACGGGGCCCCGGGCCAGTGCTTGGCGCAGACTGTCCTCGGACGCCTCGGCGCGCACGTCGCCACCAAGAAGGTCGATCAGCACGGATGAATCGACAGCGATCATCGAGAAGGGCCCTGGTGGTTCAGGGATCGACCGGGTCGCCCGGTGCGCGTCCGCGCAGCTCGCGCATGACGTCGTCGGTGCTCACGCCCGGCGGCAGCTTGAACCGCCCGCGCAAGCGAGAAATGGCGTCTTCGACGTTCTTGCGCAGGATGATGGTGCTGCCGTCGAGCTCGACCTTGAGCTGGCTGCCCTTGGTGAGGCCCAGGGCGTCGCGGACGGCCTTGGGAAGGGTGATCTGGCCTCGCTCGGCAACGGTCGCTTCCATGATGGTGGGTTCGCGAGTCGGTATGTATAAATCATACATACTCGTCAATACATATTCAAGGCAATTTCAGCCGTGCCGGGCTTCGAAGTCCTTCATGTAGGCGACCAGGGCGCGCACGCCCTCGATCGGCATCGCGTTGTAGATCGAGGCGCGCATGCCGCCGACGATGCGATGCCCCTTGAGGTTGAGCAGCCCTGCGGCTTTTGCGCCTTCGAGGAAGGCGGTGTCGAGCGCCGGGTTGGCGAGGTGGAACGGCACGTTCATGATCGACCGGTCTTCGCGGGCGATGCGGTTGGCGTAGAAATCGCTGGCGTCGATCGCGCCATAGAGGAGGCCTGCTTTGGCCCGGTTCCTCGCTTCCATCGCCACAAGACCGCCTTCGCCCTTTAGCCAGCGAAAGACGAGCCCGGCGACGTAGATCGCATACGTCGGCGGCGTATTGATCATCGAATTGTTGGCTGCCTGGATCGTGTAGTCGAAGGCCTGGGGCGTCGTCGGCAGGGCGCCGCCGAGCAGATCGTCGCGGACGATGACGAAGGTAAGGCCGGCCGGCCCGATGTTTTTCTGTGCGCCGCCGTAGACGAGGCCATAGCGGGCGACCTCGATCGGCCTCGACAGGATGTTCGATGACATGTCGGCGACCAGCGGCACGGCGCCCGTGTCCGGCGTCCAGTGAAACTCGAGCCCCCCGATCGTCTCGTTCGAGCAGATGTGGACGTACGCGGCTTCGGGGTCGAGATGCCACTGGCTTTGCGCCGGAATCGCGGTGAAGCCATTCGCTTCCGCGCTCGCCGCGATTTCGACGCGGCAGTAGTGCGCCGCCTCGGCGATCGAACGCTTCGACCACTCGCCGGTGTTGACGTAGTCGGCCTTCGCATGGCCGCGCAGCAGGTTCATCGGGACGATCGCGTTCTGGCCGATCGCGCCGCCTTGCAGGAAGAGCACCTTGTAGTTGCCCGGGATGGCGAGCAGCTCGCGCAGGTGGGCCTCGGCTTCGGCCTGGATGGACATGAACTCCTTGCCGCGATGGCTCATCTCCATCACTGACATCCCCGACCCGTTCCAGTCCAGCATCTCTTCGGCTGCCTGGCGCAAGACGGGTTCGGGCAGGGCCGCCGGGCCCGGGCTGAAATTGAACGGGCGTGTCATGGTTCGCATTATCGAGCCACACCTGCGGCGTTGCTCGCCGCGCCAATGAAAACGCGCCCCGAAGGGCGCGTCGTGCGGGTGTGGGAATGCCGCCTCAGGACGCTGCCGACGCTGCCGCCGCCGCTTTCGAGGCCTTGGCCGCTTCGATGAGCTCGCGCTGCTTCGGGCTGATGCAGTCGTCGACGATGCGATGCCCTGTCTTGACGTTGAGCAGCATCGACTTGGCCGCGATCTGCACCATCAGCGTTTCGCCCTTCACGTCCTCGAGACGGATCGCGCCCGTCGACGAAAGCACAGGCTTCATCAGCCAGCCCGACTTCCCGTCCCTGACATCGACGTACGCCGAGTGCTTGACGCTCTGCACGATGTCGATGTTCTGGTTGAACTCGCAGTCGTACTTGCCGTAGTAGACGAGCTCGGCCGCCTTCACCTGCTCGGGGCTGGCGTCGGAAATGGGGGCTTCGACAGGAGCGGCCTTCTTGACGGCTTTGTGTGGCGCCTTCGCGGCCTTCGCGGGCGGCGCCGTCTGCGCGATGGCGGGAAGGGCGCAGGCGCCCATGACGACGAGGGCCAGGGCAGCGAGTGCGGGAGGAAAGAGTTTGCGTGTGGACATCGGTCAGCCTCTCTGCGCTGAAACGCGCGGCCCTGATTGTGGTTCAGCGTCCCTTCTCGAACCTCTCGTCTTACCCTCGGTTACCGACACGACGGGACTTGTGTCACGCCGGCGCACCGGCGCTCAGGTCGAATCTCCGGGTTCGGCGAAAAAGCGTCGTTCGAAATCTGCCGGCAACGCTACTCCTGTGCGCCGCGCGCGGGCGGCGATGCGCCACCAGTAGCGGTAGCTGGCGCGGTCGTGAAGAACGTCACCGCGGCGAATCGGGGCCCAGCCGGCCGAGGCGGCGGCGTCGATGATGGAGACGGCTTCGTCGACCTCGCGCACATCGGGGGCGAACGCGGCGACGATGGGCCGGATCTGGCTGGGGTGGATGCTCCACATCCGCGTGTAGCCGAACTCGCGTGCCGCGCGCCGCGCCGCCACGCCGACGACCGCTGCATCGGCGAACTCGGTGACGACGCTATGCGACGGCGTCTTGCCGTAGCCGTGGCAGGCCGCTGCGATCTCGAGCTTGGCGCGGACGACGAGCGGATGCGCGAACTGGCCGTCGGCCGTCATCGCCGAGGCTGGAATGGCGCCGCGATGCGCCGAGACGAAATCCATGAGCCCGAACGAGAGCGACTCGATGCGCGGGTGCGCGGCGATCGCAGTGACTTCGCGCAAGCCGCCGTGCGTCTCGACGAGTGCATGCAGGGGGATTCTGCGGCCGTGCGAAACGGCGTCGATCGCCGCTGCGGCGCGATCGACATCGGCGACGCTTTCGACCTTGGGCAGCATGACGTAGGCGAGCCGGCTCGCGGCGGCGCCGACGATGGTCGCCGCGTCGTCGGCGAACGACGCGTGGTCGACGGGATGCAGGCGCACGCCGCAGCGGCCGTGGACATTGCGCGCCGACATGACCATTTCGGCGACGAGATGCGCGTGCTCGGCCTCGCCGCCGACAGGAGCACCGTCTTCGCAGTCGAGCGTCACGTCGAAGATCGGCCCGAGCTCGCCCTGCAGGGCGAGGCTCTTCGTCATGCGCGTCTCGATACCCGCATAGTGGTCGCACACTGGCAGCCTGTCGGCAGCACTTTCGGCGTCGAAGAGCAGCGAGTTCGGGTCGACGGTTGCGGGTTCGGTCATCAAGCCGTGCCTCGTGTGGTCCGCAGGTCAACTCCGCCGCGTCGCGACGATGAACAGGCGCGGGAACGTGAGCAGCCGAATGCCGTCGCTGCGCGCCGGATAGGCGGCGGCCATGCGTTGCCCGTACTCGGCCAAGAAGCCGGCGCGATGATCCTCGCTCAATGTTTCGAGAAAGGGACTGAGCCCGGTGCCACGAAGCCAGTCGACGATGGATTTCGGCGACTGCATCGGATGGTGGTAAGTCGTTTGCCACCCATCGACGACCGCCGCTTCGCACGCCAGAAGATCGTAGTAGGCGGTCGGAGAAAGAATCCGGCTGCGGGCGCTCGTCGCGTCGCCGATCGCCGACGTATAGGCCGGCAGCGACGCCACCTCGCGCATCGCGTCGTGGCTCGGCTCGCCGAGGCTATCCGGCATCTGCACGGCGAGCACGCCGCCCGGCGCGGGCGACGCGAAGAGACGCGGGAAGAGGGTTGCGTGATCGCCGACCCACTGCAGTGCGGCGTTCGCATACACGAGGTCTGGCACGTGTTCGGGCTGCCACGTGACGATGTCGGACAGCTCGAAGCGCGATTCCGGCAGGCGTTCGCGCGCGCTGGCCAGCATCGCCTCGGAGTTGTCGGTGCCGACGACTTCTGGCTGGGGCCAACGCATGACGAGCAGCTCGGTCGAATTGCCGGGCCCGCATCCGAGGTCGAACGCAAACCGCGGCGCCTCGAGGTCGACGCGCGCCAGCAACTCGCGCGCCTGGCGCGTGCGCTCCGCCAGCCCGGGATTCCAGTCGGCCATCGCGCGCGTCTTCAGTCTTTACAGCAGGTGCTTGACGCCTTCTTGCTCCTCCTGCAGTTCCTTCAACGTGAGGTTGATGCGTTCCTGGCTGAAGGCGTCGATGTCGAGCCCTTCGACGAGCTTGTAGTCACCGTTCGCCGTCGTCACCGGAAAGCCGAACATCATGTCCTTCGGAATGCCGTACTGGCCCTCCGAAGCGATACCCATCGTCACCCACTTGCCGTTGGTGCCGAGCGCCCAGTCGCGCATGTGGTCGATGGCTGCGTTCGCCGCCGAGGCTGCCGAAGACAGGCCGCGCGCCTCGATGACGGCGGCGCCACGCTTGCCGACGGTCGGCAGGAAGACATTCCTGTTCCAGGCGTCGTCGTTGATCATCGCCTTCACCGACTGGCCGTCGATGGTCGCAAAGCGGTAGTCGGCGTACATCGTCGGTGAATGGTTGCCCCAGACGGCGAGCTTCTCGATCGAGGCGACGGGCTTGCCCGTCTTGGCCGCGATCTGGCTCGCGGCGCGGTTGTGGTCGAGGCGCAGCATCGCCGTGAAGTTTCGGCGCGGCAGGTTCGGCGCGCTCTTCATCGCGATGTAGGCGTTGGTGTTCGCCGGGTTGCCGACGACCAGCACCTTGACCTTGCGGCTGGCCACCGCGTCGAGCGCCTTGCCTTGCGCGGTGAAGATCTGGGCGTTGGCGGAGAGCAGGTCTTTGCGCTCCATGCCGGGGCCGCGCGGCCGGGCGCCGACGAGCAGGGCGTAGTCGGCGTCCTTGAACGCCGTCATCGGATCGCCGTGCGCCGTCATGCCGGCGAGCAGCGGGAAGGCGCAGTCGTCGAGCTCCATCATCACGCCCCTGAGCGCCTTTTGCGCTTTTTCGTCCGGGATCTCGAGGAGTTGCAGGACGACGGGTTGGTCCTTGCCGAGCATCTCGCCGGAAGCGATGCGAAACAGAAGGGCATAACCGATCTGGCCGGCGGCGCCGGTCACGGCGACACGAACGGGGGACTTGCTCATGAAATCTCCGAAGACTGTGAAGTTGAAAGGAAGGCTGCCGCGCGTGAGTGGGCGAGCGCGGTTAAAGTCTGTTGCGTTGCAATAAAATCAACACAGACTGCGCGGCGGCTTCGCGCTCGGTGAGAAAAGGTCGGACATGGTCACGTCGCTCAAAGAACAAATGGTCAGCAAGCCGCCGGTCTATCGCAACCTCGCCATCGCCCAGCTCGCATCGTATCGCCTGCCGGCCGCCGGGTGGGTCTCGATCCTGCATCGCTTCAGCGGCGCGCTGATGTTTCTTCTCCTGCCCTTCGCGATCTGGATGTTCGATACGAGCCTGACCTCCGAGGTTTCGTTCGAGCAGTTCACGAACGTGTTTGCGGTCGGCGCCGGCAAGGTGCCAGCCTGGTTCTTCAAGCTCGTCGCCTTCGCTCTGATCTGGGCCTACCTGCTGCATTTCTGCGCCGGCCTGCGCCACCTGTGGATGGACGCGACGCACGCGGTCGACCTCGAGTTCGGCCGCATGTCGGCCTGGGTGGCGATCGGTCTCAGCACCCTCCTGGCGCTGGCTCTCGGCGCCAAGCTCTTCTCTCTTTACTGAGGCGCACGATGGCCACCACCTTCGGTTCCCGGCGTCTCGTCGTCGGTGCGCACTACGGTCTGCGCGACTGGCTCTCGCAACGCGTGACGGCCATCGTGATGGCGATCTTCACCCTCGCCGTGATCGTCCAGGTGCTGATGCCGGGGCCGCTCGACTACTACAGATGGTCGGCGATGTTCGCGCACCAATGGATGAAGGTGCTCACCTTCGTCACCATCGTCTCGCTGCTCTGGCACGTATGGGTCGGCATGCGCGATATCTGGATGGACTACGTCCAGCCCGTCGGCGTTCGCCTCGCGCTCGACGTTCTCACCATTGCGTGGCTGGTCGGCTGCGCCGGCTGGGCGATCCAGGTTCTGTGGAGGCTTTGATGGCTGCGCCGGCCGTGATGACTTCCACGGTGCCGACGCGCCGCTTCGATGTCGTCATCGTCGGGGCCGGCGGCTCCGGCATGCGAGCTTCGCTGCAGCTGGCGCGCGCCGGCCTCAACGTCGCCGTGCTGTCGAAGGTCTTTCCGACGCGCTCGCACACCGTCGCGGCGCAGGGCGGCATCGGCGCCTCGCTCGGCAACATGAGCGAGGACAACTGGCACTATCACTTCTACGACACCGTCAAGGGTTCCGACTGGCTCGGCGACCAGGACGCGATCGAGTTCATGTGCCGCGAAGCGCCGAACGTCGTCTACGAGCTCGAGCACTTCGGCATGCCGTTCGATCGCAACCCCGACGGCACGATCTATCAGCGCCCGTTCGGCGGCCATACCGCCAACTACGGCGAAAAGCCGGTGCAGCGCGCCTGCGCCGCGGCCGACCGCACCGGCCATGCGATGCTGCACACGCTGTACCAGCAAAACGTCAAGGCGCGAACGAACTTCTTCGTCGAGTGGATGGCACTCGACCTGATCCGCGACGCCGAAGGCGCGGTCGTCGGCGTCACGGCGCTCGAGATGGAAACGGGCCAGCTGCACGTCCTGCAGGCCAAGGCTGTGATGCTCGCCACCGGCGGCGCCGGGCGCATCTTCGCCGCCTCGACCAACGCCTTCATCAACACCGGCGACGGTCTCGGCATGGCGGCGCGCGCCGGCATTCCGCTCGAGGACATGGAGTTCTGGCAATTCCACCCGACCGGCGTTTACGGTGCTGGCGTGCTGCTCACCGAAGGGTGCCGCGGCGAAGGCGCGATCCTGCGCAACAGCGACGGCGAGCGCTTCATGGAGCGCTACGCGCCGACGCTGAAGGACCTGGCGCCGCGCGACTTCGTCTCGCGCTGCATGGACCAGGAGATCAAGGAAGGGCGCGGCTGCGGACCGGACAAGGACTACATCGTCCTCGACATGACGCACCTCGGCGTCGACACCATCCACAAGCGCTTGCCGAGCATGCTCGAGATCGGCCACAACTTCGCCAACGTCGACATCACGCGCGAGCCGATCCCGGTCGTGCCGACGATCCATTTCCAGATGGGCGGCATACCGACCAACGTGCACGGCCAGGTCGTGACGCCGAAGAACGGCGAGCCGAACGCGGCCGTCGAGGGGCTCTACGCGGTCGGCGAATGCTCGTGCGTGAGCGTGCACGGCGCAAACCGTCTCGGTACCAACTCGTTGCTCGACTTGCTCGTCTTCGGCCGCTCGGCCGGCAATCACATGGTCGACGGCAAACTCGCGGCGCGTGGACACAAGGCGTTGCCGGCGCATGCATCGGACTTCACGGCGGCGCGACTGGCGCGCCTCGACGCGACGACCGGCGGCGAATACTCGCAGGCGATCGCCAACGATCTGCGCAAGACCATGCAGCTGCATGCCGGCGTCTTTCGCACCCAGGTGTCGATGGACGAAGGCGTCGCCAAGGTCAAGGCGATCGCCGAGCGAACGAAGACCATGCACCTGGCCGACAAGTCGAACGTCTTCAACACGGCGCGCATCGAGGCGCTCGAGGTCGACAACCTCATGGAATGCGCCCTCGCGACGATGATCTCGGCGGCGGCGCGCCACGAGTGCCGCGGCGCGCACAACGTCCTCGAATACGAGCGCCCGATCGACGATGCCGAATTTCCGAACGGTCGCAACGACGCCGAGTGGATGAAGCACACGCTCTGGTTCAGCGAAGGCAACCGGCTCGACTACAAGCCGGTGCAGCTGACACCGCTGACGGTCGACTCGATTCCGCCGAAGGTGCGCACGTTCTGACGCGAAAGACCCGGATGACCAAACGCAGCTTCAAGATCTACCGCTACGACCCGGAAACGGGAGCTCCGCCATCGATGCAGACGATTGAGGTCGAACTCGACGGCAGCGAACGCATGCTGCTCGACGCCCTGATGAAACTCAAGGCGCAGGACCCCTCCCTGAGTTTTCGCCGCTCCTGCCGCGAAGGCGTGTGCGGGTCCGACGCCATGAACATCAATGGCAAGAACGGCCTGGCCTGCCTCACCAACATGCGAACGCTCAAGGATCCGATCGTCCTCAAGCCCCTGCCGGGGCTGCCCGTCGTCCGCGACCTCATCGTCGACATGACGCAGTTCTTCAAGCAGTACCACTCGATCAAGCCCTACCTCGTCAACGACGAGATCCCGCCCGAGAAGGAGCGCCTGCAGTCGCCCGAGGAGCGTGACGAGCTCAACGGCCTGTACGAATGCATACTCTGCGCCAGCTGATCGACCGCGTGACCGAGCTTCTGGTGGAACCCGGACAAGTT
>PLZH01000312.1 GCA_003152055.1 Burkholderiales bacterium
GGCCGCGCCATTACTGATCTTTCTGGCCTATTCCATCATCGGCGCCACGCACAGGCGCCAGGGCAACAGTGCGCTCGCGGTCATTGCGGGATTGTGCCGCGCCAGGGACCACCGTCAGGCTCGAGCGGTCAGCCTCCTTGCGCACACTGGCTTGCCCCGATGCCGCAGCGGAGGCAGCGTGCTAGCGTCGCTTGCGGACCGTGACACGAGGGCACGGCCATTGCATGGAGACTTTCATGAGCCATTTTTCACGACGCGATTTCAACCGCCTGGCCGTCGGTGCCGCAGGCGTTGCCGCCATCGGTACGCCCTGGCTCGCGCATTCGCAGGCCCGCAAGATCAAGGTCGGCATGCTGTTGCCGCGGTCGGGCTACCTGGCCAAGATCGGCCAGTCCTGCCAGATGGGGGCCGACATTTCGCCCGCGCTCATCAGGCAGATGTACGGTGTCGACGTCGAGCTGATGAACGCCGACTTCGAGTCCAAGGTCGAAGAAGCCCGCTCGCGCGCCGAAAAGCTGATCGACGACGGCGCGAACGTCCTCGTCGGCGCTTTCGACTCCGGCGCGTCAGCGGCGATCGCCCAAGTGGCCGAGCAGCGCAAGGTGCCCTTCGTCGTCAACATTGCGGCGGCGCCGCAGATCACGAAGCAAGGCTACAAATACGTCTTCCGCAATTTCCCGACGGCGCCGCAGCTGGTCACCAACGGGCTGGCGTTGTTTCGCGACCTGTTTCAGGCCACCGGCATGGCGCCGCGCAAAGCCGTCTTCATGCATGTGAACGATACCTTCGGGACGGCCATGACCGGCGGCATCCATGCCATTCTGCCGAAGCTGAGCTACCTGCCGTTCACGCTCGTCGAGGAGATCGGCTACGACCCGGCGGCGCGCGATCTCTCGGTCGAGGTTGCCAAGGCCAAGGCCAGCGGCGCCGACTTCGTCATGCTTGTGTGCCGGCTCAACGATGCCATCCTGCTCGTACGCGAAATGGTGAAGCAGCGCTACAACCCGATGGGGGTCATCAGCCCCGGATCGCCTGGCATGTACGAGGAGGCGTTCTACCAGTCCCTGGGCAAATACTCCGAGTACTGCATCTCCAACGTGCCCTGGTACGACCCCAAGGCCAAGATCACCGTCGCCATCGAAGCCGCGATGAAGAAGCAGTTCCCGAAGGAAAGTCTTCTCTTCAACGCGCTGAACGTCGGCTTCACGGTCGAGGCGATGATGGTCGTTGGCGACGCCTTCAAGCGGGCCGGGAGCACAGACGGCACGGCACTGGCCAACGCGCTGCGCAGCACCAACATCAGCGAGCGCATGATGCTCGGCGGCCCGATCAAGTTCAGCGCCGAGGGCCAGAACGACGACATCAGCTCGGCCTGCATCCAGAACCTCGGTGAAAAGCCGACCGTTGTGCTGCCCGCCGCGAGCGCCGAGCACAAGCCCGTGTTCCCCATGCCGGGCTGGGGCAAGGTCTGAGCGGGCCGGCCCCGAATGCCCGTTGATGCCGTCATCAACATCGTCATCAGCGGGCTGCTGACGGGCCTCGTCTATGGGCTGATGGCGCTCGGGCTGTCGGTCATCTACGGCGTCGTTCGCATCGTCAACTTCGCGCACGGCGAGATGATGACGATGGCGATGTACGCCACCGTGCTGCTCTTCGCCACCTGGCACCTCGACCCGCTGTGGATGCTCGTGCCGGTGGTGCTCGCCTTCTTCGCTTTCGGCTACGTTCTGCAACGCGTGCTCGTCAATCCCTTCATCGACCGCCCGGAGCATTCGCAGTTCATGCTGCTGCTCGCCGTCGCCCTGGTCCTCGTGAACGGCCTGCTGATCGCCTTCGGCCCCGATGCGCGCAACGTCCAGGTCGACTACGCGCTCGACTCGTACGCGGTCGGGCCTTTCATCATCGACAAGGTGCGCGTGATCTGCGCCGTCGTGGCCCTCGCCGTCTGCGCGGCGCTGTTCGCGATCTTTCGCTACACCTCGTTCGGCAAGGCGATCCGCGCCTGTGCCGACAACCTGCTCGGCGCCCGTGTCGTCGGCCTCAACGTGCCGCATCTGTATGCATTGACCTTCGGCCTCGGAACGGCCTGCGTCGCTGCCGCCGGCGTGCTGATGACGCTGCTCGTCGACGTGACGCCGATCTCCGGGCCAGGCTACACCCTGCTCGCCTTCATCATCGTCATCATCGGCGGCCTCGGCTCCATGGTCGGCGCGCTCGTCGGCGGCGTGCTGATCGGCGTTTCGGAAGCGCTCGCCGGTCTCATCATCACGCCGTCGGCCAAGAGCATGCTTTCCTTTGCGCTGCTCATCGCCGTGCTCGCGTTCCGGCCGCAGGGCCTATTCGGGCGTCGGCCGTGACCATCGCATCGTGCATGATCGCGGCCGGAAGCGGCCGATGACGAGCCGGCTGGTGGCGATCTGGCGCGAGTCGCCGCCACGCTCGCGTCGGGCATTGGTCGCGCTGGCCGTGCTCCTCGCCTTGCTGCCACTCGTCGCCGATCGCTACCTGCTGACGACCATGATCCTCGTGCTAACGCTCGCCTACGTCGGCCAGGCCTGGAACATCATGATGGGCTTCGCCGGGCAGCTCTCGCTCGGCAACGCCCTCTACGTCGGGCTCGGTGCCTACACGGCGGCGGCGCTGTTCCAGTTCTTTGCGATCAACCCATGGCTCGGGATGATCGTCGCGATGGCCGTATGCGTAGTGGCCGCCTCTTTGATCGGCTGGCTCGCCTTTCGCTTCGGCATTTCCGGCACCTACTTCGCGCTGCTCACGATCGCCTTCGCCGAATTCACGCGCATCGGCTTCGAGAACTTTCCCTGGATCGGCGGCGCGGCGGGCTTTTTCATTCGCGTCGCGCCCGGCGGAAGCCGCGACTGGCTGAACCTGCGCGGCGGCCCTCTGATGTTCTACTACGTCGCGCTGGCGCTTGCGGTGCTCGCCTTCACGGTGTCGACCTGGCTGCTGCACGGACGCGCCGGCTACTACTTCCGGGCCATCCGCGACAACGAGGACGCAGCCCGCGCCGCCGGCATTGACACCTTCCGCTACAAGCTCTTCGCCGTGCAGATCTCGGGTGGCCTCACGGCCCTGGCCGGCGTCTTCTACGCCTTCTACTACAGCAATCTGTTCCCGGACCAGATCTTCAACATTTCACGCTCGATCGAGATCGTCCTCGTGCCCATCATCGGCGGCATCGGCACGCTGTTCGGCGCCATCCTTGGCGCCGCCGTCTATGTCCTCCTCGAGCACGAGCTGTCGGCGCTGACCGAGCATTGGCTCATCATC
>PLZH01000115.1 GCA_003152055.1 Burkholderiales bacterium
GTGGTGGAGAGGAGGAGGATCGAACTCCCGACCTTCGCATTGCGAACGCGACGCTCTCCCAGCTGAGCTACCCCCCCACTACGGTTCGTAGTTTAGCAAATGGTCTTTGCTGCCTGCCGCAACGACAGGGGAATAGAACCACACAATGCAGCGGATTGACTGCGTGTATTGCCGTGAAGCGCGCGAAGCGCTACGGTTCGTCCGTTCGCTCGCCCGACCGGGCACGTTCACTTTGCCACTCAGGAGACCGTCATGGGTTTGAAAGGATCGAAAACCGAGCAGAGCCTGCGCGATGCGTTCGCCGGCGAATCGCAGGCCAATCGCCGCTACCTCTACTTCGCGAACAAGGCCGATATCGAAGGCCAGAACGACGTCGCCGCGCTGTTTCGCTCAACCGCCGAAGGCGAAACCGGTCACGCGCACGGCCACCTCGAGTTCCTCGAGCACGGGGTTGGCGATCCGGCGACCGGCTTGCCGATCGGCTCGAGCCGGCAGAATCTGATGGCCGCCGTCGCCGGCGAGACGCACGAGTACACCGACATGTACCCGGGCATGGCCAAGACGGCGCGCGAGGAAGGCTTCGACGAAGTCGCAGACTGGTTCCAGACGCTGGCCAAGGCCGAGCGCTCGCACGCCAACCGCTACCAGAAGGCGCTCGACGCGCTGGTCGACTGAACCTCGTTCTCACGTACGAAGAACAAGGGCCGTCTCGGCCCTTGTTCGTTGATGGATACCGACGATGACCCTGCGCGAAGGCAATCTCGAAGCACCGACCCGCCATCCGATCGACTGGAAGGGCGCCGACTACCACGATGAAGGCAAGGCGTTCACCGAGATGGAACGCGTGTTCGACATCTGCCACGGCTGCCGCCGCTGCGTCAGCCTGTGCCAGTCGTTTCCCAACCTGTTCGACCTCATCGACGCGACGGCCGGTGGCGAGGTGCACGGCGTCGACAAGAAGGATTACTGGAAGGTCGTCGACCAGTGCTATCTCTGCGACCTTTGCTTCATGACGAAGTGTCCCTACGTGCCGCCGCATCCGTGGAACGTCGACTTTCCACATCTGATGCTGCGCGCCAAGGCGATCAAGTACAAGAAGGGCGGCGTCGGCACCGGCGAAAAACTGCTCGCTTCGACCGACGTGCACGGCCAGCTGGCCGGCATACCGGTTGTCGTGCAGATCGTGAATGCCGCGAACCGGACCAGGCCGGTGCGCAAGCTCCTCGATTCGGCGCTCGGCGTTCATCCGGACGCCTGGCTGCCGGCGCTCGCGACGAAGCGCTTTCGCGGCGGCGCAGCGAAAAGCGATGGCGCTGCTGTTGTTACCGATGGCGAGCGCAGCCCGGGCAAGGTTTCGGTCTTTTCCACCTGCTACGTCAACTACAACGAGCCCGGCATCGGCGATGACTTGCTGAAGGTGCTGCGCCACAACGGCATTCCGTATGAGATCGTCGAGAAGGAAAGCTGCTGCGGCATGCCCAAGCTCGAGCTCGGCGATCTCGAAGGCGTCGAGAAGCTGAAGAACAAGAACATCCCTGTCCTCGCCCGCTATGCCAAGGAAGGCTGGGCCATCGTCTCGGCGATTCCGTCCTGCACGCTGATGTTCAAGCAGGAGCTGCCGCTCATGTTTGCCGACGACGCCGAGGTCAAGCTTGTTCAGGAGGCGATGTTCGATCCTTTCGAGTATCTCGTCGCGCGCCATCGCGACGGGCTGCTCAAGACCGATTTCAAGACGCCGCTCGGCAAGGTGAGCTACCACATCCCGTGCCACAGCCGCGTGCAGAAGATCGGTCGCAAGACGGAGGAAATGTTCAAGCTCATCGGCCAGTCGGTGACGGTGCAGCTCAATACCGTCGAGCGCTGCTCGGGGCACGCGGGCACATACGGCGTGAAGACGCCGACGCATCCGGTGGCGATGAAGATCGGCAAGCCCGTCTTCAAGGCGATGGCCAATGATGCGCCGGACTTCATCAGCTCCGATTGCGCGCTCGCCGGCCACCACATCGCGCAAGGCATGGCCGAAAACGCCTTGCCGCAAGCGCCACTGCGCCACCCGCTCAGCCTGGTGGCCATGGCCTACGGCCTGAAATGAGGGCGACGCGATGACCATCACCCGGGAAAGCCTGCTGGGCCTCGAGGCCTACGCGCAGATCCGCGCATCGAGCCGGCCTGCGTTCATCGTCCACCGGCGCTTGCGAACGGTGCGGCTCGGCGAGCACCTGAGCATCCAGTTCGAGGACGAGACGACGATCAAGCGGCAGATCCAGGAGATGCTGCACATCGAGAAGATCTTCGACGNNTCGAGGACCACGTCTTCGTCGAGGTCGAGGGCCATGCGCGGAGCTACGCGATCGCCGATGAGGACCTCGATCGCGAGAACGCCGAGAAGACCTCGGCCGTCCACTTCCTGCGCTTCGAGTTCGCGAAGCCCGCGCGCGACGCACTTCGCGCCGGCGCCCACGCCAAGCTCGGCTGCGACCACACGAACTATCCGGCGCACGTGTCCATCTCGGCCGAAACGCTTGCCAGCCTTGCCGGCGACCTGCGCTGAGCCCTAATCGCGTGTTAGGTAATTACGATTGGAATTGATAATCTGATAGCCTAAACTTCGCCCTGTCGCGCCACTCCGGCGCTCCCATCCGAACAGGAACATGCGATGAAAACGATAGGCGACAGGCTCGAAGGCTTCAGTGTCCAGGGCGCCAAACCCGGCTTCAACCACCACGAGGAAAACGGCGTCTCGGCATTCGAGACGATCACCGAGAAGAGCTTTCCCGGCAAGTGGAAGGTCATCTATTTCTGGCCAAAGGATTTCACCTTCGTCTGTCCGACCGAAATCGTCGGTTTCGACAGGCTGGCCTCCCAGTTCGAGGAGCGCGACGCCGTTCTCCTCGGCGGCTCGACCGACAACGAGTTTTCCAAGCTCGGCTGGCGGCGTGATCACAAGGATCTCTCCAGACTCGGCCACTGGAGCTTCGGCGACCCGAAGGGCTCGCTCGTCAACCAGCTCGGCGTCCGCGACAAGGCCGAAGGCGTGGCGCTACGCGCGACCTTCATCGTCGATCCCGACAACACGATCCAGCACGTGAGCGTGAACAACCTCAACGTCGGCCGCAACCCCGAGGAAGTGCTGCGCATCCTCGATGGCCTGCAGACCGACGAGCTCTGCCCGTGCAACCGCACGGTCGGTGGCCAGACGCTCTAAGCGCGCGGGATCGCTCGCTTGCCAACGAAGCCCGCCCCGGCGGGCTTTTTCATCTCGAACGGAGCAAACGACATGGAATTCCTGAACACGATCAAGGAACAAATCCCCGACTACGCGAAAGACATTCGCCTCAATCTCGATAGCGTCATCGCGCGCTCGAGCCTGGCGCCGGAAGATGCGCTCGGCGTCGCCCTGGCGGCCGCCTTCGCAGCCAAGAGCAAGCCGCTCGTCGATACGTTCAAGGCCGCTGCGCCCGCAGCCGCGGCCAACGCTGCGCTGACGGCCGCGGCGCTGATGGGCATGAACAACGCCTGGTATCCCTACGTCGAGATGGCCGGCGACGAGGACCTGAAGACGCAGCGTGCCGAGTTGCGCATGAGCGCATATGCCACCCTGGGCGTCGAGAAGAAGAAGTTCGAGACCTACGCGCTTGCGGCGTCGATCGTCGGCAAGTGCCACTTCTGCGTCGCATCGCACTACGCCTTGCTGAAAAAGGAGGGGCTGACGACGCAGCAGCTGCGCGACATCGGCCGGATCGCCGCCGTCGTCAACGCGGCGGCGCAGGTGATCGCAGCGAACTAGGCCTGTTAGCGCTACGGGAGCGCGAACCCTCCCATAGCGTTAAAACCAGCCCTAGCGCTTCATCCGGCGGAGAGGCGCCTCGTCGTTCGCCATCCGTCGGCGGTGTAGACGACGAGCGCCGCCCAGATGATGGCGAAGCCGACCAGGCGCATCGGCGTGAAGGGCTCGTGGAAGAGCCAGACGCCGAGCAGGAACTGGACCGTCGGGCTGAGGTATTGCAGGAGGCCGAGGCTGGTGAGCGAGAGGCGTCTGGCGCCGGCGGCAAAGAGCAGGAGCGGGATCGTCGTTGCCGGCCCGAGACCGACGAGCCAGAGATTGGTCACTGCGTCGGGCGCGGGAAAGCTCGTCGCGCTGCCGCCCCACCACCAGGCCATCACGACGACGGCGGCGGGCGCGAGGATCATCGTCTCGAAAGTCAGCCCTTCGAGGGCGCCGAGCACCGCGATCTTGCGCAGCAGCCCGTAGGCACCGAAGCTGAGGCCGAGCACGAGGCCGATCCAGGGCAGCCGCCCCGCGCTCACCGTCAGCCAGGCGACACCTGCCGTCGCGATCACGAGCGCCGTCCACTGGGCCCGCCGCGGCCGCTCGCCGAGCAGGCCGTAGCCGAGTGCGACGTTGACCAGCGGCGTGATGAAGTAGCCGAGGCTCGCGTCGACGACGTGGCCATTCGACACGGCCCAGATGTACGTCATCCAGTTCACCGAAAGCAGCAAGGCACTGGCGACGAAGCTCGCGACGACGCGCGGCCGGTGCAGCGCCGCGCCGAGCCAGCCCCAGTGGCCGCGCCAGGCGAGCGCCGCCGATACGAGAAGGAGCGACCAGACGATGCGGTTGGCGAGCACCTCGAGCGGTACGACGCCGGCAACGAGCCGGAAGTAAAGCGGAAAGAATCCCCACCATGTGAAGGCGACGGCGGCAGCCAGCACGCCGGCGTGGCCGCTGGACAGGGCGCGCGGATTCATGAAGTGGCGCGGCCGGCCGGCAGCGCGGCGGCCCGGTTCGCGGCGACGATCAGGTCTTCTCGAGCAGGTACTTGCCGTACTGGTCGCGCAGCCGGTTCTTCAGCATCTTGCCGGTCGCGCCGAGCGGGATCGATTCGACGAAGACGATGTCGTCGGGTGTCCACCACTTGGCGATGCGGCCTTCGTAGAAGCCGAGCAATTCCTCGCGCGTGACCTCAGCGCCGGGCCTCTTGACGACGATGAGCAGCGGCCGCTCGTCCCATTTCCTGTGCTCGGCGGCGATGCACGCCGCCATCGCGACGCCGGGATGCGCCATCGCGATGTTCTCGAGGTCGATCGAACCGATCCATTCGCCGCCGGACTTGATCACGTCCTTCGAGCGGTCGGTGATCTGCATGAAGCCGTCGGCGTCGATGGTCGCGACGTCGCCGGTCGGAAACCAGCCGTGGCCTTCGGCGTCTTCGACAAGCGGGTCGCCGCCTTCGTTCTTGAAGTAGTGCGAGATGACCCAGGGGCCGCGCACCATGAGCTCACCCGAGGTCTCGCCGTTCCACGGCAACTCCTTGCCGTCGGCGCCGACGATCTTCATATCGACGCCGTAGACGGTGCGGCCCTGCTTGGCCTGGATCGCGAACCGCGCTTCCGCGCTTGCGCCGATCTGCTTGCGCTTCAGCGCGGCGACGGTACCGACCGGGCTCATCTCGGTCATGCCCCAGGCGTGCAGCACCTGGACGTCGAAGCGCTCCTGGAACGCCTTCATCATCGCCGGCGGGCAGGCCGAGCCGCCGATGACGGTGCGGCGCATCGTCGAGAACTTCAGCCCGTGCGCGTCGACATAGGCGAGCAGGCCCTGCCACACCGTCGGCACGCCGGCCGAGAGCGTCACGCCTTCGCTTTCGAAAAGATCGAAGAGAGATTTGCCGTCGAGCCCGGGGCCGGGGAAGACGAGCTTGGAGCCCGTCATGCACGCCGCGTACGGCAGGCCCCAGGCGTTGACGTGGAACATCGGCACGACGGGCAGGATCGTGTCGCGCGCCGAGCAGTCGAGCGAATCGGGCAAGGCGATGCCGAAGGTATGCAACAGGGTCGAGCGATGGCTGTAGAGCACGCCTTTCGGATTGCCCGTCGTCCCCGAGGTGTAGCAGAGCGACGACGCCTGGTTCTCGTCGAAGCTCGGCCAGGTGAAGCGGTCGTTCTCGGCCTCGATCAGTTCCTCGTAGCAGAGTAGGTTTGCGATCTTGCTCGCGGCCGGCATGTGCGCGCGGTCCGTCAGCGCGACGAAATTCCTCACCGTCGTCAGTCGCGAAGCGACGGCCTCGACGAGCGGCAGGAAGGTCAGGTCGAAGAAGAGTGCGACGTCTTCGGCATGGCCCGCGATATAGGTGACCTGATCGGCATGCAGCCGCGGATTGAGCGTGTGCAGGACCGCACCCGAGCCAGAGGCCGCGTAATAGATCTCGAGATGGCGATACCCGTTCCACGCCAGGGTGGCGACGCGTTCGCCGCTCTTCACGCCGAGGCGCGCCAGCGCGTTGGCTACGCGGCGCGAGCGCGCCGCGAGCTCGCGATACGTCGTGCGATGGATGTCGCCCTCGACGCGGCGCGAGACCACCTCCTGCTCGCCGTGGTGCCGCTCGGCGTGCACCAGCAGGGACGAGATCAGCAGCGGCTGCTGCATCATCAAACCGTTCATCGTGTCTCCTTGCTTCTTGTCGTCGTTCGCTGGCTCAGCGCTTCGGGTCGAACGGCTTCAGGTCGCCGCAATTGCCACTGATCCACTTCGCCTTCATCGTTCGCTGCGAGGCCTTCGTCTCGCCGCCCATCTTCAGCGTCGTGGACGTGTTGATCATGTAGTTCTCGGGGTTCGCAAAAACGGCTTCGCCGTCGGTTTCGGCTGCGCCCTCGGCGCACACGGTATGCCATTTCCACGAGCTGCTGCTGCGCGTGCTGAAATTTGTCTTGCAGCTCGATTCGCGCTGCCAGTTGCCGATGTCCATGCTTTCCTTGGCGAAGCACAGACGCGTCACGCCGCCAGCTTGCATCGCGATCCCCTTTTCCCTCATCATCGCCTCGATCTTGGCGCGTACGTCGGGCGGCATGTTCTTCAGGCGCTCGGCGGCCTGCGCGCGTCGCTGCCCGTCGTTCGCCCCTTCGCTCCTGATTTCCCACAGGCCGGGCCGGATCGGCGGTGTCTGCGCTGCGGCGAGGGGCGCGATGGCGAGCGTGACGATTGCAGCCGAGACCGCGACGGCAGGGAATCGAATTGACATGAACGACATCCCGGGCTCCTCTTCCTGTTGTGCGTGACGCTATGCCGCTCGGCGAAGAGGCGTGGCGCGGGTGCGGATGATGACATTTTGCGAAACGGGTGTCGCTTGGCATCATCGCTGTATGGCGCGTCTCGTTTTCACGCAGCAAGCTCAGGCGTTTCACGGCGACGCCGGAAATCGAAGCGCCGGCCGCGACGCTGCGTGGCGACCTCGAGGCGGCGTTTCGCGTCAATCCGCGCCTGCGCGGCTATGTGCTCGACAACCAGGGTCATCTGCGCCCGAACGTCGTCGCCTTCATCGACGGGCGGCGCAGCGTCGATCGAGCGGGTCAAAGCGATGCGCTGGCGCCGGACAGCGAGGTCCACGTGCTGCAGGCACTCTCCGGGGGTTGAGCGATGCGTGAAGACCGGGCCTGGCTGGCGACGAGAAAAGGACGCCGCTGGCGAATTTCGGCTTCGCGGTCGCGACCGATCCGAACGACGCCGACACGGCGTGGTTCGTTCCCGGTGTTGCCGACGAGCGGCGCGTGCCGGGCGCCGCAGCGCTCGTCGTCAACCGCACGCGCGACGGCGGGCAAAGCTTCGAGACGCTGCGTCGCGGCTTGCCGCAAGCCGATTGCTACGACATCGTGTATCGGCACGGCCTCGCCGTCGACGCCAGCGGCCGCCGCCTCCTCATGGGCAGCACGACCGGCCACGTCTGGGCGAGCGACGATGCGGGTAACAGCTGGCAGCAGGTCGCGGCGCACCTGCCGCCGATCTATGCGGTGCGCTTCGGATAGACAAGCCCGAGGCGCGCCGAGGCTGGCGTGGAGTCAGCCCAGTTTCAGCTCCCAGGTTTCGCCGACGAGCCGGTACCCGAAGCTCTGGTGCGGCTCGCTTTTCGTGAGCGCGTAGCCGGCCTTGGCGTAGATGTCGCGCGCAGCGCTCAACACGCTGTTCGTCCACAGCACGATGCGCCGGTAGCCCTGGGCTCGCGCGAAACGCTCGCACTCGGCGACGAGGCGGGCGCCGATGCCGAGGCCGCGCGCCGCCGGCTCGACGAGCAGCATGCGCAACTGCGCCGTCTTGTCGATCGCCGCGCCGCTCGCCTCGTCGCGCGCCTGGACGAGAAAGACGCAGCCGACGTTGGCGCCGTCGCGTTCGGCGATCCAGCAGGCTTCGCGACGCGCGTCGAAGCGATCGACGAAGTCGGCGGCGATGCGGGCGACCAGCGCTTCGAAGCGCACATCCCACCCGTACTCCTGTGCATAGAGGACGCCGTGGCGTTCGACGACCCAGCCGATGTCGCCGCTCTGCGGTGGCCTGAGCAGCCAGGGCAAGGGCTCGCGCCGGCTTTCGCCGAGCAGCGTTTCGATGCTTGCCATCGCCGCGAGAAGGCTGCGCTGCCCGGCCTCGTCGAGGGCGGCGAGGAGGGCGGCGACGTCGGCCTCGCTCCTGCGGTCGAGCGGCGCGAAAGCGCGCTTGCCGGCGGCCGTGAGGCTCAGGTGCAGATGGCGGGCGTCTTCGCTCGAGCGTTCGGCGCGGATCAATTTGCCGGCCTTCAGGCGCTGCAGCAGGCGGCTCAGGTAGCCGGGGTCGAGATCGAGCTCGCGTGCCAGCTCGGCGGCCGTCGTCTTGTTGCGATGCGCGAACTCCCAGAGAAGTCGCGATTCGGCGAGGCTGAAGCGCGTGTCGGCCAGGCGCTCGTGCAGCACACCGATCCGCCGCGTGTAGAAGCGATTGAAGCGGCGGACGGCAGTCGTTCGGGACTCGATTTCGGCATTCATGGATCGTGGCATCGCAACGAAGAAATGACCGCATTCTGGATCGCATAGTTGCTATAGGCAACTGATAAAGTGCTATCGGCAATTGATTGCGGAAGCGACCGTTCGTCGCCGCGGCTTGCGTCGAATACTGTATAAACGTACAGTCTTCAGATGGACGCCGTGCCCGCCCCTGTTTCCGCGCTTCGACCTGGCCTGCCCGCAGCCAAGGCGTGGCCGTGCGTGCCGGCAGGCACGGCGAGCGAGGCGCCCCGTATCGCTCACCGGTGCGCCCCGGAGACCCTGCATCCCGCGCTCTGGCTCGGCCACCAGCTCGGGCGCAGCGGCGCACACGCCATCGGCAGCGGCTTTCCCGCGCTCAATGCCGAGTTGCCCGGCGGCGGCTGGCCGCGCCGGGTCCTGAGCGAATTGCTCTTGCCGCATCCGGGCGTGGGCGAGATCCGTCTGCTCGCGCCGCCTCTCGTTGCGGCGCAACGCGCCGGGCGCCTGGTGATGATCTTCGACCCGCCGGCCGACTTGTCGGCATGGGCGCTCGCCCGTCTCGGCTTCGATGTCGATCAGCTCCTCGTCGTCAACACCCGGGCCCGGGTGATCCCGGGCAGCGACAGCCTCTGGGCGCTCGAGCAGGCGCTGAAGAGCGGCCACGTCGGCGCCGTGCTCGCCTGGTTGCCGCCACGCCTGCGCGCCGAGCGCCTGCACCGCCTGCAGCTTGCCGCGCACAACCACGACGGTGCGGCTTTCGTGCTGCGTGAGCTTGCCGCCGCCGCCCGGCCCACGGCTTCGCCCCTGCGCCTCTCGCTGCGCGCCGGCGGCGCCGATCGCCTGCGCGTTCGTATCCTCAAGCGACGCGGGCCGCCGCTGGAAGCGCCGCTGCAGCTTGCTTTGCCGGCCGTGCTCTCGGAAGCGGCACAGCGCCGATCGCAAAGCGTTCGCGAGCCGGCACGCGGCCTGCGCGAAGCGGTCTTCGTCAACTTCGTCTAGCGCCTTGCCGGCAGCCACGATTCACGATTGCAGGGGTCTCGATCTTCGAGCGGGCTTTCGTTTCCTGGATTTCATTTCGTCGTGCTCTGGATCGCGTTGCACCTTCCGACGCTCTCGCTCGAATCGTTCGCGGCGACGCTCGCTTCGAGCGCGGATCCCGCCGCTGCCGAGCGGCCGATCGCCCTGCTCGAAGCGCATCGCATCGTCAGCGCCAATGCGGCTGCGCAAGCGCAGGGGGTCAAGCCCGGCCTGAAACGGGCGACCGCGCTCGCCCTCGCGCCGAAGATCGTTCTCGGCCAGGCCGATGCGACGCGAGACGCGGCTGCCTTGTGGCCGGTGGCGCACGCCGTGCTCGCTTTTACGCCGAGCGTGTCGCTGCAGCCGGCGGCCGAGACAGGTGCGTCGTCCGACACCGTGCTGCTCGAAGTGCGGGCCAGCCTGCGCTACTTCGGTGGCCTCGAGCGATTGCTGCGATGCATGGCCGCCGCCCTGCGTCCGCTCGGTCATGCCGTTCGCGTGGCGAGCGCGGCGACGGCACAAGGCGCGGCGCTCCTTGCCCGCGTCGAGCCGCCGCCGCAATGCCTCGATCTCGCGGCCACTCGTCATGCCCTCGAAGGTGCGCCGGTGTGGTTGCTCGGCCCCGGCCGCGAGCACTGGGAGGCCTTGCAGGGCATGGGCCTGCGCCAGCTCGGCGATCTGCTCGGGCTGCCGCGCGCGGGGCTGGCGCGCCGTTTCGGCGAGGCGATGCTCGCCGAGATCGATGCCGCCTTCGGGCAGCGGCCCGATCCGCGCGAGCCCATCGTCCTGCCGCCGGCGTTCGAGAGCCGGCTCGAGCTCTTCGCCCGTGTCGACACGACCGAGCAGGTGCTGCACGGCGCGGCCGTGCTGCTCGAGCGGTTGATCGCCTGGTTGTCGGCGCAGCACGCCTTCGTGCGCCGCTTCAGGCTCCTGATGCATCACGAAGCGCGCGGGTCCTCGGCGGCGCGAGAGGGCGATCGCACGCCACAGGCGACGGCGCTCGAGATCGCGCTGGCCGAGCCTTCGCGCGACAGCGCCCACCTGCTCGTGCTCCTGCGCGAGCGGCTCGCCCGCGTACAGCTGCCGGCGCCGACGCTCGAGCTTTGCCTGCAGGCCGAAGACATCTCGAAACGTGCGCCGCCGAATGCCGAGCTCTTCGCGACGACCGGGAGCGAGCATGAAGGGCTGACGCGCCTGATCGAGCGCCTGCAAGCCAGGCTCGGCGCCGGCCAGGTGCAGCGTCTGGTCAGGGTGCAAGAGCATCGTCCCGAGCGGGCGAGCGAGACGCGGGCCGCCGACGCGGCGGGTTTCGGCCAGGGCAAGAGCAAGCCGATCGAGGCAAAACGAGGGCCCGGCATGGCGGTTGCGACGGGTGAAGCCGGCGTCGATGCCGGCATGATGGCGCCGCGACCGGTCTGGCTGCAGCTGCCCGAGCCGCTGGCCGAGCAGGGGTCGAGGCCGCTTTTCGAAGGCCGGCCTTTGCAGCTGCTCTCGGGCCCCGAGCGCATCGAAGCCGGTTGGTGGGACAGCGCCCTGGCCGGGCGCGACTACTTCATCGCCGAAGCCGCCGACGGCGCGCTGATCTGGATCTACCGCGAACGCTTGCCGCTGGCCCGAGACGCGAGCGAAGGCGTGGCTTCAGGCAGTGGCTGGTTCCTGCACGGCCGCTTCGGTTGAGAAGGGCGAATCCTTCAGCGGCGCTCTTCGCCGACCATCGTGAAGCCGCGGCGACGCAGCGACTCGCTCAGCCAGCGATTGCCGTTGACGCCGCAGAACAGCATGTAGACGGCGTAGAAGCCGAGCATCACGAGGATGAGCGCCTCGGTGCGCGAGCTTGCCGTCGGCGCGCCGTTGTAGTATGCCCAGCTGACGTAGAACAGGCCGCTGACGACGGCAAGCAGCCAGGTGCGGCAAACGATCGCCTTCAGCGAGCCGACGAAAAATGCCTGCCAGGAAAAGCCCATCTTGACGCGGACGATGTCGCCCATGGGCGACTTGTACAAACGATAGGTGGACATCTTGAACCTGCCTCTGCCTCGTAAGGCTTCGCGAAGAAGCCGGGAACGTAACCGGCTTTGGCCCTGCGACGAGAAATGTCGTCGTCGAGGCCGGTACAAAGTCTGCTTCGGCGCGAGTGCGCGGGCACTGAAGGACACGATCGTTTCGATCGCGTCAACCTCGTTACGAGATGTTTGCCGGCGCTAGGCGACGCGGCCAAACCACCAGACCGACAGGCTCGCCGCGAGCACGACGATCGCGGCGCCGATCGCGGCGAGCAGGCCGCTGATCTCGGTCTCCTTCTTCTCGACGATGAGGCGCGTGCTGAGCCCCTGGTAGACCTTCTTCAGGTCCTGCGCCGTGCCGGCGAAGAAATAGTCGGCGCGCGTCAGATCGGCGATCGCCTTCAGCGTGTCCTCGTCGAGGCGCACGCGCATCGACCAGCCTTCGAAGCCGATGATTTCGCCTTCCTTGGTACCGATGCCGACGGTGTAGATGCGCACGCCTCGGTCGGCCGCCATCTTCGCCGCCTCGAGTGAATCGGGGCCGGTCGTGCGCTGGCCGTCGGTGAGCAGGATGATCGCCGCCGAAGGATACGAGCCGGGCGGCACCGGTTTGAAGTCGGGCTTGGGCTTGTCGTTCGGGCCGGGCGGCATCTCGCGCTCGCCGGTGATCTGCGACAGGTCGATGCCGGCTCCGGGAAAGAGCGTCGCGAGCGAGAGCACGATGCCGCTGCCGATGGCGGTGCCGCGCTGCAGCTGGAAGCGGTCGATGGCCGCATAGACGTCGTCGCGGGACAGGGTCGGCGCCTGCACAACCGCGGCGGTGCCGGCGAACGAGACGACCGCGATCCTGACGTTTCTCGGCAGCTCGGCGACGAAGCTCTTGGCCGCTTCCTGCGCCGCGACGAGGCGGCTCGGCAGCACGTCGGCGGCGCGCATGCTGCCCGAGACGTCCATGGCCAGCACGATCGTCTCCTGCGCCGACGGCAGGGTGATGAGCACGGCGGGCCGCGACGAGGCGAAGAGCAGGGCGCTGATCGCGAGCAGCATCAGCACCGGCGGCACGTGGCGCCGCCAGGCGCCGCCGCGACCGAGCGCCTCCCTGACGAGGCCGAGGCTGGCGTAACGCAGCGTCGATTTCTTCCGCCGCGTGATGAGGAAGACGTATAGCTGGACGAGCAAGGGCACGGCGAGCATCGCCCACAACATGTTGGGCCAGAGAAAGGTCATGAACGGATGCGACGGAGTCATGGGTGCAGGCTCACGCCGCAGGTCTCACGTGCGAGGGCGTTCGGAACCGGGCGCCGTTCCAGTTGGCGAGTCGGCTGCGCTGTTTCTTCAGGTCGGCGAAGCGCAGGATCGAATCGACAAGGTCGTCGTCGGTGGCGAGTTCGAGCGTGTCGACGCCGGCGCGCGCGAGGGCCTGGCGCAGCTCGGTCTCGCGCCGTTCGGCCGCGGCCTTAAAGCGCTTGCGAAAGCCGGCGTCATGCGTGTCGACGACGAGTTGCTCGCCGGTCTCGGCATCCTTCAGCGTCACGAGGCCGAGGTCGGGCAGGTCCATCTCGAGCGGGTCGAAGAGGCGCACGGCGGTCACTTCATGGCGTTGCGCCAACTGGCCGAGCGTCGTTTCCCACCCTGGCGGACTGATGAAATCGGAGATGACGAAGATCGTCGAGCGGCGCTTGACGCTGCGCTGTGCCGAGGCAAGCAAGACGCGCAGGTCAGTCGAGCCGGCGGCCGCTTCGGCCGGGCGCGCCGTCATGCGCTGCAGCAACTCGAGCACGTGGGTGCGGCCGCCGCGCGCCGGCACCACGGTGTCGACCTCGGTGCCGTAGAGGAGGGCGCCGACGCGGTTGCCGCGCCGCGTCAGCATGCGCGCGAGCACGGCGACGAATTCGCGCGCGATCCGCCGCTTGGTGAAGCGATCGGAGCCGAAATCGACGCTTGCCGACAAATCGACGAGAAACCAGGCCGAGAGCTCGCGGTCTTCGGTGAACTCGCGCACGTAGGGTTGCTGCAGGCGCGCCGTGACGTTCCAGTCTATGTGGCGAACGTCATCGTGATGCTGGTATTCGCGCAGGTCGGCGAGGTCGAGGCCGGCGCCGCGCATCAGCGTACGGTGGTCGCCCTGGAGCAGGCCGTCGAGCCGGCGCAGCACCGTCCACTCGAGGCGCTTGAGCAGCGCTTCGGCGTTGCCGCCTTCCTTCTCAGGCGCGGCCATGGCCGGACCCTGGGGCCAGGGGCTTCTCGGGGATAGGGATCCGTTTCATCACGCGATCGACGATGGCATCGGCGTCGAGGCCTTCGGTCAGCGCTTCGTACGAAAGGACGAGGCGGTGCCGCAGCACGTCGCCGACGAGGCCGGTCATGTCCTCGGGCAGCGCGTAGGCGCGGCCGCGCATGAAAGCCAGCGCCCGGGCGCCTTCGATGAGGCCGATCGTCGCCCGCGGGCTGGCGCCGAAGGTGAGGTACTTGGCGATGTCGGCGAGGTCGTAGCGCTCGGGCCGGCGCGTCGCGCTGACGAGCTTCACTGCGTACTGCATGAGCGACGGATCGACGTAGACCTTTCGGCACTCCTGCTGCAGCTCGGCGAGCTGACCCATGCTCGCGATCGGCGTCATCGTCACCGGCGTGCCGGTCACGCGTTGCGCGATCACGAACTCTTCTTCCTCGCTCGGGTAGTCGACCAGCACCTTCATCATGAAGCGGTCGACCTGCGCCTCGGGCAGCGGATACGTGCCTTCGGTCTCGATCGGGTTCTGCGTCGCCATGACGAGAAAGGGCTCGGGCACCTTGTGCGTTTCGCCGGCGATCGTCACCTGGCGCTCCTGCATCACTTCGAGCAGGGCGCTNNTTGATCTCGTCGGCGAGCAGGAGGTGCGTGAAGACCGGCCCGAGCGAGGTCGAGAATTCGCCGGTGCGCGGATTGAAGATCCGCGTGCCGACGAGGTCGGCCGGGACGAGATCGGGCGTGAACTGGATGCGCTTGAAGCTGCCGCGCAGCGTCTGCGCGAGCGTCTTCACCGTCAGCGTCTTGGCCAGGCCCGGCACGCCTTCGACCAGCAGATGCCCTTGCGCCAGTACCGCGACCATGACGCGCTCGAGGAAATGATCCTGGCCGACGACGACGCGCTTGACTTCGTAAAGTACGCGTTCCATCAGCGTGGAGGCTTCGCTCGAGACGGTCGTGGTGTCGGTCATCGGGGTTCGTCAGTCGAATGGAAGGGTCGGCCGCGGATCAGAACGGCGGCATTCCGGCGGCGGCCGCGGCATTCTCGATCGGCACGGCAAAGCCGATGCCGATGAAGACGCGCTGCCGGCTCGGATTGAGGATGGCGGTGACGATGCCGACGACCGCGCCGTCCATCGTCACGAGCGGGCCGCCGGAGTTGCCGGGGTTGGCGGCGGCGTCGAACTGGATCAGGTTCGTCAGCATCTGCTGGCCATCCGGCGAGCGGAACTGCCGCTTCAGGCCGGAGACGATGCCCGAGGAGACCGACGGCCCGATGCCGAACGGAAAGCCGACGGCGATGACCTTGTCGCCCGGCGACAGGTCGGATGTCGAGCGCATGGTCGCGGCTTCGAGGTCGTCGGGGATGGTGCGGGCGCGTAGCACGGCGAGATCGTTTTCCGGCTGCGTGTTGAGGACGACCGCTTCGGATTCGGAGCCGTCGAAAAACGTGACCCGGATCTTCTTTGCACCGTTGATGACGTGCAGGTTCGTCAGGATGGTGCCGTTGTCGATGATGACGACGCCGCTGCCGATGCCGCGCTCGAACGTGCCGTGCTCCTTGTCGTCGCTGCCGTCGTCGCCGTCGGTCATGAGCCCGACGACGCGGACGACCGATGGCATGATCGCATCGAAGGCGCGCGATTCCGGCGAGTCGAGCGGCTTGTCGCTGATCGACTGGCGCATGGCCGTGTCGATCTGTTGCATCGTCAGCGGCGCCTTGGGCACCAGGGTCGGGTTCAGCCACCAGAATGCCGCGGCCAGGGCGAGCAGGGCGACCACCCAGAGGCGCCGTTCGTGAAGGACGAGGCCGGCGGTGAATCGCGAGCGGACCTTCGCCGGCGGGATCGTCGCGACCGTCGCAGCCGCAGCTTCGGGCGACGGCTCGGCGGCGCGCTGCGAACGGCTGTAGAGCGGCACTTTCTTCATCGTCGGCGTCCGGCAAGCGTACCCCGGGGCGGCGCGCCGCGGCACGGTCGGCGTGCCGCTCCAGGCCACACACGCAAGACGCGGGCCGCCTGTGTCCAATACGGTAGCACGCCGGCCATGACCTGTCATGGCGCGGCATGCTCCTCGCTCAGGGCATCATGGCCACCCGTGTGGATCGACACGCATTGCCATCTCGACGACGCCGAATTCGACGCCGATCGCGACGCCGTCGTCGCCCGGGCGCGCGCCGCCCGGGTCGGCATGATCGTCGTTCCCGCCGTCGACGCGGCCAGTTTCGGGCCCGTTCGCGAGCTGGCGCATCGCTACAGCCTGGCTTATGCGCTCGGCATCCATCCGATGCGCACCGACCGCTCGCCTGACGCCGATCTCGATGTCCTGCGTCGCGCCCTCGACGAGCATCATGCCGATCCGCGCCTCGTCGCGATCGGCGAGATCGGCCTCGATCACTTCGTGCCCGGACTCGACCGCGAAAGGCAGACGGCCTTCTTCGTCGCGCAACTCGAGCTCGCGGCCGAATTCGATCTGCCCGTCCTGCTGCACCTTCGCCGTTCGATCGACAGCGTCTTGAAGGAGTTGCGTAAGAGGCGGGTGCCGGGCGGCATCGCCCACGCCTTCAACGGCAGCTCGCAGCAGGCCGAGGTTTTTGTCGGGCTCGGCTTCAAGCTCGGCTTCGGTGGCGCGCTGACCTTCGATCGTGCCTTGCACATTCGCCGCGTCGCCGCCGCCGTGCCGATCGAAGCGATCGTCATGGAAACCGACGCCCCCGACATCGCGCCGCAATGGCTCTACCGCACGGCCGCCGAGCGCGAGGCCGGCGCGGCGATGCGCAACGTCTCGGCCGAGCTGCCGCGCATCGGCGTTGTGCTCGCCGGGTTGCGCGGCATCGACGCCATGGTACTGGAGACGGTGACGACGGCCAACGCCCGCGCGGCCATGCCGAAGCTGGGGTCGCTCGACCCGACGGATAGCGCATGAGCACCACGCGCGCTGCATCGGCGAGCCTGCCCGAAGTCACGATCTCCGAATCGCGCGGCATCCGCTATCTGCATCTCGGCACGCCGTGGATCCAGGGCGCGATGCGCATCGACGAGCCGTTCGACATCGAGCTCGACTACGTGCAAAGGATGATGGCGTGGATGCTGTTTCGCGAGGAAAGCGAGGTCACGAGCGGCCACGCGGTGCAGCTCGGTCTCGGCGCCGCGGCGATCACGCGCTTTTGCCTGCGTCGCCTGAAGATGCGCACCACGGCGATCGAGTTGAACGCCCGGGTCATCGATGCCTGCCGGCTCTGGTTTCGCCTGCCGGAGGATTCGCAGCAGCTCGCCGTGCTCGAGATGGACGCGGCGGCCTACGTCGCCGACGCGAGCCGGCGCGGCTCGATCGACGTGCTCGCAGTCGATCTCTACGACCAGGAAGCGGCCAGCCCGGTCCTCGACAGCGCCGACTTCTATCGCGATTGCCGCGCCTCGCTTGCCGACCGTGGCGTCATGACCGTCAACCTGTTCGGGCGCGATGCCTCGTTCGAGCGCAGCTTCGAGCGCATCGCCGCCGCCTTCGGCGCCGCCAACATTCGCACGCTGAAACCGACTCGCGAAGGCAACACGGTCGTCGTCGCGATGCAGCATGTCACGATCCCCGACCGCGCCGTGCTTGCCCAGCGTGCCGAAAACATCGAAACTCGCTGGAAGCTGCCGGCCCGGAAGTGGCTGCGCATGATGCGCTCGCTGCCCTAGCCCTCTGCCCGAACTGCCTCCCGCATGAAAACGCCGACGAAAAGCGCGCGCCCCGAACCGGCAACGCCACCCAGCGGCACCGGTGTGGCCGAGTTGCCGATGGAGCGATCGATCACGCCGTCGCGCCATTCGACGACCTTTCCCGCGACCGACCTCTCGCTCGGCGTCGTCACGAGCGGCAAGCTCACCTGGCGCACGGTGCTCGCCTGGCTGCGCGACGACAAGGTGCTGAGCGCCGAAGACGTCGATCGCACGGCACGGCGTTTCGCCGGCGGCAACAGCTCCCAGCATCCGCTCGTGCGCATCGGCAGCATCGGGTTGACGCGCGTCGGCGACGGCAAGGTTCTCGATTGCGAGACGCTGACCGAATGGCTGGCCAAGCACTGCAAGATGCAGTACGCGCGCATCGACCCACTCAAGGTCGATGTCGGCCGCGTCGCCGACGTGATGTCTATCAACTACGCGGAGCGCCGGCACGCGCTGCCGCTTACCTTCGGCGCGACCGAGGTGACGATCGCGACCTGCGAGCCGCTCGACCTCGGCTGGGTCTCGGAGATCGAGGTGCACACGCGCCGGTCGGTCAGGCTCGTCATCATCAACCCGATCGAGATCGCGCGCTACACGACCGAGTTCTACGCGCTCTCGCGCTCGGTGCGCAACGCGACGAAGATGGGCGAGCAATCGGCGCTCGCCAACTTCGAGCAGCTCGTCGAACTCGGCAAGAGCTCGAAGCAGCTCGACGCCAACGACTCCGGTGTCATCCAGGTCGTCGACTGGCTCTGGCAATATGCGTTCGACCAGCGCGCCTCGGACATCCATCTCGAGCCGCGCCGCGAGCGCAGCGTCATCCGTTTTCGGATCGACGGCGTCATGCACACCGTCTACCAGCTGCCGCCCGGCGTGATGATGGCGATGATCGCGCGCGTCAAGCTGCTCGGCCGCATGGACGTCGTCGAGCGCCGCCGGCCGCTCGACGGCCGCATCAAGGTGAGAAATCCCGCCGGCGACGAAGTCGAGATGCGTTTGTCGACGCTGCCCACCGCCTTCGGCGAGAAAATGGTGATGCGGATCTTCGATCCCGATACGACCGTGAAGACCCTCGAGAGCCTCGGCTTCGGCAGCCACGACGGCCGGCGCTGGGACGAGCTCGTCGCCAAGCCGCACGGCATCATCCTCGTCACCGGGCCGACGGGTTCGGGCAAGACGACGACGCTCTACTCGACCCTGAGGCGGCTGGCCACCGACGAGGTCAACGTCTGCACGATCGAGGATCCGATCGAAATGATCCAGCCGGCGTTCAACCAGACGCAGGTGCAGACGCAGATCGATCTCAACTTCGCTGAGGGGCTGCGCTCGCTCATGCGGCAGGATCCGGACATCATCATGGTCGGCGAGATCCGCGACCTGCAGACCGCCGACATGGCGATCCAGGCCTCGCTCACCGGCCACCTCGTCTTCAGCACGCTGCACACCAACGATTCGGCGTCGGCGATCACCCGCCTCAACGACCTCGGCGTCGCTCCCTACCTGATCGGCTCGACGCTGATCGGCGTGCTGGCGCAGCGCCTGGTGCGTACGCTCTGCTCGGCGTGCAAGGTGCCCGACGAGGAGGTGACGCGCGAGACCCTGCACGAGGTCGTCAAGCCGTGGCGCCTGAACGGCGGCGTGCGGCCGTACAAGCCGGTCGGCTGCCTCGAGTGCCGCATGACCGGCTACCGCGGCCGTGCCGGCCTGTTCGAGCTGCTGACGGTGACCGACGCGGCGCGCAACGCGATCCAGCCGACCTGCAACGAAGGAAAGCTGCGCGCGCAGGCCTTGCAGGACGGACTGCGGCCGTTGCGCCTTGCCGGCGCGATGAAAGTGGCCGAAGGCGTGACGACGCTCGACGAAGTGCTGCGCGCGACGCCTGCCTGGGAGCAGTGACGCCGGAGTTCAGGTTGGATTCGCGTTTGCGTCACCCGGCAGCGAGGCCTGTTTGAGAGTCAAGAGCGAGCGCGATTTCTGGTCCGGTCTGGTGTTCGTCGTCGTCGGCGTCGTCTTCGCCGGCGGCGCGACGGACTACGGCATGGGCCCGGCGTGCCCGGCCCAGGACCCGTGCGCGGCGAACCTCTGGGCCCGCTTTTCGCAGCTCTCGGCGCAGCCCGGAGCCGGCTACTTTCCGCTCGGCCTCGGTGTCCTGCTCGCCTTCGTCGGCGCCGTCGTGCTGTTCAAGTCGCTGACTCTCGAGAGCGATGGCGGCGACCCGATCGGCGCCTTTGCCTGGCGACCGCTTGTTGCGATCGTCGCCGCCGTCGTCTTCTTCGGCGCCTTACTCGAGCCGCTCGGCCTCGTCGGCAGCGTGACCGTGCTCGTCTGCATCTCGAGCCTGGCCGATGCCGAGTTCCACTGGAAGAGCGTTCTCGCCAGCGTGACGGTGCTGACCGCGGGGGCGTGGCTCGTCCTTGTCTGGACCCTGAAGCTGGCGATTCCCGTGTGGCCGGGGTTTCTCGGATGAACGTCGGCTCGCGCAGCCGCTGACACGGCGAGCATGGATCTCCTGCACAACCTCGGCATCGGCTTCGGCGTCGCGCTCACCGCCCAGAGCCTGCTCTACGCCCTGTTTGGCGCTGCGCTGGGCACGCTCATCGGCGTGCTGCCGGGCATCGGCCCGGTCGCGATGATTGCGCTCCTGCTGCCGGCGCTCTATGCGCTCGATGCGACGCCCGCGCTCATCATGCTGGCCGCCGTCTACTACGGCGCGCAGTTCGGCGCCTCGACGACGGCGATCCTGCTCAAAGTCCCGGGCGAATCGATATCGGGCGTGACCGCCATCGACGGTTGCCAGATGGCGCGCCAGGGTCGCGCCGGTAGCGCCCTTTCTGTCGCCGCGATCGGCTCGTTCTTTGCCGGTTGCGTCGGCACCCTCGTCATCGCCGTATTCGCATCGCCGCTCGCCGAGCTCGCCTTCAGGTTCGGGCCGGCCGAGTATTTCTCGCTCATGGTGCTCGGTCTCGTCGGCGTCGTCGCCTTCGCTTCGGGGTCGTTCGTCAAAGGGGTCGCCATGATCCTGCTCGGCCTCCTTCTCGCGCAGGTGAACACTGACCCGATCTCGGGCACGCCGCGCTACAGCTTCGACATGCCGCAGCTCGCCGGCGGCGTCGGCTTCGTCGTCGTCGCGATCGGCGTGTTCGGCGCCGCCGAGATCATCGCCAACCTCGGCCGCGCAGCTGGGCGCCGTGAGGTCGTCAAGCGCGGGGTCCGCAGCCTGTGGCCGACGATGCACGACTTCCGCGAAGCGTGGCCCTCCGTCCTGCGCGGCACCGCGCTCGGCTCGGTACTCGGCCTTCTGCCCGGCAGCGGTGCGCTGCTCGCATCGTTCGCCTCGTATGCGGCCGAGAAGAAGCTGACGCGCGATCCGCGCATCCCGTTTGGCAAGGGCGCGATCCAGGGTGTGGCCGGGCCGGAATCGGCCAACCATGCCGCCGCGCAGACCTCGTTCATCCCCATGCTTGCCTTCGGCATTCCACCGAACGCGGTGATGGCACTCATGATCGGCGCGATGGTGATCAAGGGCATCCATCCCGGCCCGCAGGTGATGACGAGCCAGCCGCAGCTCTTCTGGGGTCTGATCGCCTCGATGTGGGTCGGCAACCTGATGCTCCTGGTCCTCAACCTGCCGCTCGCGGGCCTGTGGAGCCGTCTGCTGACGGTGCCTTACCGCCTTCTCTTTCCGGCGATCGTGCTGCTGGGCTGCATCGGCGTCTACGCGCTCGGCCAGCGAACGTTCGATGTCTACCTCATGGCGCTCTTCGCATTCATCGGCTATGTCTTCTTCAAGCTGGGATGCGAGGCGGCTCCGCTCCTGCTAGGCTTCATCCTCGAGCCGATGATGGAAGAAAATCTACGTCGCGCACTGCTTTTCTCGGGCGGCGACTGGAAGACCTTCGTGACGCGGCCGCTGTCGTCGGGCCTGCTCGTCGCGGCGGCCCTCCTGATCGTCATCGTCACGCTGCCGTCGATTAAGCAAAAGCGCGAGGCCGCTTTCCAGGAAGATTGATTCAACCCGCCTCGCAGGCGCACATCCGATGACCCATCACTTCGACTGGACGGCGGCCTACCCGTCGACGCGCTTGCCGGTGTTCGCCCGCAACGTCGTCTCGACCTCGCACCCCCTGGCCGCGCAGGCTGGCTTGCGCATGATGCAGCAGGGCGGCAACGCCATCGACGCGGCGATCGCCGCCGCCGCGGCGATGACCTTGCTCGAGCCGTGCAGCAACGGCCTCGGCTCGGATGCGTTCTGCATCCTCTGGGACGGCGAGCGCCTGCACGGCCTCAACGCATCCGGCCCGGCGCCGCGGGCCTGGACGCCCGATTACTTCGCACGCCGGCACGGCGGCGACGCGACGCGCCCGCCGATGCGCGGCTGGGATTCGGTCACCGTGCCTGGCGCCGTCGCCGGCTGGGTCGCGTTGTCCGAGCGCTTCGGCAAGCTCGCTTTCGCCGATCTGCTCGCGCCGGCGATCGGGATCGCGGAACGCGGCTACGCCGTTCCCATCGTCAACCAGCAGAAGTGGGCTGCGGCGGCGCCACTGCTCAAGGCACAGCCCGGCTGGGCCGAGGCATTCCTGCCGAAGGGCCGACCTCCCGAGGTCGGCGAGCGCTTCGCCTTTGCGGCGGCGGCGCGTGCCCTGCACGCGATCGCAAAGACGCGCGGCGCTGCGCTCTACGGCGGCGAGATCGCCGCGGCGGCGGCGGCGCACGCGGCAGCGAACGGCGGCTCGATGACGGTTGAGGATTTCGCGGCGTTCGAGCCGGAATGGGTCGACCCCATCGGCATCGATGCCTGGGGCCATCGTCTGCACGAGATCCCGCCGAACGGCCAGGGCATCGCCGCGCTCGTCGCCCTCGGCATCCTGCGCCACTTCGACATCGCTGCGCAGCCGGTCGACAGCGCCGAATGCCAGCATCTGCAGATCGAGGCGATGAAGCTGGCCTTTGCCGATGTCTACGAGCACGTCGCCGACCCGCGCGCCGGCATGCGCCTCACGCCCGCGCAGATGCTCGACGAGTCCTACCTCGCCGAACGCGCCAGGCTCATCGATCCGAAGCGGGCGCAGCGCTTCGGCCACGGCCAAGCGCCACGTGGCGGCACGATCTACCTCACAACCGCCGACGAGCGCGGCATGATGGTGAGCTTCATCCAGAGCAACTACATGGGCTTCGGCTCGGGCGTCGTCGTGCCTGGCTGGGGCATTTCGATGCAGAACCGCGGCTACGGCTTCGTGCTCGATCCGCAGAGCCCGAACTGCGTCGCGCCCGCCAAGCGCCCGTTCCACACCATCATTCCCGCCTTCCTGACCAAGGACGGCCGGCCGCAGATGAGCTTCGGCGTGATGGGCGGCAACATGCAGCCGCAAGGGCATCTGCAGACGCTCGTGCGCATGCTCGTGCACGGCCAGCAGCCGCAGGCGGCATGCGACGCGCCGCGCTGGCGCTTCAATCAAGGTCTCGAGATCAACGTCGAGGGCTCGATGGATCCAAAGACCGTGCAGGGTCTCGTCGAGCGCGGCCATCATGTCGACGTCATCAACGACAGTTACCAGGACTTCGGTGCCGGCCAGTTCATCTGGCGTCTTGGCGACCCGGCCGTCGAGGGCTACGTCGCGGCGAGCGATCCGCGGCGGGACGGGCAGGCCGCGGGGTTCTAGCGAGGTCGGGCCTTGCGAAGCCTGGCGCCGCGCCCAACGAAGGCGCGTTCGCGCGTCGTCTGTCGCGAACTGCCGTCGCCGCTTCGCGATAGTTCGGCTTGTAGCGTGCGCGGTACTCGCGCCGCTGGCGACTTCGCTCAGCGCGTGTCGCTCGCCGCCGAGGCCGTAGCGTCTGGATTTTCGCTGTTGCGGCGAAAGGCTTCGTCCATCAGGCGTTCGGCCTGCTCGTCGGAGACGGCGGCAGCGGGCGCCGCATCCGAGCTTTCCCGGTCCAGGCGCGTCAGCCCCGGCCAGGCAAGCAACGCGGCGATCAGCAGCGCCTGCGCGATGAGTTGCGGCGCCAGGGCGCGGGCCAGCGCAGCGACCGGCGGCGCTTCGCGCATCGCGGCGCGCGACATGACGATCGCGTAGCCGAGAGGCGGCAGCAGGAAGCCGAGCTGCAGCACGAGCAGCGTCAGCGCTGCGACCCAGGCCGCGTCGGGAACGACCGTGAGTACCGGCGGCATGACGAGCGGGATGACGAGAAAGATCATCTCGAACGCATCGAGCACGAACGAGCACGCCACCATGCCCGCGAGCACGGCGCCGAGCATCACGCGCGGCTGCGCGGCCAGCGCGTGCAGACCGCTGGCGACAAGCGCATCGGCGCCGAAGCCGCGCACGACGAGCGAGAAGCTCGTGGCGCCGATGAGCAGCGCCATGAGCAGGCCGGTGAGCGTCATCGCATCGCCGATAACGGCGCCGAGCAAGGCGCGATCGAGGCGGCGGCTGACGACGCCCCAGCCGAGCAGCAGCAGGCCGCCCGTCGCCGCCGCCTCGACCGCGTAGAGCCGGCCGACCGCGACGGCGCCGAGCAGGAGCACGATGACGATCGCCGCGATCACAGCCTGCGTCGCGTCGCCGCGCGGAAGCGGCAGCAGTGCCTCGTGCGGCCGGTGGCGCCCGCGCCAGGCGGTGATGGCAAGCGCGCTGGCGAACACCGCGAGACCGGGCACGATCGCCGCCTGCAGCACGTCCTGGGTGTTGACGATGCGTACCGCCGCGTGCGTCACGTTCACCGCTTCGGTGTGGGCGCTCATCATCGCGTCGCCGAGCAGAAGAAGCACGAGCGACGGCGGGATGACGATGCCCAGCGTGCTTGCGACGCACACCGTCGCCGCCGCTTCTGCCGGCGCGACGTGGCGCGCGGCCAGCGCCGGCGCGACGCGCCGTGCCAGCATGTGCAGGCTGGCGCCGACCGAGCCGTTCATGGGCGCAAGCAGGGCGCCGACGCCGAGGGCGGAGAGCTGGGCCGCGGCCGGGCTGCGCGCGAACAGCCGTTCGCCACTGGCATGCATCAGGCCGGCCAAGGGCAGCCGGTTCAAGAGCGCGCCGATGAAGGCATAGAGAGGCAGCGCCTGCAAAAGGTCGTGCTCGAGCAGGCCGACGACGCGCGACGGCAGGGCCCCGAGCAAGGCGATATCGAAGGTGCCGGCGGCGACACCGATCGTGGCGAACAGGGCAGCGACGCCGAGCAGAACGGCGTAGACCGGCAGGCCGGTGGTGATCATGAGCACGATCGCCACCCCGAACATGGCGATGCCGAACCAGCTCATGAGTTCAAGGCGGCGTCTTCGTCGTCGTGACCGGCCTCGCGCAGGCGTTGCGGCCCGGCGGCGAGATCGATCAGCGCCTGCAGCAGCATGAGGAGGGCGAGCAGCCAGGCGGCGACACGGATCAGGAAGTAGAGCGGATTGCCGGTATCGGGAAAAGCCTCGAGCCCGGCGACCGAGTTCCAGGTCGGCGCGGCACCGGAGACGAGAACGAAAACGGCCCATGGCAGAACGGCGACCGCTTCGCCGAAGCGCGCGATCCGGTGCTGCCAGTGCGGCGGATAGCGGCTGACGAAGAGGCCGGCCGCCATGTGGGCACGCTTTCGCGTCGCTTCGCGCAAGGCGAGCGCGATGTAGATCGCGAACACCCACTGCGCGATGTCGTTGGCCTGGCGCGACCACAGGCCGACGAGATCGCGCAGTGGCCATTGCGCGAAAAGCAGCAGCGCGAGCGGCAGGACGAGCCAGGCGCCGGCGCGGGTGGTTCGATCGAGCGCGGCGGAAAGCGCCATCGCCATTCGGCACAGGCGGGAGCTATCGGACATCGTCCCTAGAATCGCACGCGATGCGCCCGGAGACCATTGCGGCAGACCCCAGCGTGCCGAATGGTGCCCCGACGCTTGCGGCTGGCGCCGCGGCGCTGCCGGCCGAGGGGACGCGGCCGGTCTTGGGGCGGCCCGGCACCCGGACAGCCTCGCCATCGGCCTCAGCGCGCGTCTGGCCCGGTCTGGCGCTGGCCATGGCCGGCTCGATCGCCTTTTCCGGCAAGGCGATCATCGTCAAGCTCGCCTATCGCTACGGCGTCGATGCGGTCACCCTCATCGCCTATCGCATGCTGTTCGCCTTGCCGCTCTTTGCCGTGCTTGCCTGGTGGGCGGGGCGCGGCAACGTCCGGCTCCGGCAGCGCGACTGGGCCGTCGTCACCGGCCTGGGCTTCAGTGGCTACTACCTCGCGAGCTTTCTCGATTTCGCCGGGCTCGCCTACATCACCGCAAGTCTCGAACGGCTCATCCTCTACCTCAACCCCACGTTCGTGCTGGCAATCGGCGCCCTCGTCTTCAAACGAAAGGTCACCGGGCGCCAGATCGTCGCGCTCGCTGTCAGCTACTGCGGCGTGCTCCTCGTCTTCGGCCACGAGGTCTCGTTCCCGGGTACGAGCACGGCGCTCGGCGCCGGTCTGGTCTTCGCAAGCGCCCTCAGCTACGCCGCCTACCTCGTCGCCAGCGGCGAGGAGGTCAGGCGCATCGGCGCCTTGCGCCTGACCGGCCTGGCGACGAGCGTCGCGTGCCTGTTCTGCATCGCGCAGTTCATCGTATTGAGGCCGATGTTGGCGCTTGCCGTCGCGCCGCAGGTCATCTGGCTTTCGGTGCTCAATGCGACGCTTTGCACCTTCGCGCCGGTGCTCATGGTGATGATGGCGATCGAGCGCGTCGGCGCGTCGGTGGCGGCACAGACGGGCATGATCGGGCCGCTGTCGACGATCCTGATGAGTGTCATCATTCTCGGTGAGCCGTTCACCGGCTGGATCGTCGCCGGCACGGTGCTCGTGCTCGCGGGCATCTGGCTTCTTGCCAAGTGGAGGTAGCAATGGATCTGGGCATCGAAGGCAAATGGGCGCTCGTCTGCGCGGCGAGCAAGGGGCTCGGCAAAGGCTGCGCTGCAGCGCTGGCAAGAGAGGGTGTTCACGTCGTCATCACGGCGCGGGGCGCCGAGGTGCTCGAGGCGACGGCCGCCGAGCTGCGCGCTTTCGGCCGCGGCGAGGTGCGCACGGTCGCGGGCGATATCACGACCGAGGCCGGCCGCAGCGCGGCGCTGGCCGCATGCCCGCAGATCGACATCCTCGTCAACAACGCCGGCGGCCCGCCGCCCGGCGACTTCCGGCAGTGGGGCCGCGAGGAATGGATCAAGGCGATCGATGCCAACATGCTGACGCCGATCGAGCTCATGAAGGCGACGGTCGACGCGATGGCCGAGCGCGGTTTCGGTCGCGTCGTCAACATCACGTCGGGCGCGGTGAAGGCGCCGATCGACGTGCTCGGGCTTTCCAACGGCGCGCGCAGCGGCTTGACCGGCTTCGTCGCCGGCCTGGCGCGAAGCAGGATCGCCGCGTCAGGAGTGACGATCAACGGCCTTCTGCCCGGCGTCTTCGACACCGATCGAGTGCGCACGATGGCCGCGACGACGGCGCAACGCGACGGCCGGTCGGTCGAGGCGATCATCGATGCGCGCAAGCGTGGCGTCCCGGCGCAGCGCTTGGGCACGGCCGACGAGTTCGGCGCGATCTGTGCCTTTCTCTGCAGCCTGCACGCCGGCTACATCACGGGTCAGAACCTGCTCGCTGACGGCGGTGCCTATCCGGGCACCTTCTGACAACGGCGCTTCACGTGTCGGGCATCGCCGCGCCGCAATTCCAGCACTGCTCGAACGGACCGTCGACGATTTCAGCGCAGGCGCGGCAGGCCCAGTGCCGGTGCTTCGGATGGCGCAGCGCATGCAGCAAGGTGCGCGCACCTTCGAGCTCGTCGTCGTCGGTGATCCAGACCTCGGGCAGGGCCTGGTCGGGCGGCAGCTCGCCGGCGATGCTGCTCGCATACATGCGCTGCACGGTCGCGGCGACGCCGGCATGCGTGAGCAGATCGGCCCACAGCGTCGCGATGGCCAGGTTGGGGGCGCGGGTGAGTCGCTTCATGTCAGCGCCTGCCGAGCCGCCCCAAGGGCACCGGCGCCCCCGCAGGGGGCAGCGAACGTCGTGAGCGTGGCGGCATCTCTTTCCTTCCGGCTCTGGCACGATAGCGCACCTGCACTAGCGCGAGAAACGCCATGACGACGACCCTGAGCCCGACGATCCGCATCGAGAAGAGCGGTGGCCCCGAAGAGATGCACCTCGTCGATCTGCCCGTCGGCGAGCCGGGCCCGGGCGAGATCCGCATTCGCCATCACGCCTGCGGACTCAACTACATCGATGTCTACCAGCGCTCCGGCGTGTACACCCTGCCGATGCCGCTCTCGCTGGGCAATGAAGGCGCCGGCGTCATCGAGGCCGTCGGCGCCGGCGTCGCCCATCTGAAGGCGGGCGACCGGGCTGCCTACTGCGGCGGGTCGCCGGGCAGCTATTCGCTGGCGCGTGTCATGTCGGCGAAGAACGTCGTCAAGCTGCCCGAAACGATCTCGTTCGAGACCGGCGCGGCGATGATGCTCAAGGGCTTGACCGCCGAGTACCTGCTCAAGCGGACATTGCCGCAAGGCGGCTTGCAGGCGGGCGACTTCATCGTCTTCCATGCCGCGGCCGGTGGCGTCGGCCTCATCGCCTGCCAGTGGGCGCGAGCACTCGGCCTGAGGCTCATCGGCACAGCGGGCAGCGACGAGAAATGCGCCCTGGCTCGCGAGAACGGCGCCGTCTTCGCGATCAACTACCGCAGCGATGATTTCGCGGCACGCGTCAAGGAGATTACCGGCGGGCAAGGCGTCAAGGTGGTCTACGACTCGATCGGAAAGGACACGTGGGAAAAGTCGCTCGACTGCCTGCGGCCTCTCGGCCTGATGGCCAGCTTCGGCAACGCCTCCGGTATCGTGCCGCCTTTCGCTCCCGGTTCGCTCGGGCCGCGCGGCTCGCTCTACGTGACGCGGCAGACGCTCTTCACGCACATCGCCACGCGCGAGGCGATGCAATCGATGGCGGACGATCTGTTCGCCGTCGTCAAGAGCGGCCAGGTGAAGATCCATGTCGAGCAGCGCTATGCCCTCGCCGATGCGGCGCAGGCGCATCGCGACCTCGAGGCACGCAAGACCGTCGGCTCGAGCGTTCTCATTCCCTGACAGGAGCACGCCGCATGCTCACCCTGTACGGCACGCAGGGCTCCGGATCGGCGGCGGCCGAAGCGACGTTCGATGCCGATCCGCGCATCGCCGCGGTGTGGGCGCGCCATTGGCCCGGGCGATGAGCGCAGGGTGCGACGCGTGCGGGTGGCACCCTGGCTTTTTCTTCCGGCCGCACTGCTGGCGCTGTGCTCCTTGTCGCGGGCGAGCGGCGAAGACGATCTCGTCGGACTGATCAACGACTACCGGGCCGAGCCGCACGAATGTGAAGGCAGGCGCGAGCCGATGGCCGCGCCGCTGTCGCCTTCTGCGGCGCTCGCCGGAGTCGACCCGGGCACCTCGGAAAACCTGGGCGAGGCCTTGTCGGCGAGCGGCTATCGGGTCGCATCGGCCACGACCATCATCGTCTCTGGAGTCGGCGACGCGGTGCAGGCGCTGCGCCTCATCGAGGAGCGCTACTGCCGCGCCCTGCTCGATCCGCGCTATTCGCAGGTCGGCGTCGCCCGTTCGCGCGATACCTGGCGAATCAATCTCGCCAGGCCGCTGCTTCCCAAAGATCTCGGCGACTGGCGCGAAGCGGGCAAGAGGATCCTGCGTCTCGTCAATGAAGCGCGCGGCCGGCCGCGTGCCTGCGGGCAGCGGCAATTCGCGGCAGTCGGGCCCCTGGCGTGGAACGAGGCGCTGGCCGAAGCGGCGCTGGCGCACAGCCACGACATGGCGCAGAAGAACTATTTCAGCCACACCGACCCGTCCGGCAACTCCGTGGCCCAGCGCGCCACGCGCTCGGGATATCGCTGGCACCACATCGGCGAGAACATTGCGGCCGGCCTCGGTTCGCCGGAGCAGGTCGTCGCAGGCTGGCTCGCAAGCCCGGGCCACTGCGTCAATATCATGGCGCCGGAATTCGCCGACATGGGCGCCGCCTATGCAGCGAATCCCGGCAGCGCGATGGACATCTACTGGACGCAGACCTTCGGCAGGCCGTGAACCGGTCCGGACGCGACCGCCCGGCCGGCGGTGCGCTCCTCAGCGCGAGCGGCGCACGCGCAGCAGTTCGTCGAGGATCAGCAGGCCGGCGCCGATCGTGATGGCGCTGTCGGCGGCGTTGAACGACGGGAAGTACGAGCCGCGCCAGTGGACCTGGATGAAGTCGACGACGTAGCCGTGCCATAGGCGGTCGATGACGTTGCCGACGGCGCCGCCGAGGATGAGGGCGAGCGCCCAGCCGAACAGGCGCTGGCCGCCGTGACGCGCCAGCAGCCAGACGATGAAGGCCGCGGCGGCAATGCCGAGGCCGATGAAGAACCAGCGCTGCCAACCCGATGCGCCGGCGAGAAACGAGAACGCGGCGCCGGTGTTGTGGGCGCAGACGATGTCGAGGAACGCACTGACGGTGCGCGTTTCGTTCACCTGGACGGTGCCCGAGATGATCGTCTTCGTCAGCTGGTCGACGAGGATGACGGCCAGCGCGATGCCGAGCCAGGGCCAGATCGAGCCCGATCGTCTGGCGGCCATGCTCAGGCCACCCGCCGCATTTCGCCGGCACCGAGGAGATTGCTCGTGCAGCGGCCACAGATCGTCGGATGCGCGGCGTCGATGCCGACGTCGCGGCGCCAGTGCCAGCAGCGCTCGCACTTGATCCCTTCGCTGACGGCCGCATGGACGAAGAACTCGTTCGGGTCTGCCGTGTCGCCGGCCGACTCGAGGCGGGCCGCCGAAGTGATGAGCACGAACCTGAGGTCGTCGCCGAGCGCGACGAGCTCGGCCAGGCGCTTCGGGCCGGCCTTGATCGTGACCTCCGCCTGCAGCGACGAGCCGAGCCTTCCTTCGGCGCGTAGCGTCTCGATCTGTCGGTTCGATTCGGCGCGAACCTCGGCGATGCGCGCCCATTTCGCGAGCAAGGCGTCGTCGCCCCAGGCACGCGCATCGAGATACGTCTCGGCGAAGATCGAAGGCGACGTCTTGGGCCCGAACACCTTCCACGCCTCCTCGGCGGTGAAGCTGAGAAAAGGCGCCATCCAGCGCAGCATGGCATGGGCGATCAGCGTCAGCGCGGTCTGCGCCGAGCGGCGGGCGAGCGACTTCGGCGCGGTCGTGTAGAGGCGGTCTTTTAGGATGTCGAGATAGAAGGCGCCGAGGTCTTCCGAGCAGAAGACCTGCAGCTTGGCGACGACCGGGTGGAACTCGTATGCGCCGTAGTGGCCGCCGCTGAAGACGCCGCGCGCCGCGTCGAAGTCGCCGACGATCTCGGTCTGTAGCGCGGCGCTGCGCGCCAGGGCCCAGCGGTCGATCTCGAGCATATCGCCGGGCGGCACCGCCTCTTTCGCCGCGTCGAAGTCGCTCGTGTTCGCAAGCAGAAAACGCAAGGTGTTGCGGATGCGCCGATAGGAGTCGACGACGCGGGCGAGGATCTTGTCGTCGATCGCCAGGTCGCCCGAGTAGTCGGTCGCCGCGCACCAGAGGCGGATGATCTCGGCGCCGAGCTTGCTCGTCACCTCGTGCAAGGCAATGAAGTTGCCGAGGCTCTTGCTCATCTTGCGGCCGGCGCCGTCGACCGTGAAGCCGTGCGTCAGCAGGCCCCGGTACGGAGCATGGCCTTCGAGCGCGCAGGCGATCAGCAGCGACGAGTGGAACCAGCCACGGTGCTGGTCGTGGCCTTCGAGATAGAGATCGGCCTCGGGGCTGGCGCCATGGTCGTCCGGAATCGTCGTGCCCGGATGGCTGCCTCGCAGCACGTGAAAGAAGGTCGAGCCGGAATCGAACCAGACGTCGAGGATGTCGTTGCTCTTGGTGTAGTCCGCGGCGCCGCTGCCGAGCACGTCTTCGGCGCAAAGCCGCGACCACGCTTCGACGCCGCCTTGCTCGACGATGTCGGCGGCGCGGTCGATCAGCGCGAGCGTGTCGGGGTGCAGCTCGCCCGTCACCTTGTGCAGGAAGAAGGGCAGCGGCACACCCCAGTTGCGCTGCCGGCTGACGCACCAGTCGGGCCGGTGCGCGATCATGTCGTGCAGCCGCGCTCGCCCGTTCTCCGGATAGAACTCCGTCGCGTCGATGGCGTCGAGCGCCATCTCGCGCAAGGTCTGCGGCGCCGGGTCGACAGCGAAAACGCCGGCCGTCGATGCGTCGGGCTCGTCCATGCGCACGAACCATTGCGCCGCGGCACGATAGACGACCGCTGACCTGTGGCGCCAGCAATGCGGGTAGCTGTGCAAGAGGGTCGAGCTGTCGAAGATCCGCCCGGCGTCGCGCAGCGCCTCGACGATGCGCGGCGTCGCCTTCCAGATGTCCTGGCCGCCGAAGAGCGGCAGGGCCGCGTCGTAGGCGCCGTTGCCCTGGACCGGGTTCAGGATGGCGTCGAGCGCGAGGCCGTGGGCGCGGCAGGAATTGAAGTCCTCGATGCCATAGGCCGGCGCCGAGTGGACGATGCCGGTGCCGTCTTCGGCCGTCGCGTACTCAGCGAGGTAGACCGGCGCGATGCGGTCGTAGCCCCGATCGACGGCCGCGAGCGGGTGGCGGAACTCGAGACCGTCGAGCCGCTCGCCGGGAACGCGCGCGACGACGCGGCCTTCGAGCCCGAAGCGCGCGAGGCACTTCTCGACCAGCGCGCTCGCGAGAACGAGCAGGCCGCGCTCGGTATCGACGAGCGAATACTCGAGCTTCGGGTTGAGGTTGAGCGCCTGGTTCGCGGGCAGCGTCCATGGCGTCGTCGTCCAGATGACGGCGAAGGCATCTTTCGTGAACCGTGCGACGTCGAAGGCGGCGGCAAGCTTGCCGGGATCGGCCGCGAGAAAGCCGACATCGACCGTCGTCGACTTGCGGTCGGTGTACTCGATCTCGAACTCGGCCAGCGACGAGCCGCAGTCGAAGCACCAGTAGACGGGCTTCAGGCCGCGATAGACGAAGCCGCGTTCGATGATGCGCTTCAGGACGCGGATCTCGCCGGCCTCGTTGCCGAAGTCCATCGTCCGGTACGGATGCTGCCAGTCGCCCAGGACGCCGACTCTCTTGAAGTCGGCCATCTGCTGCGCGATCTGCTCGGTCGCGAAGGCGCGGCTCTTCGCCTGCACGTCGGCGCGGGCAAGGCCGCGGCCGAAGGTCTTCTCGATCTGGTTTTCGATCGGCAGGCCGTGGCAATCCCAGCCCGGGGTGTAGCGCGCGTCGAAGCCGGCGAGCTGCCGCGCCTTGACGATCATGTCCTTGAGGATCTTGTTCGCCGCGTGGCCGACGTGCAACTGACCGTTGGCATACGGCGGCCCGTCGTGCAGCACGAAGCGCGGCTGGCCGTGGCGCACCTCGCGCAGTCGCTGGTAGACGCCGTCTTCGCTCCATTGCTTGACCCAGCCGGGCTCGCGCTTCGGCAGGTCGCCACGCATCGGAAACGGCGTGTCCGGCAGGTTCAGAGTCTGGCGATAGTCGATCGCGGGCGAGGTGGCAGGCGCGTCAGCCATGTCGGCGAGTCTTTCGGAGCGAGGGCGCGAGGGCGCCTTCGGGTCACATCATCGATGCGGGCGATCGAGGGTGGTGGGGCGTCGATCGCGAAGGGCGCTTCGCACCACGCGGAGCGAAGCCGGCGGCATCGAGGGTCAAATTCGGTCGCGCGCCGTCTGCCGCCCGGTCGCGGCCCCCGCCGCCTCGGTGGCGAGCCAGGCGCGCGCATCGTCGCGGTCGCGGCCGATCGCGGCGGCGAGCGCGGCGAGCGAGTCGTAGCAGGCTTCGTTGCGGAGTTTGGCGAGCAGTTCCACGCGGACTAGTTTACCGTAGCCCCCTTCGGCGCCGAGGCCGGCGGGCCAATCGAGGACGTGGACCTCGAGCAGGACGCGGCCGCTGTCGTCGACGGTCGGCCGACGGCCGAGGCTGGCGACGCCGTCGAGCGGCGCCTTGCCGAGGCCGTGCACGCGAACGACGAAGATGCCCATCGCCGCCGGCCGCCGATGGCGAAAGCGCAGGTTGAGAGTGCGAAAGCCGTCGCCGCGACCGCGTGCGCTTTCGCCGAGGGCACGGCCGAGCTTCGCGCCGTGGATGACGTGGCCGCTGATGCTGTAGGGCCGGCCGAGCAGCGACTCGGCCTGCCTCATGTCGCCGGCGGCGAGCGCGGCGCGCACCGCCGAGCTCGAGACGCGCTCGCCGTGCACTTCGTAGCTCATCATGCGCGCGACGTCGAAGCCGTGCACCGTACCGGCGGCGTCGAGCATCGCGTAGTCGCCGGCGCGCTTGGCGCCGAAGCGGAAATCGTCGCCGACGAGCACGTAGCGCGAGCCGAGGCCGGCGACGAGCACGTTATCGATGAAGGTGTTCGGCGACTGCGCGGCGAAGGCGGCGTCGAAGCGCAACACGACGGACTGCGCGATGCCGCAGCGCTCGAGCTCGCCCAGCTTGTCGCGCAGCGTTGCGATGCGTGCCGGTGCGGCATCAGGCCTGCCGGCGAGGGTCGCAAAATAGTCGCGCGGGTTCGGCTCGAAGGTCATCACCGTCGGCGTCAGGCCGCGATGCGCCGCTTCGGACACGAGCAGCGCCAGCATCGCCTGATGGCCACGATGGACGCCGTCGAAGTTGCCGATCGTGAGCGCGCAGGCCCGGGCGAGGTCGCGATGATGGAAGCCGTGGAAGACGCGCATCGGCAGATTATCTTTGCCGACCGGCCCGACGCGCCGCGGGTGCCTTCCCGTGGGCGAAAGACTGCCGCCCGGAGCGGCAGGCGACGCAGGTCAGGCCGTCATGCTCCATTCCTCGTCGTTCGTCAGGCCGGCGAACCCCGAATGATGCGGCTCGACGTCCAGGATCGGGATCGGGCGGACGAGCCGTGCCGGTACCTCGGCGACTGCCGGCAATGACCGATGCGCATGCCACGTGGGCTTGCGCGAGACGCCCTCGACGGCGTCGAACATCACGCCGAGCACGACGGCGCACACGCCGCAGAAGGCGAGAAGATAAAGTGTCGACAAGGGCCTGCTCCCGATTGTGGTGGTGGCACACCCTGCCGCGCGCACGGCCGTCCAGGCGCAGCCCTCTTTCGGTATGGCGACGCCCGGCTTGAGGGCGGGCGCCGCGAATGCCCGTGAACAAGGCACAAGCTCACGACGATCGTCGCCGCTCTGGTTCGGCGCGAGCGATTTCCGTCAATGCCGCGACTTCGGTCTTACTCGGCCAGCGCGCGCGCCCGAAGACAGGCTGTCGAAGTGCGCCGAGCCGAAGCTCGGCGAGCTCAGGACGATGAAGGCCGCGAAAGACTCGCATCGCGGCGATGATCGGTCGCACCGATCTTGACGATGCGCCCGGCGCCATCGGGCGCCTGCATGTGCGCGCGCAACCAGACCATGAGGCCACTCGGCAGCCGGTGCTGCTTCGCGTCGGCTTCGCGGGTCAACGCCGACAGTGCAGTCAGGCGCAGCGCGAATACCTCTTCGGCGCCGAGTTCGCAGCCGAACGAGGCCACGCCCAGCAGCTTGGCCGCGGCGCCGTTGGCCCAGGCGATCCGTCCGTTCGTGGCGATCGCGGCCAGGCCTTCCATCGGCGTATCGAGCAGCGCCGGCGTGGTCTGCAGGTGAACGACGATGTGCTCGGTCGATTGCGTCCGCAGCAGGCGGTTCTCGATCGCCGTCGCGAACAGGCCGACGACCGCCGCGGCGTCGAAGCCGAAGGGACGCGACTCGGTCGAGATGTCGAGCACGCCGGCGACTTGCCCGCGCACGTCGCGGATCGGCGCGGCGGCGCAGTGCATGACCTGGACGCAGCCGAAGAAGTGCTCACCGCCGAGGACGATGCTGGCTTGCCCGGTTCGCGCCGTCAGCCCCGGCGCGTTCGTGCCGACGCTGTCTTCGCCGAGGTTGACGCCGATCCTTGCCGCCAGCGGCAGCACCGCCTCACCGGATGTTTCACCCGGCCGGCCGACGTGAACGACGACACCGTGCTGATCGGTGAGCAGCACGGTGCAGGTCGTCCCCGCGAGTGCGGCTTCGAGCTCCTTCAGATCGGCCGCCGCCGTCTCGCGCAGCATCCGGCTGCGCCCGAGCGCGGAATGGATGCGGCTCTCGGTCACCGGGTTGAAGGCAATCGCCTCGCCCGGGTCGCGATGGGCCTGCAGGCAGCGCGACCAGGACTGGATCACACCTTCGCCGACCAACCCCGATGGGCGGATGCCTTGCTCGAAAAAGCGCTCACGGGCGAGCGCGAGCCGCTGCTCCGGCGTCGAGAAGAACGGTTGCGCCGGCAGCGGGGCATGGGTGAAAGCGGCGTTCATCGGTTTCTCCCGAGGGGGTCTTTCATGCGCGGGCTCGGCGCCAAGATGCGAGGTCGGACCGCAGCGTACTCGACCCGGCCGCAGCCCGTCGGCTCGGGGCCACGGCATCGGAAGCGGATCGCGACCCTCACGGCGCCCAGGCGGCGCTCACGGCGTGCCCTCTTTCGTCAGCCGGCGCCCAGCACCGCGACCGGCCCGTCCAGCCAACGCCACTGGCCGGGCGCCAGGTCTGCGGGCAGTGCGAGGGCGCCATAGCGACTGCGGTGCAGGTGCTGCACTGTATTGCCGGCGGCGGTCACCATGCGCTTGACCTGGTGGTACTTGCCTTCGAGCAGCGTCATGCGCAGCGCTCGTTCGCCTGTTCTATCGCATGCTGCCGCGCGGACCGGCGCCGGGTCGGCATGCAGCACGACGCCGCGGCGCAGCCCGTCGATCTGGGCATCGGTTACCGGATCGACGGTCTCGATCTCGTAGAGCTTGGGCACGTGCTTCTTCGCCGAGCTGAGCCGGTGAATCAACGCGCCGTCGTCGGTGAAAAGCAAGAGGCCGGTCGTGTCGGCATCGAGCCGGCCCACCGGCTGCACGCCGCGCACGCGTAGCGGCGCGGGCAGCAGGCTCATCACGCTCGGGTGATGCCTGGGCTTTTGCGAGCATTCGTAGCCCGTGGGTTTGTTCATGACGAGGAGTGCGCGCTCGGCGTAGACCCACGATTCGCCACGAACGACGAAGCGCAGCCCCTGCGGCTCGAGCTCCTCGTCGCCATCGTCGCGCACTTCGCCGGCGATCACGACCAGGCCCGAACGCAGCAGAGCCGCGCACTCGCGCCGCGTGCCGAAGCCTTGCGTGAAGAGGAGCTGGGCGAGCTTCATCTGCTCAGCCGGTCAGGTCGAGCACGACGACCTGGTTCTCCGCCGCCGGCCAGGCCCGCCCGACGATGCGTTCATCGTTGAATTCGCCGACCACCGCGCGGCCGACCGTGTCGGCGACCTTGAGGCGAGCCGTCGAGATGCCCGGCACGCCGGCCGGAATGCCCGCCGGAGGGCTGACGCCATCGAGAACGATGCGATCGCGCGGCACGCCGAAGTAGCCCCGCGTGCGGTTGAAGATGACGAGAGATTTGACGTCGCGGTCGGCGCCGGCAAGGCGCTCCGGATGGAGGCTGACGATGTCCGAAGAGCGCGGAAAAGGCGAGCGATAGATGTGCGTCGTCGCATAGCCGGGCGCGGCGACGACGAACTCGTAGTGGGCGGCAGCATCGGCCACGAACGGACCCCAGCGGCCACCGCTGCCGATCGTCTTGCGATGCACGGCCGCGCCGAGGCGCTCGCCGGTTGCGGTGTTCGTCGCATAGACCTCGAGCGAGGCGCCGACGAGCGGAAGATTCGTCGGGTAGTTGCCTTCCACGTTGTTGAGGCCGAGCCCACTCACGACGCCGTCGAGGACCACGGAAGCCTCCGGCACGATCGCAAGCGTCGCCGGCGGCCTGCCGGTGATGAAGCGATACATTTCGGCGAACGCCTTGACGCTGAACGCGGACTCACGGTGATCGAGCCCGGCGATGACGACGTTCTCCGCGCCCTTGAGCGCGGGTCCTTCGGAGGTGATGTTCGTCGGCGTGCCGCGCTGGCCTATCCAGACGCCGTCGGGCTGCGCGTACTTGTCGTTGTGGTCGGAGCGGATCGTCATCCAGCGCATACCGGACGCGACTTCGTTGCCTTCGGGGCCTTGTGGCGCGTTGAGCCCGGTGAGGAACGGAGCGATCCCGTTGAACTCGTTGCCCGGCAAGAAGCCGCCGTGAGCCCAGGCGCCGTGATTCGGCACGCCGCCGAGGATCACGTGCGAGACAACGCTCCCGCCGTCGCCGTTGGCGATGAAATTGCGGATCGCGTAGCCGCCGCGCGAATTGCCGACCAGCGCGACCTTCGAGGCACCCGTCGCGGCGAGCACCTTCTTCACTTCCGCGGCCAGATACGCCATGTGCTCGGCCGCCGAGCTGCGGCCGGGCTGCTCTTTCGCGTCGTCGTCACGGGCGAGCGGGTAGGGCATGTCGATGGCATGGAGACGGTCGCGCGGCCAGCCGTTCGATTCGAAGCGCCAGATCGTCGTCATCCAGATCGCCGCGGTGTCGCCGTTGCCCGGAACGAAAACGATCGGCGGCAGCTCGCCGGCGCCAGGTCGCGTGGCGCACGCGACGAACGGCGCCGCGCCGATGGCCGCGGCGGCGAGGAGGAGGCGGCGTCTTGACATCGAGCGTGGCGACGGGTGCTTCATGACTTGTCCGATTCGTTGTCTGCTGAAGTCGCGGCCGCGAAGTCGCGGGCGGCGGGAAGCGCGGGCAGCCCTTCGCCGTGCAGCGAGGTCGCGGCGCGCACGCCGCGCAGCACGGCTGCCGCGAGCATGTCGGCAGCGAGGGCGCCGACGATCGTCGTGTGCGCGCGCGTGCCGCTCGTGCCCGTGGCGAGCGCGAAGACGACGTCACCGTCGCTCATCGTGTGGATCGGATGGATCGTGCGCGCCAGGCCGTCGTGCGCCATCTGCGCGACCTTGTTCGCCTCGGCCTTGGTCAGCAGCGCATCGGTGGCGACGATGGCGAGCGTCGTCGCTGCGGCCGGCAGCACGTGCATCGAGCGCGGCCAGTCGCCGCAGCGCAGCGCCGCCATCTGGTCGAGAAAGCCGCGGCCGTCGTCGGAGCGTGCGCCGGCGATGATCCTACCGTTCGATGGATCGATCACGTCGCCCATCGCGTTGACGGCGACGAGCGCCGCGACGGTCAGGCCGCCGACCGAGATCGACGCTGTGCCGAGACCGCCGCGCATCGCCCGGCCGATGCCGAAGAGCTTGCCGACGCTGGCACCGGCGCCAGCGCCGATGTTTCCTTCGGCCGGCGTCTCGCCGGTCGCGGCCGCGCACGCGGCGTAACCTGAAGCGGCGTCGGGCCGGATCGACGCGTCGCCGACCCATAGATCGAAGAGGATGGCGGCCGGCACGATAGGCACCGTGACGGCGCGACCGTCGGCCCGCTTCGGGCCGACCGCGATGCCGACGCCGCGTTCGTCGAGCCAGCGCATGACGCCGCTCGCCGCGTCGAGCCCGAAGGCGCTGCCGCCCGAAAGCAGGATCGCGTGGACCTTCTCGACGGCATTGATCGGCGACAGCAGCTCGGTTTCGCGCGTGCCGGGCGCCGCGCCGCGCACGTCGACGCCGCAGACCGCGCCGCCATCGGCGAGAACGACGGTGCAGCCTGTGGGCCGCCGCGCGTCGGTGAAATGACCGACCGAGAGGCCGCTAACTGCGGTGAGTCCGAAGGCCATGAGCGTGGAAGGCGTGAAGATTTCGTCGCGAGCGGGTTGAAGTTGCGACGAGGAGCGGAGCCGCACCGGCGTACGGCGAGCACCAGAATCGCAAGATAGGACCGCGCAGCAGAAAGATTCGAGCCTTCAGGCGAAGACGCCGGCCGTGTCCTGCATGCGCGCCGAGACTTCGCCGAGATGGAACATCGTGTCGCCGAAGCTCATTTCGATGACCGTAAGGCGCTTGAAGTAGTGGCTCGCCGCGTACTCGTCGGTCACGCCGATGCCGCCGTGCAGCTGGATGCACTGCTGGCCGACGAAGCGCATCGACTGGCCGAGCTGCACCTTGGCCTGCGAGAGCGCACGCCGCCGAGCCGGCGCCGGCTCGGCGAGCTTGAGTGCCGCGAAATAGCTCATCGAGCGCGCCAGCTCGAGCTGCATCTTCACGTCGGCGATGCGGTGGCGCAGCGCCTGGAAGCTCGCGATCGGCACGCCGAACTGCTTGCGCGTGTTCATGTACTCGACGGTGAGCGCGACGAGCCTGTCCATCGCGCCGACGGCTTCGGCGCAGAGCGCCGCGATGCCGATGTCGACGGCGTGCTCGAGCGCCGGCATCGCATCGCCTGCGGCCAGCAGCTCGATACCGCTCGCCTCGCTGAGAACGAGATCGGCCGCCTTCGCGCCGTCCTGGGTCGGATACGGCTTCAGCTCGACGCCGGGCTCGCCCTTCGAGACGAGAAAGAGAGCGACGCCGCCCGCATCGTCGTCGGCGCCGCTCGTTCGCGCCGAAACGATGAAGGCGCCGGCCTGGCCCCCGTCGGGAACGCCGATCTTGGTGCCGCTCAGTCGCCAGTTGCTGCCGTTGTGCTGTGCGCGGGTCTGCACGTGATCCAGGCGATAACGCGAATGCCGCTCTTCCTGTGCGAGGACGACACCCGGGCCGCCCCTGGCGATGCCTTCGAGCCACAGCGCCGCCGAAGGCGCGTGCCCAGCCTGCAGGAGATGCGTCGCGACCAGCGAGACGGCGGCATACGGCTCGAGGACGAGGCCGCGGCCGAGCTCTTCCATCACGACCATCGCGTCGACCGCGCCGAAGCCCATCCCGCCCTGCGCTTCCGGGACCTGGAGCCCGAGCAGGCCGAGGTCGGCGAGACCTTGCCATGCCTCCCGCGAAAAGCCGCCGGACTTGACGACGGCACGCCGGCGCTCGAAGTCGTAGCTCTTCTCGACCCACTTGCGCACCGAGTCGCGCAGCATTTCCTGGTCGTCGCTGAAATCGAAGTCCATGATCAACTCCCGAGGACTGTTTGGGCAACGATGTTTCTCTGCACCTCGTTGCTGCCGCCGTAGATCGTCGTCTTGCGCATGTTGAAGTAGGTGGCGGCGAGCGGCGCGACGAAGGCGCCGCCGGCGTGGTCGGCCTGCCAGCCGGCTTCCATCGCTTCCTTGCGCAGCGGCACGGCCGCAGGGCCGGCGGCGAGCATCATGAGCTCGGTGTAGCGCTGCTGGATCTCGCTGCCGCGGATCTTGAGCAGCCCGGCGACGTCGAGGCTCTGCTTGCCGCTCTTTTCCGCCGAGAGGACGCGCAGCACCATCATCTCGAGCGCGACGACGTCGACCTCGAGCTTGGCGATCTCGTCGCGAAAGCGCGCGTCATCGTAGACGCCCTCGGCCCTGGCGATGCGCTTCAGGCGTTCGAGCTCGCGCTTGGCGCGATTGACGTCGGCGATGTTGGTGCGCTCGTGGGCGAGCAGGTACTTGGCGTACGTCCAGCCCTTGTTCTCCTCGCCGATGAGCTGGTCGGCCGGCACCTCGACGTTGTCGAACCAGACCTCGTTGACTTCGTGCTCGCCATCCATCGTGATGATCGGCCGTACCGTGACGCCCGGGCTCTTCATGTCGATGAGAAGAAAGCTGATCCCGGTCTGCGGCTTGCCTTCGTTCGAGGTGCGAACGAGGCAGAAGATCCAGTCGCCGAACTGGCCGAGCGTGGTCCAGGTCTTCTGGCCGTTGACGATGTACCTTTCGCCGCGCCGCTCGGCGCGTGTCTTTAGCGATGCGAGGTCCGAGCCCGAGCCCGGCTCGCTGTAGCCCTGGCTCCACCAGACCTCGCCGCTGGCGATGCCGGGGAGGAAGCGCTTCTGCTGCTCGGGCGAGCCGAAGGCCATGATCACCGGTGCCACCATCACCGGCCCGAAGGGCACGACGCGCGGCGCCCCGGCCAGGGCCGTCTCTTCCTCGAACAGGTGCTTCTGGATCGCGTTCCAGCCCGGACCGCCGAACTCCTTCGGCCAGCCCCAGCCGAGCCAGCCGTTCTTGCCGAGGATCTTGGCCCAGCGCTGCATGTCGTCGCGCGTCAGGCGGATCGAGTTGCGGACCTTGTCGCTGATGTCTTTGGGCAGGTTCTGTGCGACCCAGGCGTGGATCTTCTCGCGAAAGGCCTGCTCGTCGGGCGTGAAGGTGAGGTCCATCGATGTCTCCGGGTCGCCGGCGGTGGAGGAGCGACAGGAGGTTTTTAGCACGACCGTGCGATTCGGTCTGTCCGCGCCGCGACAGGCGGCGCCGAGGCGGGGCTTCAGTAGCGCTTGTCGAGGGTGAGCTGGTCGTTCTCGCGCCGCATCTGGAATCGCTCGAGAAAGCTGTTGCCCAGCAACACGTAGGGAAGCGTCGCCGGCAGGACCGTCGCGTCGACGTTGTAGACCTGGACGTCGCCGATACGCACCGAAGCGAGCGGGACGCGGTGCGAGATGACGACGCCGTTGGCCGTATTGCTGTAGCCGAGCATGCCGTTCTTGAATTCCAAGCCGATCCGGGTCGCCTCGGCCTCGCTCATGGCGATGTTGGTGGAACCGGTGTCGACGACGAAGCGCACGGTATGGCCGTTGATCAGCCCCGAGGTGAAGAAGTGGCCGCCGCTTTGCGCGGTGAGCACGATCTGCCGGCCCGTGCCTTCGCTCGGCGTGCCGCCGAGGTTGGCGGGCGCGCCGCCGAGCTGCAGCGTGACGCGCTGGCCCTTCACTTCGACGATCGCGTCGTTGCCGGTGACGCTGACGAGCCGCACGCCGTCGACGCTGCTGCCGACGGCGACGCTTCTCGCGTTGCCGTCGATGACCAGCAAGGCGCGGCTGCCGAGGCTGCCACCCATCGAGACCGTCTGCGCCGAGGCGCCGCCGAGGCAGGCCAGTGCGGCCGCCACGGCGAGAGCGCGCCGCGCCGCGCCTGCCCGGCCGCCCGAAGAGCGCTGCGCGCCCCCTCGGGGGGCGGCGAACGCGGTGAGCGTGGAGGGCGTCACCTAATCACGGAAATTGGTGAAAGAAAGAGGCTGGTCGGCGATCTCCTTGCGGATGAGCGCCATCGCCGCCTGCAGCTCGTCGCGCTTGGCGCCGCTGACCCGTACCGTGTCGCCCTGGATCGAGGCCTGGACCTTGAGCTTGCTCTGCTTCACGGCCGTCTGAAGTTTCTTCGCCGTCTCGCTGTCGATGCCGCTCTTGACGATGACGAGCTGCTTGACCTTGTCGCCGCCGATCTTCTCGATCTTCGCGCCGCGGTCGAGAAAGCGCGTGTCGACGCTGCGCTTGGCGAGCTTGGCAAGCAGGATATCGATCACCTGGCCGATCTGGAAATCGCTGTCGGCAAAGAGCGTGATTTCCTTCTCCTTCAGCTCGACGCGCGCCGAGGAGCCCTTGAAGTCGAAGCGGGTGCCGATCTCCTTGGCGGTCTGATCGACGGCGTTCTTCACCTCGACGAGGTTGGGTTCGAGCACGGAATCAAAGCTGGGCATTGTCGTCTCCTCGGGCCGTCGATGTTTGTCGTTTCGTCACCGCGGATCGGCGAAAATTCTCCCATGCAAATCGACTCAGGTGTGAGTCTCAAGCCCTATAACACCTTCGGCCTGCCAGCGGTGGCGCAAACGCTCGTTCGCATCACCAGCGACGCCGACGTGCGCCGCGTTGTCGACGACCCGAAGCTTGGCCACGCGCCCAAGTTCATTCTCGGAGGTGGCAGCAACATCATCGTGACGCGCGACATGCCGCAGGTCGTGCTCAAGGTCGAGGTGCGCGGGATGCGCATCGTCGAGGAGCGCTCCGGTGCCTGGATCGTCGAGGCCGGCGCCGGCGAGAACTGGAACGATCTCGTCGAGTTCACGCTCGACGCGGGCTGCCCGGGGCTCGAAAACCTGGCGCTGATTCCGGGCACCGTCGGCGCCGGCCCGGTGCAGAACATCGGGGCGTACGGCGTCGAGCTGAAAGACCGCTTCGAGTCGCTCGATGCCGTCGATCTGGTGACTGGCCGCAGCGTCGTCCTCGGCCCCGGCAGCTGTGCCTTCGCATATCGCGACAGCGTCTTCAAGCACGCGCTGGCGAACCACAGCCTGATCACACGCGTGCGCTTGCGCCTGCCGCGACCGTGGCGGCCGGTGCTGGGCTACCTGGAACTGCAAAGGAAGATGGCCGAGACGGGCATCGCCTCGCCCGATGCGCGCCAGATCTTCGAATGGGTCGCGTCGATTCGCCGCGCCAAGCTTCCCGACCCGGCCGCCATCGGCAACGCCGGAAGCTTCTTCAAGAACCCGGTCGTCACGCCCGAGCAGTGCCGCGACATCATCGGCCGCGATCCGGAGATCGTTCACTATCCGATGCCCGACGGCAGCGTCAAGCTCGCCGCCGCCTGGATGATCGATGCCTGCGGCTGGAGGGGTAAGACCGTGGGGCAGGCCGGCGTCTACGAGAAGCATGCGCTCGTGCTCGTCAATCGCGGCGCCGCGATCGGCTCGGAAGTGATGACCCTGGCTCTCGCCATCCAGGAAAGCGTCTACGGGCGCTTCGGCATTCGCCTCGAGCACGAGCCCGTGGTCGTATAACCGCGCTATCGGCGTCGCGTTGGCGGCGACCGAAGCGCGCCCGCACGAGAGTAGCTGCCGAGGTCACCCTGAGTCGGGGTTTCGTTGCTGCACTCGCGCGCTGATCCCGACCTGCAGCAACCGTGGTCGATCAACGGGCGGCCACGGACACCCAGTCCTTGCCGTCGAAGCGCACGAGGTACAGATCCTTGATGGGCTGGTAGTCCGCCGGGCTCCGTCGAAGACCGCAGAGCTGCTCTGCACGAACAGGTGAGGAATCTTCTGCGTGTTGGCATACGCGCGGATCTCGACGTTGGCCGCATTGCCGAAGGTACTGAACAGAAGCAGCACGTTGTCCTGCTCGACGAGCTGCCGGGCCAGGCGGACGGATCTGCGCGGGTCGGAGCCGTCGTCGAGGCTGATGAAGTTGATCCTGCGACCGTTGATGCCGCCCCGGTCGTTGATCATGCGAAAGTAGTCGGCCTGCGCACCAGGCTCGGCACTGAACTCCGAGAACGCGCCCGTCCGCGGGGTCACGTTGCCGATGCGAATCTCGGTGTCGCTGGCGCCCGGGTCATAGCGCTTCTGGGCGAAAGCCGGGGCGCAGGCCGCCAGAATTAGGACGGCGGCCAGCGCATTCGCCATCGACGAAAAGCAAGTACGCATGATTGCCTCGATGCCCCACATCCACGGCCTGCGAACATCGCAGCATTGATCCTAGCAATTTCATCGTTGCGAAGCCGCAGGGGATTTCTGGCGTGCTATGCCTTCGGTGTCTTGTCGCCGAGCTGCGGCAGCGCCGCTCCGGCGCCAGAGTACAGAAGCCCCGCCTTCGCATATGTCGTGAGCTTCTCGCGTGTATCGGCGATGTCGAGGTTGCGCATCGTCAGCTGGCCGATGCGGTCCTGCGGGGAAAACATCGACTCGCCTTTTTCCATCGTCAGCCGCTCCGGCTTGTACGTGAGATTGGGCGAACTCGTGTTCATGATCGAGTAGTCGTTGCCGCGGCGCAGCTCGATCGTCACCTCGCCCGTGATGGCGCGGGCGACCCAGCGCTCGCCCGTCTCGCGCAGCATGATCGCCTGGGGGTCGAACCAGCGGCCCTGGTAGAGGAGCCGGCCGAGGCGGCGGCCGTTGTCGCGGTACTGTTCGATCGTGTCTTCGTTATGGATGCCCGTGACCAGCCGCTCGTAAGCGATGAACAGAAGCGCCATGCCCGGAGCTTCATAGATGCCGCGACTCTTCGCCTCGATGATGCGGTTCTCGATCTGGTCGCTCATGCCCAGGCCGTGGCGGCCGCCGATGCGATTGGCCTCGAAGATTAGCTCGACAAGATCGGGATACTCGACGCCGTTGAGCGCCGCCGGCCGCCCTTCATCGAAGCGCACGGTCAACGACTCGCGTTTTACCTCGACCTCGTCGCGCCAGAACGCCGTGCCCATGATCGGCTGGACGATGGTGACGCTGCTGGCCAGCTGTTCGAGGTCCTTCGCCTCGTGCGTCGCGCCTAGCATGTTCGAGTCGGTCGAGTACGCCTTCTCCGAAGACATCTTGTAGGCGAAGCCCGCCTTCTGCATGAATGCCGACATCTCGGCGCGCCCGCCGAGCTCGTCGATGAAGGCCTGGTCGAGCCAGGGCTTGTAGATGCGAAGAGACGGATTGACGAGCAGGCCGTAGCGGTAGAAGCGCTCGATGTCGTTGCCTTTGAAGGTGCTGCCGTCGCCCCAGATGTCGATGCCGTCTTCCTTCATCGCGGCGACCAGCATCGTGCCGGTGACGGCGCGGCCGAGCGGCGTCGTGTTGAAGTAGGTGACGCCGGCCGTCGAGATGTGAAAGGCGCCGCATTGCAGCGCCGCGACGCCTTCGGCGGCGAGCTGGGCGCGGCAATCGACGAGTCGCGCCTTCTCGGCGCCGTATTGCATGGCCCGGCGCGGGATGTCGTCGTAGTCGGGCTCGTCGGGCTGGCCGAGGTTGGCGGTGTAGGCGTACGGAATCGCGCCGTGCAGCTTCATCCAGTGCAGTGCCGCGCTCGTGTCGAGGCCGCCGGAAAAAGCGATGCCGACCTTTTCGCCGGCGGGCAGGTGCTGGAGGATGGTGGCCATGAGGCGGCGGGCTGGTCGGTCGAAACGGGTGGCTATTGTCAACGCTCGGGGCGGAGGTGACGAATGGTGCGCACGACCCCCGACCGAGGGTGGCGGCGGGCGCTGCGCCTGCGGTAAGCTCCCAGTCTGCCCGGGCAGCATCGGGCGCCTCCTTCGATGAGCACGCTTCCGCCCGACTCCCCGTCCAAGGCCGCCCCTGCGGCCGGCACCGACCATGACGCGTTGCCACCCGGAACGCGCTTCGGCGAGTTCGAAATCATCCGCGTTCTCGGCGTGGGTGGCTTCGGCATCGTCTATCTTGCGAACGACCATTCGCTCGAGCGTGAGGTGGCGCTCAAGGAGTACATGCCGGCGTCGCTGGCGGCGCGCGGCCTGGGGCCGCAGATCACGGTGCGCTCAAGCTCGTTCGCGGAGACGTACGCGATCGGCCTGCGCTCTTTCGTCAACGAAGCGCGCCTGCTGGCCCGCTTCGACCATCCTTCGCTGGTCAAGGTCTACCGCTTCTGGGAAGACAACGCCACCGCCTACATGGTGATGCCGTTCCTGCAGGGCGTCACCCTGCGCGATACGCGGCGGCGCATGACGCACCCGCCCGACGAAGCATGGATCCGTAGCGTCATCGCGCCGATCCTTTCCGCCCTCGAGCTGCTCCACCGCGAAGGCGTCTATCACCGCGACATCGCGCCCGACAACATCCTCCTGCCGCCCGACGGGCCGCCGGTGCTGCTCGATTTCGGCGCCGCCCGGCGCGTCATCAGCGACCGCACGCAGTCGCTCACCGCCATCCTCAAGCCGAGCTACGCGCCGATCGAGCAATACGCCGAGATGACGCAATTGCGCCAGGGGCCGTGGACCGATCTCTACGCGCTCGGCGCTGTCATCCACTACCTGCTCTTCGGCGCGCCGCCGGCGCCGGCGACGGCGCGCGCCGTGCAGGACGACGCCGAATCGATCGAGAACCGCATCGTCCCGGGCGTGTCGCCACGCTTTCTCGAAGCCGTGTCGTGGATGCTCGCCATCCGCCCCAACCAACGGCCGCAGAACGGCGAGCAACTGCGCGCCGTTCTCGACGGCAACGCGCCGATTCCGCCGCGCGGCCGGCCCGGCATCACTATTCCGCCGATGGCTGCAGCGGTGCCGGCGGCGGCTTACGAGCCGACGCGCAAGGTCGAGCCCATGGCGGATCCGACGCGCATCAACACCGCGCATATCCCGACCCATCTGCCGACCGCGCACGTTCCGCCACCGGGCCAGATGCGGCCGANNGACGACCTTCAGCCCGACCGCGCAGATGCCGACGCCACGAGCGCCGCCATCGCAGTTCGACACGCCGTTCTCGGCACCTGCGCAGGCAGCGCCTGCGCCGCCGACCGTGGCGCCGCCGCAGACGGGCGCGCGGCGGAGCGAGTGGCCGGCGACCT